>DASPVG010000001.1:0-6404 GCA_035622455.1 Terriglobales bacterium
TCACGATATCAATCCTTTCCGGCACCTCCAGCAGGGATGGATATGCTTTTTCTCCCAAAGCGCCCTTAATGTTCGGATTAACCGGGATGATGCGATAGCCGTGCGTCTGCATGTACGCCGAGACCCCATGGCTCGGACGCAAGGGACTGTTCGAAAGTCCCACTACAGCGATGGTCTTCGATCGTTCGAGAAGCTCCCTGATTGGATCCGAGGCGCAGGGGAGTGCCATAAGCAATGATTTTAGCTGTCTCGCCTGTCACCGCCAACCGTCGGACACGATCCGTGGCGTTAGACGCCTAATGAAGGTTGGTTTGACGGATTCGATCAGCATGAAAGCGTATCTGTTCCGAGTGACGCGAGTGGCATGGCTGGTCGGCGCGGTTTTCGGCGGGAGAAATGGTAGCGGTTTTTATTCCACGCGTAATGCCAGCCAAGATTAGCTCTTTTGCGTAGCCAGCTTTTGTCGAAACATCTTTATGGCCAGCTTGCGAACCGTATCGGACACTTCTTTGTTGCCGGAAAGATGGCGGAGATCGGGGGTCAGGAGGTTCTTGATCAGTCCGAGCGCTACATCGATCGGAGTGCGAGGGTTGAAGGTGAGGTTTCTCACGATGGGGTATTGTTTGATGAAACTGCGCTTCATCGAGATCGCCCGCAGCACGGCGTCAGAAATGTTTTTCTGGCTGGAAAAACGTTCCACCTCAGCATCGGTAATCCGAGGCGATTCGAGTACCGCCAGGGCCACGATTTTTGTGCCATCGCGAATCAATAGCGACCGTTCTTCCTTGTTTCCTTTCATTGCCAACAAGATGCGGCCTTTGGTATCGAGTTTCGCGATCTTTTGCAGGGCACTGCCGCGCTGCTCCTCTGCGCTCAGAATCCACTTTTTTTGCTTCGGCGGAACCGCTGTCTGGGTTACGGTCTCCTGCTTCCCGCCGGCAGATGCGGCGGCGGCTTGGGCCGCAGGTGTGACCGCCTCCGACAGCGGCAGCTCCAGGCTGTCCCCAAGCGGCGCGAACTCTTTGTCGGCGTCAGCCGCGATTTCCCCGGCATGCTCGACCATGAATCGATCAATTACCTCCTCTTCAGATATCACCGAATCGTGACCCGGAGCTTCAGCGGAAGCGGCAGCTGGGCTTTCGGCCTCCGGACTTGGCGGCAGAGGAGCAACGTTCTCCTCCGCAGGGGCCGGGGTGGCTGGCAAGGACAGCCTTTCTTTGACGCGAGCCGTGAGCACGGAAGGCAGATTCGGATTGCCAGTGAGAATCTCTAGCACCGATCGCAGATGGCTCACCCGCGAACTCTCCAGCAGGATCTCTGCCTGTTCCCGAGTGGCGCTGGTGGCCAAGCGGGCGAGGAGGTCTTCACCTACCGAGGGGTTCTCGAGAAGGGCCGGCAGCAGGGCGGGTCGGAGATTGGCGGGATCCATGAAGTATTCCAGGACTTCCTTGGGGCTGGCGGGATTGGCCAGGACGTCCTGGCTGGACGTTACGTTCCAGCCCGCCAGAGTCATTTTTGCCTGCGGACCGAAGACCGTGTTGTGGTTGGCGAGATGGACGAGGATCTCGATCATTTCCTCGGGCGGCACCATGAGCGCACCCCGCGCCGCAAACTGCATCATGTTCGAGGGCAGGGCAGACTTACGAACGGAGTCGATCAAGCGGGGTGCGCGCTGCGAGTCCTGAACTGGGGAGGATTGAACGCCCGCGGGAACTGGCGAGGATTGGACGCCAGGGGGTACCGGTTGAGCAGGGGTTTCAACCGGCGTGAGCTGCTTGTCGGTTGGAGCTGAGATTTCCCCGGCAGGCTCGGCCATCAATCGATCAATCCCTTCCGGACGGACTTCGAAAGGATCATGCGCTGGGGTCCCGGAGGAAGTGGCAGTTGGACTTTCGGCTTGCGGGCTTGCCGGCGGAGAAGCGACGGTTTCCCCGACAGAAGACGAGCTCGGGGCTGCTGTCGAGGTCCCTTGCGGTGCCGGAGCAGGCGATAATAAGGCCAGCTTCTCTCGGGCGCCAGCCGTGAGCACGGAAGGAAGCTTCGGATTGGCAGTGAGGGTTTCTAAGACCGATCGCAGCTGGCTCACCCGTGGATTCTCCAGCAGAATCTCTGCCTGTTCCCGAGTGGCGCGGGTGGCCAAGCGGACCAGGAGGTCTTCAGCTACCGAGGGGTTGTCGAGAAGGGCCGGCAGCAGGCCCGGTTGCAGATTGGTGGGATCGATGAAGTATTCCAGGACTTCCTTGGGGCTGGCGGGATTGGCCAGGATTTCCCGGCAGGACTTCACGTTCCAGCCGGCCAGAGTCATTTTTGCCTGCGGACCGAAGACCGTGTTGTGGTTGGCGAGATGGACGAGGATCTCGATCATTTCCTCGGGCGGCACCATGAGTGCACCGCGTGCCGCAAAGTGCATCATGTTCGAGGGCAAGGCAGATTTACGAACCGCGTCGATCATGCGGGACATTCGCTCGAAGTCCTAAATTGCAGAGGATTTAGAAGTTACAGGATGAATCGAGAGAGGGGATTTTGGCCAGTGTTTTCCCGCCAGTTCAGGTTACCAACGACACTATTCTTAGCCTGAGGTGGTGATGCGCCTGCTCATGCCGGGGACGACGACAATAGTCCAGCATCCTTAAACTGGCACGGGGGTCTTAAGGAATCACCGGGATCGATGGCGCCGACTATGGTCTTTTCGCACAGCGCTTTCCAGTTCGAAGACTACACGCTCGAGGTCATTCACCAAGCGATTGGGTTTGCGGCGACGGAACTCCCTTATTAACGCGCGGTAATACCAGAGTGTACCCCGACGTTTTCCGGAAAAGCGAGTCCAGATCATTTCCCCGTCTTGACGGTAGTCGGAGAGAATGTGGCGAGCATTGTGCAATTTGTCGGCGGCGGAAACCAGGTGAGTGTCCGCGTCAGCCTCGCGGAGGTGTCGAACGTAGTTCTCCTTGCGCCGGCGCCAAGGTGGCTTCGGGTCCAGGCAGGTGTCGGTACAACCTTCGACCACGTGGGCGACCCGTTTGCCAAAGCGCCGACGCACTTCCTTGAGCATGGGAGTGCCTCCGCAATCTTCGACCACGTCATGCAGTAGGGCAGCGATTGCCAAGTCCTCGTCGCCTCCGGCTTCGAGTACCAATCCGGCAACCCCCAGCAGATGAGAGATGTAAGGCGCCGGGGTTCCCTTGCGAATCTGGCCGGCATGCTGCCGATGGGCAAATAACAATGCCTGCTCAAAGCGACGACCCAGTTTTGTCCCAGCAGGTCTTTCGGGAATCCTTCGAGTGGCCATAACCGTCACGGCAACAAAAGCGATCCTTTCTCGAGGGCAGCGGCTTTACTAGCATCGCCGCCCACGCAATCCCTGGAGGGACAAGTTACTTGCTTTCCGCTCGGCGCATTCGCAGGTATGCCCGCTCGAATGCCTCAAGATCGCCATCGAGAACCCGGTCCACGTCTCCAACCTCGGTCTTGGTGCGATGATCCTTGATCAGCCGGTAGGGTTGCAGTACGTAGGACCGAATCTGCGAGCCAAAGTCGATGTCGAGCTTCGCATCCTCGATCTTCTTGGTGGCTGCGCGCTTCTTCTCCATTTCGTGCTCGTACAACTTGGAGCGCAACATGCTCATCGCCCGATCCCGGTTCTTGTGCTGCGAGCGTTCATTCTGGCAACTCGACACAATCCCCGTGGGGATGTGGGTGATGCGCACGGCGGAGTCGGTCGTATTGACGTGCTGCCCGCCGCGGCCGCTCGAACGGTAGGTGTCGACCCGAAGGTCTTCCGGCCGGATGACAATCTCGATACTGTCGTCAATCTCTGGGGAGACGAAAACACTGGCAAACGAGGTGTGTCGTCGCTTGGCCTGATCAAATGGCGAGATTCGTACCAGGCGGTGCACTCCGATCTCGCTCGAGAGCAGGCCGAAGGCGTATTCTCCGTTGACCGCGAAGGTCGCCGACTTCAGACCTGCTTCTTCTCCCGGCTGGTAATCGTATAGGACGGTCTGGAAGCCTTGACGCTCCGCCCACCGCAAATACATGCGCAGCAGCATGTCCGCCCAGTCCTGTGATTCGGTGCCGCCGGCGCCCGGATGAATGGTGACGATGGCGTTGCGGGAGTCATTTTCACCCGAGAGCAGGGTTTCTGTCTCCAGGCGGTCCACCTTTTGTCGGAGGGAATCGATCTCGCGGCGCAAATCAGCGTCGACCGATTCTCCTTCCCGAGCTAGCTCAAAATACGCAGAAATGTCTTCGCTGCGGCGAACCAGATCGGCCTCAACCGCCAACATCTCTTCCAGGCGCTTTTTCTGGCGCATGAGTTGCTGGGATTCCTGAGGATTGGACCACAGATTCGGATCGGCGGTCTGCTTGTCGATCTCGCTCAGCTGCTGACGTAGCTTGTCCGCGTCAAAGGTACTCCCGAAGTTCGCGGACTTTTTCTTTCAAGACACCGTATTCCTGTTCCAGTTCTTCTACCATGCCATCATCCTTCGAGAAGTGGGGCTCAACGGTTGGAGGCAACCGTTCTAGGCTCGCTGCCTGCTGGTACGATGCCCTGCTAACTCTCGCCTCGTTTTCGGAGCGCCCAGCGCATCGCCAGCGCCGTTCCACAGATTATCGCACACAGATAGGTGAACCAGTCGCCGTGTCGAGTATAGAACGTGGTGCGGCTTGACAGCGCATAGGGAGCCGATAAAGCGCTTCGCACCTTGCGCGGCAAACTGGCGACCACCGTACCGTAGGGATCGATCGAAGCCGTAACGCCGGTGTTGGTCGCGCGCAACAACCAGCGGCCATTTTCAATGGCCCGGGCGCGTGCTTGCTTGAGGTGCTGGGCATAGGCACCGCTATCCCCGTACCATCCGTCATTCGAGATGTTCACCAGAACTTGGGCGCCTTCGGCCGCAAACTGACGTATCTCACCAGGGAAAATCGATTCGTAGCAGACAAAAACACCCAGCTTGATCCCATTGGCCGCGAGAGGAGTTCGCGATGTCCCCGGGGAAAAATCTCCAACCTCTTTCGTCAGTCCTCCCGCAAAAGAGAACAGAGGTTCGAAGGGCACATATTCGCCAAAAGGCACGAGATGGACCTTATCGTAACGTGCTTCCCACTCGCCGGTGGGACTGACCAGCTGAGCTGAGTTGTAGATTGCGCTGGAGCGCCCACGATTGTCTGTGCCGTGGTCGATCCCGATGGCGCCGACCAACACCCAGGAACCTTCCCGCCGGGCCAGGTTGCTGACCGCACCGCGAAAGATGGGATCGCTGATATAGAAGGGGGCCGGCGATTCTGGCCAGACAATCAAGCGAAAGGCGGGGTTATCGCTGGCTTCCCGATTGGAAGAGAACGCGCTCAGCTCCTCCAAGGTTGTCTCAAAGTATTCTTTGGTCCATTGCGCCCCTTGGAGAACCGGCACGTTGGCTTGGACCAGAGTCGCCACCTGATCGGCTCTCGCCTGGGGCGCCGGAACCAGACGCCCGGCCTGCAACGCGAGGACGGCCGTCAGCGCGGCCAGCAACAAGGGTGTGCGCTTCTCCCGGCGCACGAGAAACGCCGCCGCAAAAGCCGAATTGACGAGCATGATTTCAAAAGAAAGGCCGTAGACTCCGGTTACGGTCGCGATGCGCGCCAGGGGAATATTGTCCACCTGGCAGGTGCCCAAAAGGTTCCAAGGGAATGCGGTGATTCGGCAGCGAGCCAATTCGACTGCAACCCAAGCAAATGGTGAGACGACAAGGGCCCTCCGGCTAACCGGATCGGCACCGGCGAGCAGGCTAATCAGAAGTCCGAACACGCCGTGATAGATCCCAAGGTAGAGGCAAAACAGAATCAGAACACCCAGGGCCGCGGCCGCGTTCAGCCCGCCGTATTGCCGCATGGTGGGATAGATCCAGTAGCAGGTACCGCCGTACCAGAGGATTCCGCAGACGTAGGCCAGCAAAAACGCCGCAAGAGGTTTCGCCGGGAGCAGATTCCTGCCGGTTCGCAATTGCAGGGTTTCCGGGCGCCGGGCCCGGAGCAGGGCAACGAGCAGAGGTGTGATGGCAACCCAGCAAAGTCCGTAGAAATTGGGTAAGGGGAAGATCAAAATCTGGAGACCAGCAGAGAGGATGACGAACAGCCAGACCCGTTTATCAATCTGACGCACAGCCAAGGATAACAAAGGCCGGTGAGCGAATCGGGATGAGGCAGTTGGTGGTCGCGAGCCAGCGAGCGATCTTCTTTCGGCAGCACCTCAGTTGCCCTAGAACCCTGAACGGTATTGAGCCCCTACGACGCCAATGGGGGCGCATACGCAGGCCGCCCTGGCTTAGTTGCCACCCGGCCTGCGGCCTTCGCAGGCAGCCGTGATACACACTGCCAGCGGAGTTGTGTCCTGACCGGGGCGCTATGCGCACCCGGAG
>DASPVG010000002.1:0-7982 GCA_035622455.1 Terriglobales bacterium
TCGAGCCCACCCGCACCCATCACGTTGGGCAAGGTCCAGCCGGGGAAAGGCAGAAATCGCTCGCGGGCACCGGTGGCCAGCACCAATTTCTGGAAGCCGAGTTCGTAAACATCCTCCTCTCGCTCGGCAAGCAAGACGCCCGGAGCAGGATGATGAAAGACTCGCGTTCCGCACAGCGCTTCGACACCAACACTGCGGGATCGCTCCGCCCACCGAGCTCCGTCTGAGCTACCCCAGGTAGTTTCCCCGCGCCAGATCTGGCCGCCCAGGCTCGGGTTGTCGTCCACCAGTCCGACGCGAAGTCCGCACTCCGCGGCAACGACACTTGCGGCCATGCCCGCCGGCCCGCCGCCAACCACCAAGACATCGACCGATCGCCGCAGATTCTTAGTCATCGACGCTCACTTCCATGCCTGACTGACAAAGAATTTGACAGCTCAAGCGATGCGCCTTCCCGTCCACGGTCACCCGGCATTCAAAACAAATCCCCATTCCACAGAACGGACTGCGGAGCTCGCCGGTCACCGAGCGGCGGCATCGAGATCCCGCCATGGCTACCGCCACCGCAACCGTCGCCCCGCTTGGGACCGTGATCGGCTTACGATTTACCCTCAGCTCGATACTCTCAGGCATGGATGCGCTCGGCACCGGTCCTTGCCGGCAGGTAGGGTTCGATTGGAATGCGTGATTTCGTTCCCGTCAGTTGGTCGGCAACAAGCTGTCCCGTCCCGAGGGCGGCGGTGATGCCCAGCCCTTCGTGTCCGGTAGCGAGAAAAATGGTCTTGTCTTCCGGCCACGGACCGATATAGGGAACTCTGTCGGGAGTAGCAGCCCGAAAGCCCGTCCAGGCACGAATCGTCGACAGCTCGCCCAACCCGGGCATATATTTCTGAGCGCGGCGCAGCATGCGAGAGAGTATTTCACTGTCTACGCCGGTTGTCTCGGCACCATATTGCCGCGAAGAGCCGATAAGAATCTGACCGGTGATGCGGGGTTGCACATTGAAGGCGACCGAGTCGCTGGAGAGCGAATGAACGCTCTTCAGATACCCGAGCTCCACCAGCGCGTGGCGCACAAATCCGGCATACCGATCGGTGATCAGCAAATGACCTTTTCGCTTCTTTACATCGAGTTCCGGCATCAGCTCTGACGCCCACGCTCCGGCTGCATTCACAATGGCGCCCGCCGAGAACTCCCGATCTCGAGCGCACACGCGTCCTTGCCCAATCCGGGAGACAGTGAATCCCAGGTGCAGCTCGGCTCCCTTCGCCTTAGCAAGCTCCATCAAGCATCGCGCCGCACACGGCGGATAAAGAACGGCATCCTCGGGTACCAGCAGAGCCCCTGCGAAGCCCTGGCGGAGATTTGGTTCGAGCCGTGCCAGGGTGCTACCGTCGATGACTTCGACGGGAACGGCGCGCTGGGTGTAGTACGCTTGCTTGCGCCGGACTTCGCCCATTTCCTCCTCGTCCTCTGCCACCCAGATCGTACCGCATTGCTGGTATTCCACATCCGCTGGCATCTCAGAGCTCAGGTCGCGCCAGAGCAGCTGGGAATAGCGCGTCAGAGCGAACTGTGCCTCGGAATCACTCATGACGACAATGTGCCCCATGCCGGCGGCGGTTGCGCCGCCGCCCACACATTCGCGATCGACCACGGCAACCCGCAGGCCACGCCCGGCAAGCTGGCTGGCGCAGGCCGCCCCGACAATGCCAGCCCCCACAACCACAACGTCGTACGTCGCTCGGCTCACGCTCGAATACCCATAGAGAACGGGTCCAGTTCGTCCAGGATCAACTCAGCCTCCGCATCCACGTAAGCTGCTCCCTTGATGCTGGGATAGACCTGCCCGTTGCGAACCCTGATACTGCCCTCGAAGACGCTGCCCACCACGCTTTCCTGCCTCCAGATTTCGCCTTCGCGCAACCTTCCGTCGGCGTAGAGGCACGCCAGCTTAGCGCTTGTGCCTGTTCCACAGGGTGAGCGATCGTAGGCTTTGCCTGGACACAAAACAAAGTTCTTGCTCTGTACACCCGGTATTTTCGAAGGACTGAAAAGCTCAATGTGATCGATTTCCTGGCCCCCGCCACCTGTGATACCCGACCTTCGAAGCGCCAGGCGAACTGCCCAGGTGAAGGCTGTCAGCCGCTCGATGTTAGCCAACGTCAGCTCCATCTCATGATCATCAATCAGGAAAAACCAGTTGCCACCCCATGCCACATCCCCGTGCACGGCTCCAAAACCGGGGACCTCGAGAGGGACCCGCGCTCGGTGGCGAAAGCTCGCGACATTCTGGACCGTCACTTCACCGGTCTCATGCAGAATGGCAGTAACGGTGCCGACCGGCGTCTCGACCTGATGTTCTCCGGCTACGATTCGCCCCATGTACTGCAAGGTGGCAATCAGACCGATGGTGCCATGCCCGCACATGCCCAGATAACCGACATTGTTGAAGAAAATAACCCCCGCGGTCGAATTGCGGTTTACCGGCTCACAGAGCAATGCGCCCACGATCACGTCGGAGCCGCGGGGTTCCATGACCACGGCCGAACGGTAGCCATCGTGATCTCGACGAAAACGCTCGAGACGGTCGGTCAATGGTCCGTCGCCGAGATGGGGGCCGCCTTCGACCACGAGACGAGTGGGCTCTCCTCCGGTATGGGAATCGATCACTCGAATCCGGCGATATCGCGCATCTGTCATGCACCCGTTCGTGTCCCACGAGTTCGACCGGAGCTACGCAAGCCGCTATGGATGAGCGTTGGCCGGCCTGCCGATCGGCCGCGACGATGTACCTGTATACAATATCCCCTCAAACCGAGGCAATGCGCATGGATCGAACCGACAGCTGGAGATCTGCCCGCCGAGATCGGAGCACACGTTCCAGCCAGCAACCAAAGGTTGTGAGGTCGCGCGCTCCTACTTTGTAGAGCATGCTCGACATCAGACTGGTCAGCCATAGCGCGGCGATCAGACCAATTCCGACGCCGGTCGAGGCCAGCATGAGTCCCTGCCGTACCACCCGGCGCAGGACGTCTCCCCGCCGTACCCCGAGCGCCATGCGAAGGCCCACTTCACGCTGGCGCTGGGTTACGTTGTAAGCCAGGACACCATAAATTCCGATCACGGAAAGTGCCAGCGTGGTGGCGGAAAAGATGCTAAGCAGTAGGGCCAGGAAGCGCGGTTGAGAACGAGAGCTGTCCATGATCTCATCCAGGGTCTCGATGCCGGTTACTGGCTGATCCGGGTCGAGCGCCGAGATCTGCTCCCGGACGGCTGACGTCATGCTCAGTGGCGGAACCGCGGTTCGCAACAGCAGCGCACTCGCGACCGTAAACATTGCGGTATTCACGCCGATTGCCAAGGCCGGCGTAAGGACCGCCGCAAGTACCAGACCGGGATTGTTGCGGAGCATACGGACGCCGAAGCCGACATTGCGAACGAGAGCTTCCCTAATGCAGCCATTATAGGCGGCCGAAATACCTACGGCCGGGCCAACTGAGCTTGGCGGATAGAGTTATCAGGCAACTCAATTCAAGAAGGATCGCCATCCGCTCGGAATGAGCGATCGACATCCCAGGAATAGCCACCTACTATGGTCGAGTGCAAGGAAAGGACAATTGATGACACCTGGGCTGGCGGTCTTGGTCGCAACCCGGCTGGTTCGTTTGTCCGCGGTGGGATGTTGTGATTGTGGCCTTTTACTTCGCGCTGGTCCTCGCGATCGGCTGGTATCTCAAGGGGCGCGCCAACACGGGCGAGGATTTCTTCATGGCGGGCCGCGAGATGACTGCCTGGATTGCCGGGCTGAGCTTCCTTTCCGCCAATCTGGGTGCGCTCGAGCTCATGGGCTGGGCAGCCGCAACGTATCAATACGGCATTCTAGCGACCCACTGGTATTGGATTGGCGCCATTCCGGCCATGTTGTTTCTCGCTTTGGTCATGATGCCGTTTTATTACATTTCCAAGGCTCACTCCGTGCCGGCTTATCTGAAATTGCGTTTTGGGGAGCCGACCCGTGCCCTTTCGGCCATTTCCTTCGCATTCATGACCGTGCTGATGAGCGGCATCAACATGTACTCGATGGCCTTGGTCATGAAAGTGGTGCTCGGCTGGGACATCCACTTCAGCATCTGGGCTTCGTCTCTGACCGTGGCGGTCTACGTTGCGCTCGGCGGATTGCGTTCTGCTATTTTTAATGAGGTGCTGCAGTTCGTCCTGATCTGGGCAGGGGCACTGCTAATCCCAGTTCTGGGCCTGATCGAAACCGGTGGCTGGGAGAATCTGAAGTTCGAAATCGCTCATCACGCCTCGCCGGAATACACCCACCTCTGGGCCACTCTGGGTTCGTTCAACGACAACCCCATGGGAATCCACTGGACCGGGATCGTTTTCGGCCTTGGCTTCATCATTTCCTTCGGCTACTGGACGACGGATTTTCTGGTCGTGCAAAGGGTGCTGGCCGCCCGGGACCTGCGATCGGCCAAGCTCGCTCCGATCATTGGAGCCGCCTTCAAGATGATGGTTCCCATCATCGTAATTCTGCCGGGGCTGCTTGGGCTCGCGGTACTCCCGGTAAAGCTCACGGGCGAAGCCTCGGCCGTTGCCAGCGGCGGGCACAGCTATAACGAAGTCCTGCCGCTGATGCTGGCTCGCTATTGCGGTCCCGGCCTGCTGGGCCTTGGAATCACCGCTCTGATCGCGGGGTTCATGTCAGGGATGGCCGGGAACGTGAGCGCATTTACCACCGTGTGGACCTACGACATTTATCGCGCCCTCATCAACGGGAAGGCCAGCGACCATCACTATGTGAACATGGGACGCTGGTGCACGATTTTGGGGGTGCTGATCAGCGTGGGGACCGCGTATCTGGTCATGTCCTTTGCCAGCATCATGGACTACGTGCAGGCCTTGTTCAGCTTTTTCATGGCCCCCCTGTTTGGTACCGTGCTCTTAGGCATGTAGTGGAGGCGGGCAACCGGGCCGGGAGGGTTCTGGGGTCTTCTGGCAGGTACGCTCTCCTCGATCGCCATGTGGGCCTGGGTGAAAGTGGACCACGATGCGCTGCGCTACGTGGCGCTCTCGCCGAACGCGCGTGACATGGCTGAGAATATGTATCGCGCCTTGTGGTCTTGGATCGTTTGCGTACTCGTCACGGTCACGGTGAGTGCCATGACCAAGCCCAGACCGGACGGCGAGCTAAAAGGTCTCGTCTACGGGTTGACGGCGCTTCCTTTGGAAGCCGAGGTTCCGTTGTACCATCGGCCGTGGTTCTGGGCAGTCGTCGTCGGCGTGGTGTTTGTCGTTTTGAACATTCTGGTCTGGTGAAATCGTCACGGTCAACATGCACGATAGCGGAATCTCGATCTGGTTCTTCATCGGGTTGTCCCTGCTGGTGAATGGCATTCTGATCACCGGCGCAGGGATTTGGGAGATCTTTCGTCCGCCCGCGAATCCCGTCGTGCTCTATTCACTCCACGCCAGCGTCTGGTGGGGAGCCCTGCTGTTGCTGGTTGGCCTGCGTTATTGCATTCGTTTCGCGCCCGGACGGGATTCTTAAAGGGCAAAGAAGCACTAATAGCAGCGCGTGAAGAAATGACCATCGTTGTGATCGTCGGGAAATCGCGGTTTCTTTCCCGGCCACCTAGCCAAGACTGGACGAGAGGAGATCCTGCACGCCCTCGAGATGGCAGAATAATCGCCGTGATTGCGACCTCTCGCGTCGCGCCCGAGGCCACGACGCGGTGCCCCGGATGGAATACCTACGGGCACGGCCACGATTACGGAGCTTGGGAATGAACTTCGTCGGGCGAAATCAGCAAATTCTTAAAGCTAGCATTTCCGTTGTATTCTGGTTGGCGTTGGCGAGTGCGATGGTGGAGGGCCAAACGAAAGTGAGCACACAGCCATTCGGAAAGATGCCCGATGGTACTCCCATCGATCTTTACATTCTCGCGAGCGGTTCCGCCGAAGCTCGAATCACGAATTACGGCGGAATCATCGTAGATCTGAGAGCTCCGGATCGCAATCAAAAGCTTGCCGATGTCGTACTTGGCTTCGACGATCTCGACGGATTCATCGCCAATAACAATGATCCCAAAGGTGGCGCCTTTTTCGGCGCCATCATTGGACGCTACGCCAACCGCATTGCACATGGCACTTTCACCCTGGATGGTAAGAAGTATTCCCTGCCGCTCAACAACGGAGAAAATTCGCTGCATGGTGGACCGCATGGGTTCAATAACGTTGTCTGGAAGGCGAAGCCGATCATGGACGGACTCGAGCTAAGTTACCTGAGCAAGGACGGCGAGGCCGGCTATCCAGGCAACCTCTCGGTGATCGTTCGCTATACCCTGGTCCAGTCTGAATTGCGGATCGAGTATTCCGCGACGACCGACAAGCCCACGGTGTTGAACCTCACGAACCATGCTTATTTCAACCTCGCCGGACAGGGACAGGGCGATATCCTGAATCACCAACTCACTTTGCATGCTTCACGATTTACTCCGGTCGATCGCAACCTGATTCCCACCGGGGAACTCAAATCGGTCGCGGGGACACCGCTCGATTTTCGCAAAGCAACGGCCGTCGGCGCCCGTATCAATGACGATTACGATCAACTCCGCCTTGGCCACGGCTACGACCATAATTGGGTCCTCGACCAGGCGGGATCGTTAACCGAGGCGGCGGAAGTTTACGAACCGGGCAGCGGACGGGTGCTTAAGGTGTTGACCGACCAGCCCGGAATCCAGTTCTACAGCAGCAATTATCTGGATGGTTCGATCAGAGGAAAAGGTGGCGTCGCCTATGCTCAGCACTCGGCGTTCTGCCTGGAAACACAGCATTTTCCTGATTCCCCGAATCATCCGGGTTTCCCTCGAAGCGAATTAAATCCGAACGAACGCTACCATACGGTAACCGTGTATAGCTTTTCGATACGCTAGCCGGGCTGAAGTTTGTGCTGCGCGAATGTGAGAGCGCAGGCGGCCTTGGCAGGAAACGCTCGAGCAAAGCTTTAGATTCCAGACCAAGCCGATTTTGGAGGGCCCCGAGCTTCAGCTGACCGGTTCGAACCAGCGTCTTTGGTTACGATGGTAGATGATCGAGATCACTTGCAGCGCGGTTTTATTCGACCTGGATGGGGTGTTAATCGACTCCACGCCTGCGATTGCCCGCGTCTGGACCTGGTGGGCCCTGAAGCATGGCTTCAACCCGGATGAAGTCGTCGAACGGGCTCACGGACGTCCTAGCCTGAGCACCATACGCGAATACCTACCCGATGCCGACCTTGAGCTTGAGAATCGGGAAGTTGAGCGGCGTGAAATAGCCGACCTCGAGGGCGTCGTTGGCTTGCCGGGAGCTCGCGCACTGCTCGATTCCCTGCCCGCGGCTCGGTGGACGATCGTGACGTCCGGTACCCGAGCCTTGGCGAAGGTGCGCATGCGCGCCGCCGCGCTGCCGACCCCGCAACATCTGGTCTCCGCAGACGATATAACTCGGGGCAAGCCGGATCCTGAACCTTACCTGAGGGCCGCTAGA
Source organism: Terriglobales bacterium (assembly GCA_035622455.1). GTDB lineage: Bacteria > Acidobacteriota > Terriglobia > Terriglobales > Acidobacteriaceae > JAFAGX01. Next base: position 7,540 of record DASPVG010000002.1, read on the forward strand.
CTCCTGGGTTTTCCACCAGAGAACTGTGTGGTGGTTGAAGACGCTCCGGCGGGAGTTCTGGCCGGCAGGGCGGCAGGAGCACCAGTGATTGCCGTGAGGACAACGTGTGCGGATCGCGACCTTGCGGCCGCCGGCGCAAGCTGGATTGTCAATGGTTGCGGCTCCATCTCGGTAATTCGTGCCAGCTCGGATGCGGCGGTCCAGTTAGCTTTTAACGATGGAGTGCCGGGCAGCAAAACCCGGCGCTAGTGTTTCGGGGGGCGGGGAGCGAACGAATTTAGAAGATCCTGCTGAATCCCCAAAACAGAAAGCCGGCTAGAACCATGGCGGCGGGTAACGTCAGCACCCAGGCCATCAAAAGATTGCGCACCGTTCCCCACTGCAGTCCGCTGTGATTGGCCGCCATCGTGCCAGCGATGCCGGAGGAGAGCACGTGGGTCGTG
>DASPVG010000003.1:0-5487 GCA_035622455.1 Terriglobales bacterium
GCGATGCGGATCGGTGGCGGCGATCTCCCGGTATTGAGAGTCGATCCGAAAAATCCGGATGTGGTTTACAGCGCCAGCATCGTCACCCTGCGCTCGAGCGATGGGGGCAAGGACTGGACAGGTATTCGTGGCGCCCCCGGCGGGGATGATTATCAGAATCTGTGGATCAATCCGAACCATCCGAACATTATTCTTCTGGTCAGCGATCAAGGAGCGATTGTGACCGTCAACGCTGGCGAGACCTGGAGTTCCTGGTACAACCAGCCCACCGCGCAACTCTACCACGTCGCCGTCACCGCCACTTTTCCCTACAAGGTTTGCAGCGGACAGCAGGAGAGCGGTTCGGTTTGCATTGCCAGCCGCGGCAATGACGGTGCGATCACCTATCGCGACTGGCGTCCGGTCGGCGTGATCGAGTACGGTTATGCGGCTCCGGATCCGCTCGACCCCGATCTCATCTACGGCGGAGGGCGGACGGAGGTTTCAAAGTTCCACTGGTCGACCAACCAGATTCAAAACGTTACTCCGATTCCCGTCCGCAGCGGCCAGTACCGTGCGGATCGCACCGAACCCGTCCGCTTCTCGCCGATCGACCCCCATATCCTGTACTACGCAACCAACGTGCTGTTTAAGACCGCGGACGGGGGAAATTCGTGGCAGGCGATCAGCCCGGATCTCACCCGAACTGATCCTGGCGCTCCCGCAAGTGTTACTTCCCTTCTCTCGAAGAATCCGGAAGCGGCCAAGCAACGGGGCGTCATTTACTCGCTCGCGCCATCCTTCGAGAACGTAAACACACTTTGGGCCGGAACCGACGACGGCTTGATTTGGATCACCCGGGATGGCGGTAAGAACTGGAATAACATCACACCACCGGAATTAACTCCCTGGAGTAAAGTGTCCCAGATCGAAGCCTCGCATTTCGATGACCAGACAGCCTATGCCACGGTGAACCGCTTCCGCATCGGCGACCTTCGTCCTTACGTTTATCGCACCCACGACGGGGGCAAGAGCTGGCAACAGATCGTTCAAGGGCTTCCCGAAGGCCCTGCCGATACGGTCCGCGAAGATCCGGTCCGCCGCGGTTTGCTGTTTGCCGGGACCGAGAACGCCGTGTGGGTGTCCTTTGATGAAGGTGACCATTGGCAGTCGCTCCAACTGAATCTGCCGCATACATCGATGCGTGATCTGTGGATTAAAGACGATGACCTGATTGTGGCCACCCACGGGCGCTCGTTCTGGATTCTGGACGATATCACTGCCCTGCGCCAGATCACCGGGGCCACGGCACAATCGGATGCCGTGCTTTTCACACCGGGTGTGGCCTACCGCGTCCGGCGCAGCACGTATCCTGACACACCGGTCCCACCGGATGAGCCCATGGCCGAGAACCCTCCGGACGGCGCGGTGATTGATTACTTTCTTTCGCAGCCAGTTTCTCCGCCCCTTACGATCGAGATTCTCGATTCCGAAGGCAAGCTGGTGCGCCGCTTTTCGAGCGCCGACAAGCCGGTTCAAACCGAGGCTGAACTCGAGAAGCAATTGATTCCCCTCTACTGGATTCAAATGCCCAAAACCCTCTCGACTTCCTCGGGTGCGCATCGCTGGGTTTGGGACCTGCACTATCCCGCACCGACCGCCACGCATCACGAGTATCCGATCTCGGCCGTGCCAGGGAGGACGCCCCGGCTCCCACTTGGCCCCATGGCAATGCCAGGAAACTATTCCGTGCGGCTGAGGGCGAATGGTCGTGCTTACACCTCTCCCCTCGTGGTCAAGATGGACCCGCGGGTCGAGACGCCAGCAGCTGGAATCGAGGAGATGTTTGACCTTGAGATGCGCCTGGCTGCGCTCTTGACCAGCAGTTCGCAGGCGGTCATCGAGGCGCGTTCCATCCAGGAACAGCTCCGCCAGTTGTCGGGAAAAGCGGCCGGAGGGACCCGAGACTCGATCGAGGCGTTCCGAAAGAAGCTCGCAGCGCTCAGCGGAGGTGAGCCGGCCACTGCCGCGTCCTCTCGGCCAACTCTAAAGCAGGTGAATAGCGCGGCCAGCACTCTGTACGGGGCGGTGGGAATGGCCGATGCGACTCCGACCGTGGCGCAAGTGGAAGCCGCGAAGACTGCCGAACAGGATACGACCACGGTGATGAACGAGTGGAACCAACTCAAGACGAGCGATCTTCCCGCCTTGAACCACGCGCTCGGTACGGCTGGCCTGCCCGAGATACGCTTGGAGTCCAGTCCGTCATCTAAAACCGATTCAGGCGACGAAGAATAAGACAGACAAGCCGGAAGTTCACCTCGCAGGGGAATCCTGTGACTCATCAGGCTGCTCCACCGAGGGCGGGGCGCGGAGCCGGGGTTAATGACCTTCGCTCGTTCCCTTCTCCAGATCATCGGCGGATCTGGCGATGGCGCGAGCGACATTTTCGAGCACCTGACCCACCATCGGAACCTGGTCGCCGGCTTCACTCCATTTTCCCTCCTCCATGTATTCCCTGACGGCTGCGATTGGCTTGGCGCCGTACCCCGTGTAAGCACCGGGAGCGTAAACCTGATTCTTGAACCAGGGGCGCTCGGGCAATCCCCGTTCGGTGAGAAACGTCCGCTGAATCTCCATGAGGTCGCTGTTCAATGTCATGACCGTCTGGGGCGGTAAATCGGTGGCCTGAGCTTGCCACTTTGCGAACGCCGCCTGATAGCGGTCCGCGCTCCTTTTGAGTGACTCGACGCCGTTTTTCAGCGGAGCAAAGTTCAGGAAGGGTGGAACCGGTTTTGTAGAGGGAGGAACGTAGGTCTTGCGCGGATCGGCAGTCGCCGTGAACACGCCTTCCTCGAGCTCCAGGTTGCGCTCCGCGATCTCGTCCTGCTTGTCCTTGAGCAGCTTTTCGAGCTCTTGCACGTATCTCCCAATCGTCTCCGCCTGCGCCTTGTACTCGAACGGAATCACCTCGGCATCCGCCAGCCGCATGATCGCCGTTCCCCCGGTCTCGGCCAGCGCGCGCCCGTAGGAGAAATCGGTGTCCACGAAGTGGGTATACCAATAGAAGTCATCGTAGATCGAATGGTAAGCGTCGGCGTCGTTCTCCCCGCCATAGCCGATGTTGAGCGAGGAAATTCCAGCGTGATCCTGGAACGCCGTATAGTCGGAGCCGTCGCCCAGGGCATTGATCCGGATGTCCCGGCTCTTGCGGATTTCACTCCGCTCCTCGGCATTCGCCGCTCTCGAGATTCGCCGCAGGCGAGCGCGCTGCTGAACCGACATGTGCTTCTCCGGATCCTGAATCTCGCGAGCGATATCATTGATGAAGTGTTCGAGATCGTGGGTGCCGCCGGCGCTGAAATAGCCACGACCGTTGCTATCCGAGTTGATGTAGGCAAGGGCATGTTTCCGAAGTTCGAGGGCGTGCGTTTCCACCCACTCCGTCGACCCGAGCAGTCCTGGCTCTTCCCCATCCCAGGCGCAGTACAGGATGGTGCGCTTCGGATTCCACCCCTGCTTGTGCAGCTCCCCCAGCATGCGGGCTTCTTCGACAACGGTAACCATTCCGGAGATGGGATCGTTGGCCCCATTCACCCACGCGTCGTAGTGATTCCCCCGAATCACCCATTCCTCCGGCATCGCGGAACCGCGCATGGTTGCAATGACATCATTCACCGGTTTCAAATCCCAGTTCGAACTCACCTTCAAGTGCACTTTGGCCGGGCCGGGACCGACGTGGTAGGTGATCGATAATCCTCCCCGCCAGGACTGCGGAGCAACCGGTCCCTGCAAGGCGGAAAGGAACGGCAGCGCGTCTCCCCAGGAAACCGGAAGCACAGGAATCTTAGTGATGGTCTTCGCGTCCTTGATCGCCAGCCGTTTGGCATCGGCCGTCGCGCCGACCCCCGGGGTGAGCGGGTCGCCGGGATAATCCGTATCCATGACGCTGCCGCGTTGTACGCCTTCGCGCGGCCGCCAACCACCCTTGGGATATTCATCGCCCTCAAAATAGCCATCGTCTTTCGGGTCCGAATAAATGATGCAACCGATGGCTCCGTGCTCGGCCGCAACTTTCGGCTTGATACCTCGCCAACCTTCGCCGTAGCGGGCAATGACGATGGCACCTTGGACGGAAATGCCCAGGCGGTCCAGCTGCTCATAGTCGTCGCGATTCCCGTAGTTCACGTAAACCAGCGGCGCGGTCACATCGCCGTCGATCGAGTAGGCGTTATAGGTTGGCAACTGCTCCGCGGTTTGACCGGAGGTCGGATCGACCGGAACCGGAGGCTCCTGCAACTTGGCGCGGAACTTGGTGGGCTCAACCAGCTCGACCACCCGTTCCTTCGGGGTGGGAAAGAGCACCTGAAAGGTTTCGATGTGAGCGTCGAACCCCCAGGCTTGAAACTGGGAGAGGATCCAATCGGCATTCTCCTTATCGTAGGGGGAGCCGACATGGTGCGGGCGCGCGGTCAGCCGCTGCATGCTGAGCCGCAGGTTTTCAGCTACGATTCCGTCCTGGAATTTCTTTTCCCAGGAACGCTCGAGGGCAGAAGATTGCTTTGAGTACCCGGAGAGAGGCACAGACTCGACGGCTGGGGTCTGACCGAAAGCGAACGAAGCCAGGCTGAAGATTACGAGCGACGCGGTGAGAGAACGGGCGCGGTTCAAAACCAACCTCCTCGCTGGGGAATATCGACCACCGCAGTTGCCTGCGGCCGTGTGACTGACCCTTCTTCGGTTAGCAACTTCGACCCAAGGCCGAGAACAGGACAGACGAGCTGCGAGTGACTCTTTTTAACAGGTACGGCAGTGGTTGCCGGGCAATCTTACTTGCGGTAGATGACCCCGCTCTTCATCACAAACTTTACCTTCTCTAACACGCTGACATCTTTCAGCGGGTCGCCGGGAACCGCGATCACGTCGGCGAAGTAGCCCGGCTTCAGGGCACCGATCTCGTCCTGCCATCCCAGTAATTTCGCGCCGTTGATCAGATCGGCGCGCAATGCGGCCAGCGGAGTCATTCCGGCTTCGACCATCAGCACAAATTCCCGGGCCTGGGTTCCGTGGGGAAACGGCCCGACATCGGACCCGACAGCCATCGGAACCCCAGCGGCGAGCTGCTTATCGAGTTCCCGCATATGTAGATCGAGAAACTCATGTTCCCGTGCTGCTGCTGCCGGCGAGGCAGCATGGTTGGCAAAATATTCGAAGATGGTGAGCGTAGGAACCGCAAAGATCTGCTTTTCGCGCATCAGTCCCATGGTCTCCTCGCTCAGCTGAACCGCATGATCGATCGAAGCCACACCCGCTTGCGCTGCGTAGAGAGCGCCCGGCTCACCCGTAGCATGGACCGCAACTCTCTTACCCACCCGCGATGTCTCCGCGACTGCGGCAGCCAGTTCGGCTTCGCTGTACTGGTAAGGGGTGAAAAGCTTGCCGAGACGAACCGAATCAGGTCCGGTTTCATAAATCTTGATGAAATCCGCGCCTTCCTTCAGCTGCTGG
>DASPVG010000004.1:0-10668 GCA_035622455.1 Terriglobales bacterium
AATAAGGGCAAGCATATCCGCATACGATTTTCCGGTCCTTGCCCCGGCCGGATCCTAGGGGCATCCTCGGGGGCGGATCACCTTCTCGATTGTACTTCCTGCTCGCGCTTGCAGCTAGTGCTTGCTCGATTATGCTGGTGGTCAAGGTTTAGAGCCGGGGAGAAGCGGAGAACGGACATGGGATGGATTTCACGCTTTGTCATGGCGGTACTCGTGATGGGAGCCGTGGCGGGTTCTGCTCCGGTCAAGAAGAACGGCGTACCCGACCTCGAGCAACTCGAGAGAATGACGGCGCGCTTTGCGCCTACCCCCATCCGGGTGGATACCTCGAAGTTGTCCCCCGGCGATCAGCGGGCATTGGTCAAGCTGATTGAAGCCGCACGTGTCCTGAACCAGGTGTTCCTGCGGCAATTGTGGAGTGGAAACCTCGAGCTCTATGCCCGGCTCGAAAGGGACTCGACTGCCCTCGGAAAGGCGCGGCGCGACTATTTTTGGCTAAACAAGGGGCCATGGTCGGAGCTAGATGGCTATCAGGCGTTTCTTCCTGGGGTGCCTCCGCGCAAACCTCCGGGGGCGAATTTCTATCCCGAGTCGATGACCAAGGAAATCTTCGAGCAGTGGGTGGCGCAGCTGCCGGCACAAGAACAGCAGCAGGCGAAGGGTTTCTTCACGGTAATCCACACCAAGGGGACCATGGCGCCGGCCCCCAACAGCCTATTCTCGGAACCCTACAGCCAGGAATACGCGGATGATCTCGCGCGCTCGGCCGGCTTGCTGCGCGAAGCGGCGATCCTCACGGATAATGATTCGCTCAAAAAGTTTCTCAATCTCCGCGCCGATGCCTTCGGTTCGAACGACTACTATGAAAGCGACCTGGCATGGATGGATCTGGACGCCCCGCTCGATATCACCATCGGTCCCTACGAGACCTACAACGACGAACTTTTCGGCTACAAAGCGGCTTTCGAGGCCTACGTCAATCTGCGCAATGACAGCGAAACCCGAAAACTTTCCCTGTTTACCGAGCACCTGCAGGAAATTGAGGATCACCTGCCGATCGACCCGGGTTACCGCAATCCCAAGCTGGGGACCGCTGCCCCCATTCGCGTCGTGGACGAAATTCTGAGTGCCGGCGACGGGGCTCACGGCGTCCAGTCGGCAGCTTACAATCTGCCGAATGACGATCGCGTGGTCCAGCAAAAGGGCAGCAAGCGAGTCATGCTCAAGAACGTCCAGGAGGCAAAATTCCGCAGCGTACTTTTGCCGATCGCCCGAAAGATGTTGACCCAGGATGCAATGGTCGATGTCAGCTTTGAGCCGTTCTTTACCCACATCCTCGCCCATGAACTGATGCACGGACTGGGGCCACACCAAATCAAGGTTCAGGGGCGCGACTCCACCCCCCGGGAAGAGTTGAAAGATCTGTACGCGCCGATTGAAGAGGCCAAGGCGGATGTTACAGGTTTGTTTGCGTTGCAATATCTCATGGACCATGCCAAGGAGTCCGAGATCGGGAAATTGCTTCCCTCCGACGAGGCGGCTGCGCGTCAGCTCTATACGACGTATTTAGCGTCGTCGTTTCGCAGCCTGCGTTTTGGACTCAATGATGCCCACGGCAAAGGCATGGCCCTGCAATTCAACTGGCTGCGCGACCAAGGAGCATTCGTCAAGTTGGGCAATCAAACTTTCTCGATCGACCTCACGAAGATGAAGACTGCGGTCGCCGAGCTCGATCACGAGCTGCTGACCCTCGAGGCGCAGGGCGACTATGACGGTGCCAAGAAGCTGCTCGACCGCTTGGGAGTGATCCGGCCGGAACTCACCGAGGCCTTGAAAAAGCTCGAGGGAATTCCGACCGATATCGATCCCATCTTCACAACTGCCGAAGAACTGGCGCCGAGTGCCGACGTTCCACCGAAAATCGATCCCCGAGCGCGAAAGAAATAGCCTGAAGACCAGCTCGCTTTCCGTCATCGAGCGGTGTGGGCAAGCGCGCCACCCTGGAGTTGCCTTCCGGCCATTCAGGTCGAAAGCACCAAGTGGATGCGCTCGTGGCGCAATCCACAACGGAGGCTTACTTTGGACGGCTGAGAAACTCTCTGGCGATCTTGAGGCGAGGACTTGAGATTGCGCGCAAGGCCAACTACAACGAACTGGCCGCGCAGGTCTGGGATGCCTCTGGGGACAGACGCCGACTCCGACATTCCCATGCTCAAGCAAACCCGAGTACGCGACCTTGCAATAGAGAGGTTCAACTTTCTCGCCTGCCGGGCGAATCAGTCTCATCCCTCGACGGGCGGTGTCGATCGAATGGGTGATCCGAAGCTGGCTCGTGACTCGATTTTTACGGTGTTGGATCGGGCGAGGGCCAAAGCCGTGACATCACTCGGCTCGGGCGGTGGGCCGCTGGACTCGTGCAGCCGCGCGAGAATGGAAAGACAAATCTCGCTTGCGATGACCGAGGTAGTTTCCCGCAAGGTGGCCTTCACCGCTTCCAGTCCAAACTCACGGTCGTGAGATTTTGCCTCCACAACGCCGCGGGAAACGAGCAACAGGGCTGCTCCCGGCTGCAAAACCACGGCCGAAGCATCGCACGTGGTGTGGGAGAAAAGACCCAGGGGGAGGCCGGTGGCCGGCAGCTCGGTAACTCCCGCAGGGTCGCGGATCAGAGCGGCAGCATGACCTGCATTGGCGTACCAGAGCGTGCTGAGACTCTCCTCGTAGCAGCCGGCAAAGGCGGGGCAGGAGCGGGCTTTGCCGGTTTCAAGGATGGTGCGATTGAGCTCAAGGCAAAGCTCGATCATCGCCTCGGCAAGGTTTAGGTCCTCCGCCGCGAACACGCGGGGGCCCGCTTCCCGAAGCGTGGCCGCAACGGCTGAAGTGACTTCTTGGTTTTCATTTGAGTGGTCGAGACACTCGAGCAGTACGAACAGAACACGAGTGGTTCCCACGCGGAGAAAATCATAGAAATCCCCGCCTCTGCGCGGAACATAATAGGCGGCCGCCAAGCTGGCGTCCCGCAGCTGAACCGTATCGGTTTCGACCGGCTCGCCGACTTGAGGAGATTTCGTGCGGTCAAGATTGAACTGAGCTGGCATCCTGGTGGCGGGAAAATATCACGGTACCGGAGGAGCGGCAATGGTTGATGGTGGAATCGACGAGGAAGAGAACCGTCTTTGCTACTGCTGTCTCCGAGGATTCTCCTCTGGCGGACGGTCCTTGCCGTACAATCTTCGGATGATTTTGGGTAGCGAGGTCCACAATCGCTGGCGCTTGGCGTCCCGAAACCCCCGGCCATGATCAATCGACGCGAATTTCTTTTCTCCTCCGGGCTCGCGGTTCTCGGGATGGCCGGCATGCGCAGCTTGGCTGGGTCGACTGCCCGCCCGTTGGGGGTTCAGCTCTACACGGTTCGCAAGCAAGCGGAGAAGGATCTTCCCGGTGTGCTTGCCTCTCTTCGGCAGATCGGTTATCGAGAAGTGGAGACGTACTGGAACGTTTACTCCCATCCCGCCGTTGAGTTGGCGCGCATGATTCAGGACCACGGCCTGGCGGTTCCCAGCGGACACTTCGACTACGAGGGGCTCGACGGGAAACTCGATTATGCGAGTAGCCTAGGTGTCCAATACCTCATCTGTCCCATGCTGCCAAAATCCTTGTGGAACTCTGTCGACGGATTCAAGCAGGCGGCGGACCAGTTCAATCGCTGGGGAGAGCAAGTCCAACGTCGGGGCATGCGATTCGGCTTCCATAATCACAACTACGAGTTCCGACGCTTCGGCGAAACCACCGGGTATGAGGTGCTGGTTTCGCGCACCGATCCTAAGCTGGTCTCGTTCGAGATGGACTGCTACTGGGTGACACAGGCGGGACAGGATCCACTCCAGATGTTAGAAAAGTTGGGTCCTCGTATTCGCCTCTTGCACCTCAAGGATCGCAAGCCGGGCTTTCCACCCTCGCAGAAGATGAATCGTCAGGCGGAGCACTTCACGCCGGTGGGGACGGGCACCATTCGGTGGAAGGAGATCCTCGCCGCCGCCCAATCGAATGGCATCGAGCACATGTTTGTCGAACAAGACTCGGGAGATCTTCCCCCTTTAGAGGAACTGCGCATCAGCTACAAGAATCTTGAACCCCTTCTGTAGCGAGCCCGGATTTGACGATGGTAAGGAGGTAGTGCCCATGGAAAAGAGCTGGTTGTCTCGTCGCCAATTCATCCGCATCGGAACCGGAGCTCTGGCCGCGGGGACGGCGGTGAAGGCTGCCCTGCTCGAACCACAGCTACTCGCGGCCTCTCCGCGAACCGCAGCGCCCAGTGACCGAGTACGATTTGCCTCCATCGGAACCGGGGTGCGAGGCTGCGAGCTGCTCGGGGCGTCTCTCCGTGTGCCCGGCATTGAATGCATCGCGGTGTGCGATCTATATGACTCGCGTCATCAGGCAGCTCGGGAAGTGCTCAAGCGCGATGTTCCCACCACCCGCAATTATCGTGAGATTCTCGATCGCCAGGATGTGGACGCCGTGATTGTGGCGGTGACCGACCACCAGCATCGCCGGGTGGTCGAAGATGCCTGCGCGGCGGGCAAGGATGTTTATTGCGAGAAACCGATGTCCCATACCGTGGAAGACGGCTTCCGCATGATCGATGCCGCCCATAAGAACAAACGCATTCTCCAGGTCGGCAGCCAACGGGTCAGTTCTATTCTTTACGCCAAAGCCAAAGAGATCTATGACTCGGGCAAACTCGGCGACGTAACCGCCATCGAGGCCTATTGGGACCGCAACACCGCGAGCGGTGCCTGGGTCTATCCGATTCCGCCCAATGCCCGCGAGGAAACCATCGACTGGAACGCCTTTATCGAAGGTGGACCAAAGCGGCCGTTTGATCCCGTGCGCTTTTTCCGCTGGCGCTGCTTTAGCGATTACGGAGAGGGCCTGGCGGGCGACCTGTTTGTGCATTTGATCTCCGGGATTCACTTCATTACCGGCACAGACACGGTGGCCGAGCGTGCCCAGTCGAGTGGAGGGCTTTTTCGCTGGAAAGATGGTCGTGATTTTCCCGACCTGATCGAGACCATGTACGACTATCCCAAGTTCCGGGTTCTGCTGCGCTGCAATTTGAATAACGAGGGTGGAGAATTCATCGGCTTTTACGGAACAGGGGGCACCATGGTGATTCGCGATTCTACCCTGACCTACAAACCGCAGGACACACGCCCGATGGCGGAGGACTATTCCATCCACGGTTGGCCGGAAGAATTGCGCAAGGAGTATCTACGCAAATGGCAGGAAGAGCATCCGGCGGCTCCTCCCTTGACCTTCAAGGTCGACCAAGACACGGAGGTGTTCACCACCCCGCCGGGCTACAACGACACCGCCGACCATGAAGCCAACTTTTTTGATGCCGTGCGAACTCGTAAGCCACCGGTCGAGAATGAGGTATTCGCCAACTATGCGGCCATAGGCTGCCACTTGGCGAACTATGCCTACTTCAGCAAGACCATCGCCATCTGGGATCCGGGCGCGAAGAAGATCCGCAGTTAAGAGCCGGATCATCTTTTTAGCGAAGAGCCTGGCTAATTTCCATACTTGTCGCTGAGGTATTTGCCGAGCTCGGATTCGAGCTGCCTGTAATCGGAATGAACGATTTCCCGAAGGGCAGCTTCGGTCGAGCTTCCCTGTCCAATTCTTTCAAGGATGCGCGGCAATTCGTCACGACCAGAGGTATCGCTGATATATTCTGTGGCCGCCAGAGATTCTTCATAGGCGATGGTGGCTTGGATGGGAGAAAGCTGGGCAAAACTTCCTTCCAGCATATTCAGGGGAATCGCTCGCTGGGCGCGGTATAGCCCGGCCAGCTCCCTGCCCTGGGCGATGGCCTTGGGCTCGAGAAGCTGAGCAATGCCCTCGTTCAACCACTGCGGGCAGCGTCCGCCGGAAAGCTGGTTCACAAACGAGTGGGCCAATTCATGTTTCAGCACCCGAGCCAGCTCGGGCGTGACCGAACTGAGGCCTTGGATGGGGATGCGCAGCTTTCCGTCGTTGATCGCGCTGCTCCACGATGGTGCCCGGGTTACGTCAAAAAATGCCTGGGCGGTATAGAGTACGACCGCAATGCTGTTGCGGGGCGCAACTCCCAGCTGGCGAACCAGGTCATCATAGTCAGCCTCGAGCACGGCAAGAATCTGGCTGCGCAATTGATCGGATGTTTGCTGGCCTTCGTAGCGCAATGTGAAGTGGCTGCTTTCCCGTTCCGAATAGCCGGCTTGGACCGTAGCATCGCGCTCGGCCTTTTCGAGCAACTGCTTGACTGTCGGGTCGGAACGAAGCTCGAGAGCATGCTTCCAGGTGCGGATCGCATCCTGATCGCGGTCCGCGGCATACTGGACATAACCAAGGACGGTGAGCGTGTCGGGCGACTCCGGAGCAACACGAACCGCATGTTCGGCGTAGGGCAGGGCTTCCGACGCGTGCCCGGTCTTGACCAGCAGGGCGGCGTAGTAGTTGAGAATGCTGGGATTCTCGCCGTCAAAGCGAAGCGCAGAGTCGAGATAGGTTCGCGCTTTGGGGAAGTTGCCGTGTTCAAATTCATTCTTGCCGGCGAGGAAATATGCGGCGGAGGTGGTTGATGAGTCTCCTAGGGCTTCCAGTCGTGATAATTCGCGGTCATCAGGGTGGCCATCGCGAATGACCCCTTCGAGCCCTGCCGTATGCGCCGTCGAGTTGTCCGAGGGATGGAGTGCGGGGAGCTCGCGGCTATCTTTCGGAACGGTTCCGGCTACCTGTGAGCTGCCTCCGCTTTCAATACGATCCACCATGGATTTCGGAATGGCGTAGGTGTCTTCACCAACCTCGTATTCAATGTGGGCACCTTTTTCTCGCACCTCGTCCGCCCAGATGGTTCGTCCATTCTTAAGATGAATGACGTCGGAGAAGGCAGGCGCGCCCAGGGTGAAAAGCAGTGCGGAAGATAGGGTCAGGATGACAGGAAGGCGCATTCAGGCGCATTCTAGAGGACAGGGGAGTAGCCTAAGTAGGTGACCAAGGTAATGGAAAGGAGCCCCGGATCGCGCTGGTTCGCACCCTGTCTTGTGCTGCTGGCAGCAACCGCTCTGGGTGCCGGCCCACCGAACCTTCTGCAGGCGCAGAATCAACCTGCCATCCGCGTGCTTGGCCAGACAGCTAAACTCCAGATGCCTTCGGCCGAGGCGCTGTTCCTCGAACTCAGCAATGTTGGCCTGGATCCAGCGCGGGTCTACCGCGCCCGAGGGCTTTCTTTCAATCGCGCCGCCCTCCACATTACCCTCGAGGATGGAGTGATTGGTTTTACCGGCGACGTTCGAGGGCGCATCACCGGTGCTCTGTTTGAAGGAGATGGAGAAATCCTGCTGACGCCGCCCAATCAGATTGAGCGCGCTTCCATGATGTTTGAGACGGGCGCGACCATCCTCGAAGAGAGGTTCTCGGGTGCCTATTTTCGCTTTAACGACGACACGTTTCTCGAACTCGAACCTGCGCTCGCTCGCAGTGAAAATGGCCAGGAGTTTGTGACCGAGTGGGGGGAGAGTGCGCGCCTTCTAGCTCGCTCCGATGCGCTGCGCCTCTTTCTGAGCTTCAGCCGCTTCCTTCCCGTCGGCCAGCCCGCTTCCTCGACCACTGCTCAGGTGGAGGATCCGATTCCCGACGATCGTTTTCTCCACGCGCGCATGCAGGGGACGACGAAGGGGCGGTTCGACGTGTACTTCGATTCCGAGGCCCCCGAGGAGGTCTGGGCGGCGCAGGTGCGCGAGGCGGAGGGGGGGCCTTATTACGATGTTTGGACCTCGTTTTCGGTTCGGCCTGGGAGCAAGGGGCAAGAGCCGCGGACCGATGTTCGGGCCGAGGAGGAGGGCGGTCGAGCCGGCGTCTTCGATATTTCGGCCACCAAAGTTCGAGCTCAGATTACTCCGCCTACCAAGATCGAGGCTGACGCTGTCCTCGATCTTGAGGTCCGCCGAGGAGGCCCACGGGCAGTCATCTTCGAGCTGGCCCGAACCCTAGTGATCAAGCAAGTCGATGACGGCGGGGAACCGCTGGAATTCATTCATAACCCCGCCATGGAAGGCAGCGAACTCGCGCGCCGCGGCAACGATTTGGTCGCCGTGGTCTTTCGCCAACCGACCTGGACAGGGCAACGAATCAAGCTGCACTTTGTCTATGGCGGGGATGTGCTGTCGGAAGCGGGCTCGGGATTGCTGTACGTCGGAGCCCGCGGAACCTGGTATCCCAACCAAGGACTGGCTATGGGCAACTTCGACCTGGAATTTCATTACCCGCCAGGTTGGACTCTGGTGGCCACGGGCAAGCGTTCGGACATGCCATCCAGGCCGGCGCTCGATGCCCCAGAAGGGTCCGGATCGGCACCGGGAGAGCAAGTGAGCCGGTGGATCTCGGAACGACCCATTCCAGTCGCCGGCTTCAATCTGGGGAGATACCGGCAGGTGGTGGTGCGTGCGGGGGAAGTCACCGTGGCTGCCTTCGGAACCGCCGGAGTAGAACGCGGGTTTCCGCAAGCGGAAAGCGATGTCGTTCTCCCTCAACCCCCGGGCGCGATCGGCGGAGTCATGCCATCGCTGGCGATTGCCTCCGAGGAGCCCTCGCCGGCGCGCAATGGGCAAATGGTTGCGGCAACGGCCGCGCGCGCGGTGGAGTTTTTCTCCCACCGCTTCGGTCCTTACCCTTACGGAGAGCTGGCGCTAACTCAGATGCCCGGGAACCTCAGTCAGGGGTGGCCAGGGCTGGTCTTTCTCTCCAGCCTCTCGTTCCTCAATGCCGAGGAGCAATCGGCGCTGCATATCGATTCCGTGGACAAAGCCTTGATCAGCACCGTGATCGCCCACGAAACCGCCCACCAGTGGTGGGGAGACTTGGTGACCTGGCGCAGCTATCGGGATCAGTGGATTTCCGAGGGGCTGGCAAACTACAGCGCGCTGATGTTGCTCGAAGCGGGAAATCCGCGTGCGTTTCACGCCGTCATGACGAAGTATCGCGATGACTTGCTGGCAAAAAACAAAGCCGGAGTCGCGTTGATGGAGGACGGTCCGGTCACCCTGGGCGCCCGGCTCTCCGATTCGCAGTTTCCGGAAGGCTATCGGGCTATCAGCTATGGGCGGGGAACCTGGCTTTTTCACATGTTGCGTGCCCTCATGCGGGATGCCGAACGTGACGGGCGCCGCGCCGGCGGCGAGGAAAGCAGTGAACCTTTTCTTCGGGCCCTGCACCGGGTGAGGGAGCGTTATGAGGGAAAGGCAATTACCACGCCGGAGCTGCTCGAGGCGTTTGAACAGGAGCTGCCACCCTCGGCTTGGTACGAGGGTCACCGATCGCTGGATTGGTTCTACCAGACCTGGGTCAATGGAACCGCGATCCCCCGTCTTGAACTCCGCGGCGTCAAATATACGGACCAAAAAGATTCCTCCAGCGTACGCGGAGTGATCTTGCAAAAAGATGCGCCCAAGGATCTGGTGACGCCCGTACCTTTGTATGCCTCGCGCGGCGGCAAGCTGATATTCCTCGGACGGGTGTTCGCAGACGGCCCGGAGACGCCATTCCTCATCAACGCTCCGGCGGGTACGAGAAAAATCGTGCTGGACCCGGAGCAAACGCTCTTGGCACGAGTCCCATAACCCGGATTTTATCTCTCGCCGCCGCCCATGGCGAATGTTGACAGCGACATGCTAGCTTTAAAAGTAATGCCAGAGGCCTACATTCTCGGGATCGAAAGCTCCTGCGACGAGACCGCCGCCGCGGTGGTGCGCTCGGGCGAGCAGGTAGTGTCGAATGTGGTTTTTTCTCAAATTTCTACCCACCAACCCTACGGAGGGGTAGTGCCGGAGCTGGCTTCGCGGGAGCATCTGCGTGCCATCGTGCCGGTCGTCCGGAAGGCGCTCGCGGATGCAGGCCGGAGCTACCGATCGCTCGACGCCCTGGCCGTCACCCAGGGCCCCGGTCTGGCAGGAGCACTTCTGGTCGGCATCAGTTATGCGAAAGCCCTCGCCTTTGCTCTCGATAAGCCCCTGATTGCCGTGAATCACCTCGAAGGCCACATCCATGCGGTGCTTCTCGAAGAGCGGCAGAAGGGTAGTCCCGAGCTCAGTTTTCCCCTGCTCGCGCTGGTTGTGTCGGGCGGGCACACCCATCTCTATCTGGCCGTCGAGCGCGCGGAGACTTGGTCGTATACCAATATCGGCCGGACACGCGACGATGCCGCCGGTGAGGCGTTTGACAAGGTAGCCAAACTGCTGGCCCTCGGCTACCCTGGGGGCCCCATCATCGAGCAGCTTTCTCCCCATGGCAATCCCAGGGCGGTGCTTTTCCCGCCGGCGCAGATCAAGCATCCGGACCGCAACCAGGGGCAGCGATCGAAGGCAGCGCTCGCGCGTTTCGACTTCTCCTACAGCGGTATTAAGACCGCGGTCCTGCGCTATGTCGAGAACCACCAGCTCGAGAGCTCGATCGAGGCTCGACGGCGAAATCTCTCCCGGATCGAGCGACCGAAGCTTGAGGATTATCTGTCGAATTGCGATCCCCAGACGCTCGATTTGGTGGCGTCGTTCGCACGAGCCATGGTCGAAGATCTGGTCGAAAAGACCCTCGCCGCAGCCGCAGAGTATGCCGTGGCAGGAGTGT
>DASPVG010000005.1:0-32545 GCA_035622455.1 Terriglobales bacterium
GCAATCGCTCTCATTGGCAAGCTGCACTCGCTCGGCTACTCACGCGATGCCGAATCGAAGGCGGATGTCACCGGTTCCGACATTTGCGCCCAAGCCGGTTACAACCCCTGGGGCCTGACGTGGCTCTTCGAGGATTTTCAAACTGCGGATGTCCATCAGATCCCGCAGCTTCTGTCCGACCATCCAGCGAACGGCACGAGGATCCAAACCCTCAAGAAGCACTTCCAAGATAATCCTTCCACTTTTTCCAAATTCAGCCCCGATCCAAAATCTGCAACTCCATTCAACGTTCCGCAAGACGCACCTGTGGTCTTCTTGCGGGCAAAGATCGAACCGGAAAAGTAGCCGAAGCTGGAATCAGGAAACTCGGCTTATTCGTCGGCAACGGGGTTGCGTAAGGTGCCCATGCCTTCCACGGTGATCTCAACAACGTCGCCCGCCACCACCGGCCCCACTCCTTCCGGCGTGCCCGTGGCGATCAGGTCACCCGGAACCAGGGTCATGACCGCGGCAATGTAACGAAGAAGGACATCCAGAGGAAATACAAAATCCCTCGTGTTCCCGTGTTGCCGCACCTCGCCATTCACGCGCGTCTCCACTTTCACCCCGGCCCAGGGATCAATCTCGTCGGTGACTACCGGGCCCACCGGGCAAAACGTGTCAAAGCCCTTGCCTCGGGTCCATTGGCCGTCTTTTTTCTGCAGATCGCGCGCGGTAAAGTCATTCAGCGCAGTGTAGCCGAGAACATACGAGCGAACGTCCTCCTCCGCCGCAGGTTTGTAACAATGCCTTCCGATAATGGCCGCTAGTTCCCCTTCATAGTCGGTCCGCTCGGAAATTCGCGGCCGACGAATGGTTTGTCCGGACGCCAGCAAGGAAGAGGGTGGCTTGAAAAAAATCAACGGCTCGGCTGGAACTTCGTTGCCCAGTTCGGCGGCATGCTCGCGATAGTTGCGGCCCACACAGACGATCTTCGACGGGCAGACGGGAGCGAGCAGCTGAGCGCCGTCCAAGGCAATTCGCGAGATGGCTTTGGTCGGCAGATCCTCGAGGTCCCCTCCTTCGTACGGGGATCTCAACAACTGGCGGGTGATTTCCTCTCGTCCCGCGCTCGACTCGACGAGGCCGTACTCCGCATGGCCATTGAGCTCGAAGCGGCAATATTTCATGAGACCGAGTTCTCCGTGGGCGCAAGTCGCATGCTAGCGAGAGTATTGGAAAGTGGCAGGCGACTGCAAGGCCGATTCTTGGACGGTCTGTCATCGCAGGGGTCGCCGGGAGTTCAGGCCTGGAGCCGGCCTGCCCGATGGCGGCAGTCGCGAGATCGCCACTCGCCGGCAGCGATCCGCAGCCCGCCGAAAATGCTGGGACAGGGGCACAGGATCCCCGTAGGGTGTTTCAAAGGACGAGCGGTCCGAACCAGGAGGTGCCCCATGGCCAACCGAAAACAGCCCGAGCGGTGGGAGGCCTCATTGCTTGCCGCCTTGCTCTCGATCGCTGGCACCCTGTTCTTGTTTGATAGGCTTGGTTGCCACGCGTGGGGAAGCCTGGTGTGGCTCGAGGCAGCCCCGCATTTTCCGCTAGGCCTCCTGGCAGTTGTGGGTGTGAACTTGTTATGGGCCGACCGGAACGCTCCCAGAACCGATCCCGGCGGCCGGGATGCGAGAAAAGGTCACTATGAGTGACACCGACAAGCGGATCAATCCTGCCATTTTGAACGGCGGCACCCTGATTGTCGTAGGAGTGCTACTGCTCCTCCACCAGATGGGCATCATCCGGCTCTGGTTTGATTTCTGGGTCGTGGCTTTCTTGATCGCCGGAGTGCTCAAGCTTCTGCAATCGCAATGTCTGCAAGGATATCTCTGGGGGGGATTTCTGGTGGCGATTGCCGCGGCCCTCGAACTCGATCATCTGGGCTATGCGCGGCTGCGATTTGCCACCATCTGGCCGGTATTCGTCATCGCTGCCGGCATCCTCCTGCTGCTGCGCGCCTACCAGCCCGCACCCGAAACGGCCGGTCTTTCCTCCCCCTATCTCAACATCCTCGCCATACTGGGAGGAGGAGAATACCGCGTCGTGACAAGGAATTTCCGTGGCGGCGATCTGGTCGCCTTGATGGGCGGGTTTGACGTCGACCTGCGGAGCGCAGACATCGAAGGGAACGAGGCCACCATCACGGTGAACGCGTTGATGGGAGGTGGAACCATCCGAGTTCCGGAAAACTGGGCCGTCGCCATTCGCGGTGCCGCTTTCATGGGAGGACACAGCGTGAAGGCTCGGGAGGGCCCTCAACCCACAAAAACCTTGATTGTGAAAGGGGTTGCCATTATGGGTGGCGTGGAAATCAAGAATTGAGGTAGACGATGCATCCCATCCTTGCCCGGCGGCGGAATCTTGGCTTGTACCTGCTGGCCTGGATCCCGGTCGCCGCAATCCTGGTGCACTCCCTGGCCGGATCGGGCGGGCTCAGCTGGGGCGAGGCCCTGGCGCTGGCTGGCCCGCTTTGCCTGGTGTATGCGTTTGCTTGCCTGGCCGCCTGGTATCCCTGCCGAGCTACTCCCTTGGAGCGGTCCAGCTTCGCCCGGCTGGTGCTGACCCACTTGACGGCTGCAGTTCTGCTCAGCGAGTTGTGGACGGTGTTGGCAAAGGGGCTGGCGATCGCCTTGGAGCGGTATCGGGGGTTCGCCGGACTTGATCAGCGGCTCGACCAACAACTTTCCCTTCTGTGGGCCACCGGAGTGCTGCTTTATGTCCTGGCGGTAACGCTGCATTACGTGCTTCTGGCAGAAAGGACTGCTCGTGAAGCTCAGGAGCGAGCGCTCGAAGCCCGCTTGTTGGCGCGGGATGCCGAGTTGAAGGCCCTGCGCGCCCAGGTCAATCCCCACTTTCTGTTCAATTGCCTGCATTCGATCAGCGCCTTGACCAGCGCCGATGCCGGAAAAGCCCGCGAGATGTGCATTCTGCTGGCCGACTTCCTCCGCACCACCCTGCGTTGGGGAGGCAAAGATGCCATCACTTTGGAAGAGGAACTGGGGCTCGTACGCGGCTATCTGTCGATCGAACGGGTGCGCTTCGGCGCTCGCGTGCATCTGGAAGAAGAGATCGCAGAAGAAGCGCTGGCCGTGAGGCTTCCTCCCCTGTTACTGCAGCCGCTGGTCGAGAACGCCATTCGCCATGGCATTGCGAACTTGCCGGAAGGAGGAGTGATCCGGCTGGCCGCCGAACGCAACCAGGATGGGGTCTCGATTCTGATCGAAAATAGCTTCGATCCCGAATCGCCCTCTTCGTTGCGAACGGGATTGGGACTCGACAACATCCGTCAGCGGCTCAATGCACGCTATGGCGACCATGCCAGCATCCAGGTTTCGACCGAGGATAACTGCTTCTCGGTGAAACTGCGTTTGCCGATGGGGCAGAACGGAGCCAAGCCATGAGCCCCGCGAGCGAACGAATTCGCACCGTGATCGTTGATGACGAGGAACTGGCACGCGAGATGTTGCGCGAATTTCTGTCCTCTCACCCCGAGATTGAAATCGTGGCCGAGTGCGCCAACGGCTTCGAAGCCGTCAAGGCAGCGACCGAACTGAAACCCGATCTGGTCTTTCTCGATATTCAGATGCCCAAGTTGGACGGCTTTGAGGTTCTCGAGCTGATCGGCACGCAGATGGCAATCGTGTTCGTGACCGCCTACGATGAGTACGCCCTTCGTGCCTTCGACATCCATGCCGTGGATTACCTGCTCAAGCCGTTCAGTGCGGAGCGATTCGAAATCGCGCTGACGCGCACAAAACAACGTCTGGGGGGGAAGCTTCCACCCGCAACCGAGCTCTCGGCAAGCGCACGGCCTGCCACCCGATACACGGAACGGATCGTGGTGAGGGATGGAACCCGGGTCCACATCATCCCCGTCTCCAAGCTCGACTATGCCCAAGCCCAGGATGATTATGTCGGCTTAAGTACGGAGGGAAAAACCCACCTAAAGCAGCAGACGATTTCGAGCCTCGAACTGATTCTTGATCCCGAGCTATTCGTCCGCATTCACCGTTCTTATATCGTGAACCTCGAAAGGGTGACAAAGATTGAGCCCTACAGCAAGGACGATCACGTCGTCGTGCTCGCCAGTGGAGCCCAGCTTCCGGTGAGTCGCAGCGGATATCTGCGACTGCAAGCGCGATTAGAGCAGAAAGCCAGCTCCCGCCGAGGCTAGGCACCTGTCTTTTCGGCGCACTCCCACCTTTCGTCAATGCTGCGGCTGAAAACGGTAGCGGCCACCGCGCTCGCGGGCAAAGCTCTCGGCCACGGTCAGAAACGCGCGCGCCGCATGGGAAAGGCTGGCCGATTTGCGGTGGATCAATCGCAGCCGGCGATCCAGGCGCAACTCGCGCACCGGAATCTGGACCAGTTCGCCGCGATGCAGTTCCTCTTCGACACTGAGCTCGGGCACGAGCGCCACCCCATTGCCCATGGCGACAAACTGCTTGATGGCCTGCAGCGTGGGCAACTCCACGTTCATATGCAGCGGAGTCTTATAGCGGCGGAACGTCTGCAGCACCTTTTCACGATAGGGCGAAGGCACATTGTGGGCCACGAAGGACTCGGCCCCGAGCTGGCGAATGCTCACCTGACCTTGCTTGGCTAAGGGATGGTTGGGGGGAACGACAAAGACGAGTTCGTCGAGATAGACCACGGTGGCATGCAACTGCGTGTCCTGAGGGTCGTAGGTGAGCACCCCGAGTTCGGAGGTGTGGCGCAGCACCTCATCGGGAATTTGACTGCCGAGAGAGCGATTGACCGTAATCTTGACCATGGGATGGAGCCGGCGGAATTCGGCAAGTACGGGGAGCAAATAAAGAGCGGTGAATTCATTGGCCGAGATGACCAGCTTGCCCTTGTGCAAGGCGCGGAGTTCGACCAAGGCTTCCTGGGCGTCGGCACGCAGGTTCACCAGTCTCTCGGCGTACTCCTGCAGCACCCGACCAGCATCGGTCAGGAGCCCCTCGCGCGAGGAGCGATCCAACAGCGGCTCCCCGATTTCCTCTTCCAGCTTGCGAATCGACTGGCTGACCGCCGACTGGGTGCGGTACAGTTTTTCCGCCGCCCGCGAAAAGCGGCGCTCCCGTGCCACGGCAAGAAACACCTCGAGTTGACCTAAATCCATGCTCCCACCCTCTTTAGACAAACTGCAGGCGGCATTAGCCTGGCTTATGGTATTCAGATAAACTAATACTAGATTAATGATTATAAACTTTGCTTAAGCTCCCTGTCGACGTAAGATCAGACCGACTCCTCGCCTGGGAGAAGCCGGACATGGATCCGACCAAAATTCGAGTTTTTGATACGACCTTGCGTGATGGCGAACAGTCGCCGGGCTGCAGCATGAACGTCGAGGAAAAGCTGCGCATGGCGCATCAACTCGACCGCTTGGGTGTGGACGTGATTGAGGCTGGGTTCCCGATTGCATCGGAGGGGGACTTCGCGGCCGTGCGCTCGATCGCGACCGCCCTGCGGCGTCCCGTCATTGCGGCTCTGGCCCGGGCTTGCCCCGAGGACCTCGAGCGAGCCTGGCAGGCCCTCGAACCGGCGGCGCGGCCTCGCCTCCACATCTTCCTGGCTACCTCCGACATTCACCTCGAATACAAGCTGCGAATCTCACGCCAGCAATGTCTCGAGCGGGCATCTCAGGCGGTGGCGCGGGCCAGAACTTGGTGTGACGACGTGGAGTTTTCTCCCGAGGATGCCACCCGCACCGACCCGGCCTTTCTTTGCCAGGTGGTCGAAGCCGTCATCGAAGCCGGGGCAACCACCATCAACATACCGGATACGGTGGGGTATGCCACCCCTTCCGAATTCGGCGAACTCATCCAAACTCTCCAGCAGCGAGTCAGGGGGATAGAAAGAGCAGTGATTTCCGCACACTGCCACGACGATCTGGGACTGGCGGTCGCGAATTCCCTGGCCGCCATCTCCCAGGGCGCCCGACAAGTCGAATGCACAATCAACGGGATTGGGGAACGCGCCGGCAACGCCGCGCTCGAGGAAATCGTCATGGCATTGCGGGTTCGGGCCGATCGTCTGCCTTACGATACCGCAGTGGTGGCCCGCGAGCTTTACCCTTCCAGCCTCCTGCTCAGCGAGATCACGGGAGTGGCGGTGCAGCCGAACAAAGCGATCATCGGTCGCAACGCATTTGCCCATGAAGCCGGCATTCACCAGGACGGGGTGCTCAAGAATCCACGGACCTATGAAATCATGGCTCCCCAGTCCGTGGGGGTTCCGGATTCGAAGCTGGTGCTCGGCAAACACTCCGGCCGCCACGCCCTCGGCCTACGTTACGAGCAACTGGGATATCGCTTCGAGGGTCGCGCACTGGACGACATTTATCGTCGTTTTGTGGCGCTCGCCGATCGCATCAAGCAGATCGAGGATCACCATTTGCTCGAATTGATCACAACCCCCAAGGCTCCAGCCCAGTCTGCGTCGGCGACTCTAGAAAAAGCTCGCGCCGTCGCGGCCAGCGGCGGAACTCCCGAAGCTCCAATCCAGCCTCCCGCCAAATCGGGCTTCCGGTCTGACATCCCGCTTTTCTCCCGAGCTCCGCTCGCCGACCACCACGGCGAGCAGGAAGACTATCTCTGGGGTGTATAGTTTTCGCTAGCAATGCAGCTTCCTCTCACCATCCTGCCGGGGGACGGCATCGGCCCGGAAGTCACCCGGGAAGCCCTGCGCGTTCTTGAAAGCGTGGCCCAACGATTCGGGCACCAGTTGAGTCTTTCGCACAAGAATATCGGCGGCGCCGCTCTCCGGGCCCAGAACGATCCCTTACCCAAAGACACCATCGAGAGCTCATTAGGTTCTCGGGCGGTTCTGCTCGGAGCCGTGGGAAGCCCCGAGTTCGACCGCTATCCGGTTCCCTTGCGCCCGGAACGGGGCTTGCTCAACCTGCGCAAGGAGCTGGGAGTGTTCGCCAACCTGCGGCCGGCCCTCTGCTTCCCCGCTCTCGTCGCAGGCTCGCCGTTGCGAGCCGAGGTTGTCCGTGGGACCGACCTCCTGATCGTGCGAGAGCTGTTGGGCGGCCTGTATTTTGGCCAACCGCGCTCGCTCCAGGGATCGAGCGGCAATCGCATCGCGATCGACACCATGCAGTACCAGGAAACGGAAATCGAGCGGATTGCGCGCATGGCGTTTCGGCTGGCAAGAAACCGGCGGCGCAAGGTTACCTCCGTGGATAAGGCCAACGTGCTCGATTGCTCCCGCCTCTGGCGCGAAGTAGTGACCGGTGTGGCCAAAGAATATCCCGAGGTTCAACTGACTCACCTGTACGTGGACTCGGCGGCCATGGCCTTGGTTTCCCGTCCCACGGAGTTTGACGTGTTGCTGACCGAGAATATGTTTGGCGACATACTCTCGGATCAAGCCGGCAGTGTTGTCGGATCGATTGGGCTGTTGCCGTCTGCCAGCCTCGGCGGCTCGGTGGGTCTCTACGAGCCGGTGCACGGCTCGGCGCCAGATATTGCCGGCCGCGGTATCGCCAATCCGCTGGGTGCAATTCTTTCCGTCGCCATGATGCTCCGCTATTCCTTTCATTTGGACGCCGAGGCCAGTTCGATCGAGAGGGCGGTCGAAGCCGTGCTCTCGGCTGGATATCGCACCCGGGATCTGGCCCGACCGGATGAGAACCCGGTCACGACCGAACAGATGGGAACCAAGGTGGTGGAAGCCGTCCACGAGCTCGAGCAGACTCCTGAGCGCGTGGTTGCCGGTTGATCCGAACGAGCGTACCCTGGTACGTCCACTTCCGCCCAGGGCATCTTCCCCAGGCGAGCGTGGCTCCGGCCCGTTCGTCAACTGAGAAGTTCATGAGCGAACCACGCACACTTCTCGATAAGATTTGGACGGACCACGTGGTGTGCCTGCCGCCCGGCAGGCTGCCACTGCTCTATATCGATCTCCATTGGGTGCATGAAGTCACCTCGCCGCAGGCCTTTGATGGCTTGCGGGCTGCCGGCCGAGGCGTGCGCCAGCCCGGGCGCACGGTTGCCACCGTAGACCATAACGTGCCGACTACCCCGCGTGGCACTCCGATCACCGACCCCATTGCCGCCCTGCAGGTCCAGACCCTCGAGAGAAACGCGCAAGAGTTTGGCATCCGATTGTTCGATATCGACTCGCCCGATCAGGGGATCGTGCACGTGATTGGTCCGGAACTGGGTTTGACCCAGCCCGGCATGACCCTCGTGTGCGGGGATAGCCACACCAGTACACATGGCGCGCTGGGAGCGTTGGCATTCGGGATCGGAACCTCGGAAGTTGAGCACGTGCTCGCCACCCAGTGTCTGCCGCAACGCAAGCCCAAAAGCATGCTAATCCAGGTCAGCGGCCGGCTGGGGGAAGGGGTCAGCGCCAAGGATCTCGCCCTGGCAGTGATCCGGCAGATCGGGACCGATGGAGCGACCGGCCACGTGATTGAGTACGCAGGCGAAGCCGTGCGCTCGCTCTCGATCGAAGGCCGGATGACTTTGTGCAACATGAGCATTGAAGCGGGCGCACGCGCGGGCATGGTGGCTCCCGACGAAGTGACGTTTGCCTATCTCGAAGGCCGTCGTTTTGCCCCGCGCGGCCGGGCATGGGACGAAGCTCGCGCTCGATGGCGCCATTTCCGTTCCGATCCCGGGGCGAAGTATGACGCCGTCGTCGAGGTCGAGGCTTCCCCCCTGGCGCCGCTCGTCACCTGGGGAACGAACCCCGGAATGGTCGTGCCGGTCACGGGCCACGTGCCGCAAAGCAATGAACTGGGGGCCGGCGAGGCCGCCGGTGTTGCGCGCATGCTGGACTACATGGGGCTGGAGCCGGGCACGCCCATCGAGAAGATTCGCATTGACCGTGTTTTCATCGGCTCATGCACCAATTCGCGCCTGGAGGATCTGCGGGCTGCGGCCCGCGTGGCCAAGGGATACCGGGTGGCGCCTCAGGTGCGCGCCATGGTCGTGCCGGGTTCGCAGGCGGTAAAACGTGCGGCCGAGCAAGAAGGCTTGCATCGAATTTTTCAAGAGGCAGGCTTCGAATGGCGCGAATCCGGCTGCTCCATGTGCCTGGGCATGAACCCGGATATTCTCCAGCCCGGTGAGCGTTGCGCCTCGACCAGCAACCGCAACTTCGAGGGCCGGCAGGGCCGGGGCGGTCGCACCCATTTGGTGAGCCCGATGATGGCCGCGGCGGCGGCGATCACCGGACACTTCATCGACATTCGTAACTGGCAGTTTCGCTGAAACCGGGGACTCCCATGCAGCCATTCCGCATTCACACCGGCCGGGTCGTGCCTCTCGATCGGGCCAACATCGACACCGACCAGATCATCCCGAAACAGTTTCTCAAGCGGATCGAGCGTACCGGCTTCGGTGAGTTCGTGTTTTTTGATTGGCGGCACACTCCCGACGGGGCGCTCGATCGGTCGTTTGTGTTGAACCAGCCGCGCTCGAAGGGTGCGACTGTGCTGGTGACGGGAAAAAACTTCGGCTGTGGGTCCTCCCGCGAACATGCCGTGTGGGCGCTGGCGGATTTCGGGTTTCGCACCGTGGTAGCGCCCTCCTTTGCCGACATCTTTGCCACCAACTGTGCGAAAAATGGGCTGCTGGCCGTGGTGCTGGGCGAGAAGGAAGTCAGCGACATCATGCAACGCACCACGGCCGCGCCTGACTACCAGCTTACCGTCGATCTTGAGCAATGCCGGGTCAAGGATAACCAGGGATTTTCGGCCATTTTTGCGATCGACGAATTCACCCGCCACTGCCTGCTCGAAGGACTGGACGAAATTGGCCTCACCCTCGAACAGGAAGCTGAGATTGCCGCCTACGAGGCGCGAAGGCAGACTTGATTGACGAGGATGGTCCAAATCGGGATTCTCTTGCTGCTCACCAGCGCAGCCCGAACGGTTCCCGCAGCGCAAAGCGCGATTGATGTCGAGCACAGCACGATTCGCATCCACGTGGGCAAGTCGGGATTGTTTTCCGCCGCCGGCCACGAGCATTGGGTGCTGGCTCCCATCGCCGAAGGCGCCCTCGAGGAGGGTCCATCATCCAGTTTCAGCTTCCGCGTCGAGTCCCGCCAGATGAAGCTTGAAGCAGACAAGAGCCTTTCGGCCGGGCAGCAGGCCGAGGTCGAGCGCACCATGCAGACGCAGGTACTCGAGAGCGAAAAGTATCCCGATATTCGGTTCCGTTCTACCTCGATTGAACCGGCCTCCCAGGATACTTGGGTAGTACACGGCGAATTGAGCTTACATGGGGAAACCAGGCCGGTCACGACTACGGTTCGCAAGCAGGAAAACGCCTATGTCGGGCGATGCCAGATCAAGCAGAGCGATTTCGGCATTGCGCCGGTCCGGGTGGCAGGAGGCATGGTCCGAGTCAAAGATGAATTGGATATCCAGTTCTCGGTGCTGCCTGCCTCCATCAGCCAGCATTGAGCCGCCTCGTGACTAACGACGAGCCGCGGGTACCCGGGACGGTTCGGTGGAAGCGCTCGGCATGGTAGTGATGCGAGCACCTTGAGGAGAAGCTTGCGCCGAGGATGCCGCCGAGGCTGGCATCGTAGCCGTCAAGCCCAGTTGCTTGCGCACCTCAGCTTCGAGCTTAGCCAAAGTATCCTTGTTGCTCCTGAGGAACTGGCGGGCATTCTCCCGACCTTGGCCGATGCGTTCGCTCTTGTAGCTGAACCAGGCACCGGTTTTTTCCACGATGTTTTGGGCCACTGCCAGATCGAGCAAGTCCCCCTCGCGGGAGATGCCTTCGCCATAGAGGATGTCGAACTCGGCCTCGCGAAATGGAGCGGCTACTTTATTTTTCACCACCTTGACCTTGGTCCGGGAACCGGTGACCTGGTCCCCCTCCTTGATGGCGGCAATGCGGCGGATATCGATGCGCATCGAGGCATAAAACTTAAGCGCACGACCTCCGGTCGTGGTCTCGGGATTACCAAACATGACGCCAATCTTTTCCCGGATCTGGTTGATGAAGATCAGGCAAGTGCGCGACTTCGAAACGATCCCGGTCAGCTTACGCAGCGCCTGCGACATCAGTCGCGCCTGCAGTCCCATGTGGCTGTCGCCCATCTCGCCATCCAACTCGGCTTTGGGGACCAGGGCCGCGACCGAGTCGACGACCAGCACGTCGATTGCATTCGAGCGAACCAGCGTCTCCGCGATTTCCAGGGCTTGCTCGCCATAATCGGGCTGGGAAACCAGCAGATTGTCTACATCTACGCCAAGCTTCTTGGCATAACCAGGGTCGAGAGCGTGCTCGGCGTCTACAAAAGCCGCCATGCCGCCGGTTTTCTGGGCTTCGGCAATCACCTGGAGAGCAATCGTGGTTTTGCCGGATGATTCCGGGCCGAAAATCTCGACCACCCGTCCGCGGGGGAAACCGCCGACGCCGAGCGCCGCGTCGAAAGAAATCGCCCCCGTGGGAATAACCGAAATCGGAACAATGGCTTCCTTCGATCCCAAGCGCATGATCGAACCCTTCCCGAACTGCTTTTCGATCTGCGAGAAGGCCAGATCAATGGCTTTGCTGCGTTCATCGGCCATGCAGAGGCTCCTGTCGAGACCAGCGGACTGAACTCAGCCGCGATTATATACTCGCTTTTGAGCGAAGAAAAGGCGAATCTTCGTGAAACAGTTGTGGAAACTTGAGGGTGGCAGCGAGCCTGGTATGGGGTCGGACCGTGGGGAACGAAAGCGGCCAGCAGACTGTCGCGATCGCATGCCGCGTGGAGGCCCAGGATGAAATCTTTGAGGTGCGAACGATAGTGCATGCCGGCCGATTGGGCGCACAAGCCGATCTTTGATGCCTGAATCTGCTCGTTAGTTGCGCCCGTCGGCTACCGAGTTCACGATCGGCAATACCTTTGTCGCTCGCGGCAAATCCTTGCCGGTTGACAGGTGCCTTCGTACCCCATAGGATGCCGTTTCAAGCGCAACCGTAAGCCAAACCGACATGCGTAACGAGTGAAATCATGAGCCTTCGCGACTTCTTGTCAAAACAATTCATCGACGTCATCGAGTGGGTCGAACCCGAGGACGGTATTCTTGCGTACCGGTATCCCATGCAGGACCGCGAAATTCAGAATGGCGGCAAATTGACGGTCCGTGACTCGCAAATGGCCGTGTTTGTGAATGAGGGGAAGGTTGCGGACGTCTTCGGACCGGGTCTCTACACCCTGAATACTCAGACCCTTCCAATTCTCACCTACTTGAAGAACTGGGACAAAGCGTTTCAGTCGCCGTTCAAATCCGACGTTTATTTCCTTTCGACGCGGCTCGAAACCAATCAGCATTGGGGAACACCGAATCCGATTACCATTCGCGATAAAGAATTCGGCGCCGTACGCATTCGGGCGTTCGGTATTTACACCTATCACATCGCAGAGGCGAAGGTGTTTTATTCCAAAGTCAGTGGCACGCGCGACGTTTACAGGGTGCCCGACTTGGAAGGTCAGCTGCGCAACACCATTATCGGGCGCCTAACCGATACGTTCGCCAATAGCCAGCTGCCATTTCTCGACATGGCAGCCAACCAGGTTGTCTTATCGGACAAGATTGCATCCCAACTCAAACCCGGCTTTTCCGAACTGGGACTCGCCCTGGACAGCTTCGTCGTCGAAAATCTATCACTTCCCGACGAGCTGCAGAAGATTCTTGACCAACGCATCAGCATGAATATGGTCGGCGACATGGGACGATATACGCAATATCAAGTGGCCCAGTCCATCCCGGTTGCAGCCGCGAACGAGGGCGGCGGAACGGCCGGTGTTGGCGCCGGGCTTGGAGCCGGAGTGGCGATGGGCCAAGCGATGATGGATGCGCTCAAGAAAGCCGGCACACCCGCAGGAGAATCCTCTACCGCGGGACCGGGCGTTGCGGGCCCCGGTGCGGACACGAAATTCTGCCTGAACTGTGGCAGGCCAATTCCCAAAGTGAGCAAGTTTTGCTCCGAATGCGGGCACGCCCAGCAGTAGCAGTCGACTACAGTCTATGCGTGGAACGGAATGGATTGTCGATGCCCAGGGGTGTTGTCGGGAGTCGCTGCGCAGCCGGGCATTGCTCGAGAGCTTGTTCGAGCGAATCATCGCGGAATTGGGTCTTCGAACCATCGGAGAAACGCAGTGGCACGAATTCCCGGGCTCAGGAGGCATTACCGGTCTTTGCCTTTTGTCGGAGTCACACCTCACCTGCCACACCTTCCCTGAGTTTGGGTCACTTTGCTTAAACCTGTTCTGCTGCGTGCCTCGCGCCCGGTGGGGCTTTGAGTCCCAGCTGTCGCAGTTGTTCTCCGCCAGGTCGGTGCGAGTTCGTCGACTGAGGAGGGAATACTCTGCCACCCCGGAATCTGAGCCGATCGGCGCAGCGCGAGAGAAGTGATGACTCAGCCTAGCGCGAATTGCCCGAATTGCGGGGCGAAGATTACGTTCCGATGGTCGGGCTGCGTGCAAACGGTGTGCCAATACTGCAAATCCATCTTGGTGCGCACCGATCTTGATCTCGAAAAAGTCGGGCAAGTCGCGGATCTTCCACCCAACAGCTCTCCGATCCAGATGGGAACCGAAGGGGTGTACGGGTCCCACGCATTCGTGGCCACGGGGCGAATCATCTACGAGTACGACCAAGGCAACTGGAATGAATGGCACCTGAGGATGAATGACGGCACCAGTGGCTGGCTCTCGGACGCGCAAGACAACTATGCCATCACCTTTCAAGCTCCGGGGCGGAATTTACCGAAGGAGTGCCACATCGGCCAAGAGTGCACCTGGGACAAGCAGACCTACACGGTCAGCACGATCACCCAAGCGCATTATCGTGGAGTGGAAGGAGAACTGCCATTTCAGTATTGGGATAAGTCGGACGTGGTGTTGGTTGATCTGATGTCGCATACAGGGAAGTTCGCGACGATCGATTACGGCGATGACCCACCGATCCTATATCTCGGCGAGGCCGTCGAGTTTGAAAATCTTAAGCTCAAAAACCTCCGTAGTTTTGAGGGGTGGTCATGACCGCCGGTGGGCCGACGCCTGCGCCGCAGGTCAAATCGCTGAACTGCCCCGGCTGCGGTGCCAGCCTGACGGTGCGTTCGTTCGGTCATGCGGTCACCGTCGTTTGCGCCAGCTGTCACTCCATTCTTGATGCGCAAGACCCCCGACTGAAAGTGCTCGAGAAGTTCCAGGCGGCGGAAGGCGAAGATCCACCGCGAATTGCCCTCGGCAGCCGGGGAGTCATCCGGGGAACGGCCTACGACGTGATCGGGTTCGAGCGGCGCACGATTCGGGTGGATGGCGTCCCCTACAGCTGGCATGAATACGTACTCTTCAATCCTTTTAAGGGATTTCGTTATCTGACGGAGTACAACGGACACTGGAATGATGGCAGCATCCTGCGATCTGTTCCCGATGTGAGTCCCGGCGGCAGCTCGTTGAGGTACTTGGGAGAAACCTACAAGCAGTTTCAGACCGCAAATGCTGCGACCACCTTTGTGTTGGGAGAATTCCCTTGGCGGGTGCGGGTCGGTGAATCCGTGACTGTGTCGGACTATATTTCGCCTCCGCGCGTGATCTCCAGCGAAGGGACAGGGAAAGAGCTCACCTGGTCGATGGGCGAGTACATCTCCGGGCGTGACATTTGGAAAGCATTCCAGCTCGAAGGCGAACCGCCAGCACCGATCGGAGTCTACGAGAATCAGCCCTCGCCTCTCCGTGCCGATGTCAAGACGGTGTGGGCCTTCGTCGGGGTCTTTCTCGGGCTGCTGGTGCTGCTGCTCGTGGGTGTTTACTCCCTGGCACGCGACGAGCAAGTGTTTGAAGAGTCCTACGAGTTCAATACCAATGCGCAAGGCGAGGCTTCCTTCGTCACCGACACATTCGAACTGAAGGGGCACACGTCCGATGTAGAGCTGACGACCCGCGCTCAGCTCGACAATGAATGGATTTACCTGAACTACGCGTTGATCAACCAAGATACGGGCCATGCTTACGATTTTGGAAGAGAGGTCAGCTATTACCACGGCTACGACGAGGATGGAGCTTGGTCCGAGGGCAGCACCCAAAATAGCGTCACCGTGCCGAGCGTTCCTCCGGGAAATTACTACTTGCGCATTGAACCCGAGAGCGATCCGAAACATGGAACCATCCCTTACACGGTCACAGTGAGGCGCGACGTGCCGCAAGCCGGCTTTTTCGGGCTCGGCGTGCTCGCCTTGCTTTTTCCGGCCGGCCTCCTCACCTGGCGTTCCCTCAACTTTGAGCACTTGCGCTGGGCCGAAAGCGACTATGGCGGTGCGCCCGATGACGGTTCCCTGCTGAGTACGGTGGAGAATGCGGTTGATTCCTTGAAAGGATCGATTTCGGGAGATGACCAATGATTCCAAGGCTCTTTCTGATCTATGGAATGGCGGTGCTTCTAGCGGTGTCATTCGCCGAATATCGGGGGTGGAGCCTGAATCGCGTGGATGAAGTACTGAACGTTCCCAAGTCTGTTCGTGACAATCCGGGTTCGTATCGCTCGGTGTACGGCTTTTACCACCACTACACAGGAGGCAAGTGATGGGCGTCCAGCTGAACAATGTGGTCAATGCGATCCTCTATGCGGCGGTTGGCATCGTAATTTTCGCCGGCGCGTTCTTGGTGATCGACAAGGTCACGCCGTATAACCTCTGGAAAGAGATTGTCCAAGAGCACAATACCGCGCTGGCGATTCTGCTCGGGGCCATGTCACTCGGCATTTGCGTGATCATTGCATCGGCGATTCACTAGCGTGGGAATTCTCCTTTTCATCACGGTGCTGCTGATTGCCGCCTGCGGGCTCATCTACGAGCTCATTGCTGGCACGCTGGCAAGCTACCTTCTCGGCGACAGCGTGCTGCAATTTTCGACCATTATTGGCTGCTACCTGTTTGCGATGGGAATCGGCAGCGCGCTGTCCCGTTATATCAATCGCGGGCTGGCCTACCGGTTTGTCTGGATTGAGCTGTTGCTCGGTGTCGTTGGCGGCTTTTCCTCCGCCCTGCTCTTTCTGGCTTTTGCCTATACCGAGGGATTTCAGTTGCTGATGTACGCCCTGGTCATCGTGATTGGCGTTTTGGTTGGGCTCGAAATCCCGTTGCTGATGCGAATCGTCCGAGGACGCTATCACTTCCGCGACGTCATCGCGCACGTCCTCACCTTCGACTATCTGGGAGCCCTTGGCGCCTCCTTGCTGTTTCCCATCCTGCTGGTCCCCTATCTCGGCTTGGTTCGCTCGGCGATGCTATTTGGCATCATCAACGTGGCGGTTGCTTTGTGGAGTACGTTCCTGTTTGCCAATCAGCTGGTCAAGGCGCCAGCGCTGCGCGCCGTCTCTTGCATTGTGCTCTGTGGACTCGGAATCGGGCTTGCCCAGGCAAAGCGCATCACCACCGCCGCCGAGGACAACATCTATGCGGACGAAATCATCTTCGCCCGTGACACTCGCTACCAGCATATTGTGCTCACGCGATTTAAAGACGATATTCGCCTTTTCTTAAACAGCCACTTGCAATTCAGCTCACGCGATGAATACCGCTATCATGAGGCGCTGATTCACCCCGGGCTCTCGGCGATTCCAGCGCCACGCCGTGTGCTGGTGCTCGGGGGAGGCGACGGCCTGGCGGTACGGGAGATTTTGAAATATCCGCAGGTTGAGAGCATCGACTTGGTAGACTTGGACCCGGAGATGACTCGGCTGTTCTCGACGCACCCGATGCTCACGGCGTTGAATCAGCGGTCGTTTTCGTCACCCAAAGTGCACATTACGAATGCGGACGCATTTCCGTGGGTGGATTCGAACCCCGACAGCTTTGACTTTATGGTTATCGATTTTCCCGATCCTACCAACTATTCGCTAGGAAAGCTCTATACCACCGCCTTTTACAAAGCGGCAGCCCGCCACCTGAGCGCTCAGGGCCTGATGGTGGTGCAGAGCACGTCGCCGATGTTTGCCCGCGATTCCTATTGGTGTATCGCGGAGACGATCAAACAGGCGGGGCTTCGCACCTATCCCTATCATGTGTACGTGCCTTCATTTGGCGAGTGGGGATTTGTGATCGCCGGCCACCGTGAGTATCAGCCTCCGACGTCGGTACCTGCGGGGCTTCGGTTCATCGATGTCAGGGACCTGGCAACGCTCTTCCAGTTTCCACCTGATATGGCTCCGCTCGCGATGCCACCCAACCGGCTGAACGATCAAGTACTGGTCCGCCTGTATGACCAGGATTGGAAGGACATCAGTCATTGACGGTTTCGCGCCGGAGGTTCATCCAGTCGGCCAGCGCCGCGCTCATCGGGCTTTCTGTCAAGAGCGAGCGCCCCATCGCCGGGTCCTTCGTGAACGAATCCTTCGAGCAAGGCCATTTGCTACGGGATCGAGCAAGCTTTCGGCCACCCCAGCAGGCGGTCAAGATCCCGGTTGTCATTGTGGGCGGCGGGATCGCCGGCCTCAGCGCCGCATGGCGTTTCGAGAACAAGGGCTTTCGCGATTTCGTACTCCTTGAAATGAACGAGGAGGCGGGCGGCAATTCTCGCTGGGGGGAGAACGAGATTACCCCTTACCCGTGGGCAGCGCATTACGTGCCTGTGCCCGGGCCGAACACCGTTTATGTCCGCCAGCTGTTCGAAGAGCTGGGAGTGCTGAAGAACGGCCAGTGGGAAGAGCGCTATTTGTGCTTTGCGCCCCAGGAACGGCTGTTTCTTTATGGACGATGGCAGGAAGGAATCGAGCCGGCGATCGGGCTGAGCCAAAAAGACCGGGACCAATTTCGGCGACTGGAGGAACAGATTCACACCTTCCGGGCAACCGGTACATTTACTGTCCCCATGGAGCCCGGTCTGTCCGAGAGCACCGCTCATCTCGACCAGATCTCTTTTGCCGATTGGCTTCGTGAGCAGCACATGGATTCTCGAATTCTGCACTGGTACATGAACTATTGCTGTCGCGATGACTACGGCGCGACCACGGATCGAACCTCGGCCTGGGCCGGGATTCAATACTTCGCCTCGCGCGAGCCGGAAGAAAAAGGTCCTCTCACATGGCCGGAAGGAAACGGCTGGATCGTTCGCCGCTTGCTCGAAAAGCTCGGAAGCTTCGTGCGCACCCGTCAGATGGTGCACAGGATCTCCGAGACCAAGCAGCGTTTGAGCGTACTGGCAGGCGACACGGAATATCAGACCGAGCGGGTGATTTTTGCGGCACCCACTTTCTTAGCTCCCTATTTGATCGACGGCATCGGCCCGTTGCGCGACTTCGAGTACTCGCCGTGGCTAACCGCCAATCTGACGCTCGATCACCTTCCGGAATCCTATGGAGGCGATCCCACCTGGGACAGCGTGTTCATGGAGTCTCCAACCCTTGGCTATGTGGATGCGACCCACCAGAGCCTGCGCACTCACGTAGACCGGACGGTCTGGACCTTTTACTGGGCGCTCGCTGACGGCTCACCCGCCCAGAACCGGCAGCTGTTATTGCGCCGCGATTGGAACTTTTGGAAGGAAGCCATTCTCCACGACCTGGAACGAGTGCACCACGATATCCGCAGTTGCGTTTCGCGAATCGACATCATGCGCATGGGCCACGCCATGGCTCGTCCCGAGGTGGGCGCCATCTTTTCACCAGAACGTCGCAGCTTGACCAAGCCGCACGGTCGCATTCTCTTCGCAAATTCGGACCTAAGCGGCTTTTCGATCTTCGAGGAAGCGCAATACCGCGGGATCATCGCCGCCGACCGGGTGATGCGTGCTCTGAGCTAGTGCGGGATTTCGTTGGGACCACCTGCCTTTCGGGACTTTGATCCAGATTTCCTAAAATCCGAAGATCGGTCGCTCCTTCCCGGTGCCACCTGCCATAAACCTATGCGAGCTCTTTCCCGCAACCAAATCAGTAGCACCAGCAAGAGAGGAAGTTGCTCGGGAAGCCTGATCCCACGGCCGCGATTATTGACTTTCGACCGAGCGCCTGGAGCTATAATCGGCGTAAGTTGCCCCCGCGGCTTCGAGGTAAGCGATGCCCCTGCTGCTATCGGTCAACGGAGCCAACCATACGATCGATGCCCCCCCCGACAGCAAGCTGCTTTACGTCCTGCGTGACAGCCTGGGCCTGACCGGAACCAAGTATGGCTGCGGCGAAGGAATGTGTGGGGCATGCACGGTACTGCTCGACGGCAAGCCGGCGCGTTCCTGCCAGGCTCCCCTCAGTACGGTCGTCGGAAAAAAGATCACCACCATCGAAGGACTCGAGCAAAACGGCCGGCTGCACCCGGTACAGGAGGCCTTTATCGGGGCGGAAGCTTTCCAGTGCGCTTACTGCACTTCGGGCATGATTATGGCGGCGGTCGGTTTACTCCACCGCAATTCCCGGCCAAGCGTTGAGGAAATCATCGATGCCATGGATGGGAATATCTGCCGGTGCGGCACCTATCCACGCATTGTGGAGGCTGTGCGCCAAGCCGCGTCCAAAGGATCGGCGGAATGAATGACGAAGCCACGAGCGATCTTCTCCTAGAAGTTGAGCAGCACGCTGCCATCCGGCCTCTGGGCTACGGCTTTGCGCTCGGGCGGCGGGACTTCTTTAAGTTGCTCGGAAGCGGCGTGGTGGTATGCCTGTCAACCGGCCCCGCCCGGACTCAAGAATCGGGCGCCCGCCGCCATTCCGAAGAAGATCTTCCACAAAGCATCCAGGCTTGGTTGCACATTGCCGAGGACGGCCGGGTGACGGTGTATACGGGGAAGGTGGAGGTCGGCCAGAACATCCGTACCTCGCTCACCCAACAGGTGGCAGAAGAACTGCGTGTTTCCGCAAGTTCGATCGGATTGATCATGGGAGATACGGCTCTCACTCCTTATGACATGGGCACCTTCGGCAGCCGTACGACGCCAACGATGGGGCCACAGCTCCGGAACGTGTCGGCGGCCGCCCGCGAAACCCTGCTCGATCTTGCCGCTCAGCGCTGGCATGCGGATCGCTCGTCGCTCGTCGCCGCCGATGGAGAGATCAGCGACCGCAATTCGCACCGTTCGGTTGCCTATGGTGAGCTCACCAAGGGCCGGGAACTCGTCCAGGTGATTGGCGACGATCCCGCCCTGGAGCCGCCAAGTCAATGGCGAATTGCCGGTACACCAATGCCCAAGGTGGACGGGCGCGCTTTTGTTACCGGCAAACACCAATACCCGTCGGACGTGATTCGCCCCGGCATGCTGCACGGCAAAGTGCTTCGGCCCTCGGCATTCCGCGCCACACTCAAGTCCTTTGATCCTGGCGGCGCCAAGCAAATCCCGGGGGTCACCGTGGTCCGCGATGGCGATTTCGTCGGGGTGGCGGCCCCGGACCTGGGCATGGCGAGCAAGGCTTTGCAAGCCATGCACGCCGAGTGGGCTGCGCCGCCTCAGACCTCCGAGGCCACGCTCTTTGAGGATGTCCGCAAAGCGGCGACGGAAGAGACCGACAATCCAGGTGGCCCACCTCGGTTTACGGCTGGCTCGATTGAACGAGGATTTTCTTCTGCGGACCATACCTTGGCGCAAAGCTATCGGGTTTCCTACATCGCGCACGTGCCTCTCGAGCCTAGAGCGGCGGTGGCGGAATGGCAGGATGGAAAACTAACGGTGTGGACGGGAACGCAGCGCCCTTTCGCGGTGCGCGACGAACTGGCGCAGGCATTCCGACTTTCCTCGGACAAGGTTCGTGTCCTGGTTCCCGATACCGGATCCGCATACGGAGGCAAACACACGGGCGATGCCGCGGTCGAAGCCGCGCGGCTGGCAAAAGCCGCCAACCGGCCGGTCAAGCTGGTGTGGACGAGGGAGGAAGAGTTTACCTGGGCGTATTTCCGTCCCGCAGGGGTGATTGACGTGAAAAGCGGGATTCGTCGCGATGGCTCGCTGGTTGCCTGGCGATTCGACAACTACAACTCAGGCCCAGCCGGCCTTCGCTCACCCTATGCGATTCCCCACCAAGCCATCGAATTCCACCCCACCGATCCGCCTCTTCGCCAGGGTTCTTACCGCGGGCTGGCGGCGCCGGCCAATCACTTCGCCCGTGAAGTCCACATGGATGAACTAGCGCACATTATCGGCATGGATTCCCTGGAATTTCGCATGAAGAATCTTAGCGATGCGAGGGCCCGGGCAGTGCTTGCCACCGCCGCCCAGAAATTTGATTGGCAGCGGGAAAAGAGTTCCCCGACCCGGGGACTCGGGATCGCACTGGGCGCTGAGAAAGGAAGCTACGTCGCCACCTGTGTGGAGCTGGAAATCGCGGGGCGCGAAGTCAAGCTCAAGCGTGTGGTTGAGGCCTTCGAGTGTGGGGCGGTAGTAAATCTAAATGGGCTCGAGAACCAGATCGCAGGGGCGATCATGATGAGCTTGGGAGGGGCCCTGTTTGAGGCCATTCATTTCGGAAACGGTCGGATCCTGAACCCCCACCTGGTTACCTATCGGGTTCCCCGCTTCAGCGACCTGCCCAAGATTGAGGTGGAAATCGTCAACCGTAAGGACCTGGCTCCAGCCGGCGCCGGGGAGACTCCCCTCATGGCGGTGGCTCCGGCGATCAGCAATGCAATCTTTGCCGCAACCGGCATCCGCCTGCGATCGCTGCCGATGGTGCCGGACGGTCTGCCGGCGAACCCTCCCGGAACCCATGCTTAACCGGGCTCGGCTTGGTTCCCACTCCGGGCAACACGCCCAACAGTTTGAGCTAACAGCCTTTATCGGGCAGGCGGTCCCTGGTCATCTTTCCTGGCTGCGCCATTTCAAATCTGTAGTAACATCTCCGCTGGTAAGCCTGCCTCAGAGGGCAGGGTGGGGTTAGAAAACCGCGGTATCGCGCCGGGAAATTTCAACAATGGAGGTTTTTCATGGAGGATCGGGCCCTGGCTCAGTCTTCGACCAAGACAATCAATTCTGACTCTGCTGAGGTGCAGAGAGGAACCCGCAATGTCTGGGTTCTGACAGCATACGGAATCTCCGGCTTAGTGCTGTTTGGCGTTCTCCTCTACTACTTTTCGACCTACGTGACCCACTAAGACCGATAGAATTCGCCACCATCGCCTTCGCTCGCAAACTCGGTGTGTACGGTGTGGTGGGGACAACTCGCTCGGGTGGCGCGAGGAAGCGAACTAACGTCTGGCAACTGCGCAATCGAGAACTGGTACTATCTGACCCCCCATGATTTTACAACGGGTTATCGTGTGTAAAAACCTGGCTCATCTCCGCTTCTCGACCCAGAGTCTTTCCTCTCTATTCGATCCTTGAATTCATGGTTTCAACACCTTTTCAACGACCACCTTTTGGGCGCCCTCTAGAGATTCAGAGATCGAGCGCGGCATTCGTTGAACGATCTCCCAGAAGTGGTCCGCGATCGAATCGGAGAAATACAAATACTCAGAATGGCCGTCCTGGAACCTCTTATCAAGCAGGTGCCGTTTCTGCACCGCGAGACCGGTCTCGATTCCCGTCAAAGCACCTCGAGTTGTCGTAGGAAGTAAAAACATCATCGCTCTATCCTCCGCTCACGCGTCGGCAGTGCAGTTCGCAGTAGATGGATGATGAAATTGTTGAGGGTGCTTGCATGACACCCTCAACCACGCCGCGGAGGGTAGTTTTGTCGACGTATGTAAAGCTGTCGCGGAGTTTGAGTTTTCTTGCCCCAATCCCGACCGCTGGAGATCATGTTGATGAGATCCACAAAAACGCAGGAGGAATGAAACCGAGAGGGAACTTTTCGCTTTCTTGTGACATTAAATAAGCACGAGCGATGTGAACCATGTCGCAGAGGGATTCAGGGATTGAGCTGGCGCACCGACTATGACTAGCGACGAAGCCTTGATGCTGGAATTCCAGAGTGGATCACGCGCAGCCTTCGAGGAGCTGTTTGCCCGCTATCGCAAGCCACTGTACGGCTTCTTTCGGCGCCGGCTGAACAACCCCGAGCGGGCGGAGGATGTCACCCAGGAAACTTTCCTCGCGGTGATCCGCGCAGTCTCCCGTTATGAACCGCGAGCCTCGGTTCGAACGTATCTGTATGGCATTGCGTTGAAGCTGCTGGCTGCGGAACGGCGCAAGTTCTTGACGAGCAGCACATCAGGGCAGTCCGCTACCGAGCCTAAGATTGACGGAACTCCCGAGTGCGTGCTTTGGGTGCGGCAAGCTATGGAAATGCTGGATGCGCCGGAGCGAGAAATCTTGATGCTGCGCGAATATGAACAGCTGAGTTACTCCGAAATTGCAGAGCTGCTGCGAATTCCCGTAAACACGGTGCGTTCCAGGCTCTTTCGATCGCGGCTCGCATTGAAAAGTTACCTAAAGTCGGAGGCAAAAAACAATCCTGCCTTACGACCGAGCGCCGGGCAGCCGTCCCCAGGAAGACGAGGCATGCAATGAGCACGAGCAGACATCCGATCGAACAGGAAGAACTCATGGCTTATCTCGACGGGGAACTGCCCATGGAGCGAGCCACGGAGACCTTGTCGCACATGGAACTGTGTCCGGAGTGCCAGACCCTCGCTGCCGATTTCCGGGGTGTTTCCCAAGAACTACTGGCTTGGGAAGTTGAGTCACCAGAAGCAGGCATCCCCTCGGAGATCACTGCGGCACTTGGGGAGCGCCTCCAGAAGCGCGGAGCGTCAAAGATCAGCTGGCCGAGATTGGAAAACAGAGTGATGACGAGCCGGTGGGCTTGGGCCGGAGCCTTCGCTATCGTCTGCGTGGCTGTGGGACTGACGTTAACGCTTATCAGGCGCAATCGGAATGAGGATCGCTCGACAGCTTATCCGAGCATGGCCTCGATCGAGCAATACCTGATGCCGGATCGCAATGCCGAGATCGCCTTGGCGCGAAGCGCTGCTCCGGAATCTATATCCAGCGACGCAAAGGTCCTGGTCCTTGGCTGGCGGGGCTATGAGACCGCCATCGAAGGAAGGAACGGTTTTGTTTGTATGGTGGAACGCTCATGGGGGTCCCCATTCGATTCCGCGGAGTTCTGGAACCCCAAAATACGTGTGCCGGAATGCTTCAATCCCGCAGCCGCGCGATCCATTCTGCCTCTCACGTTCAAGCGGACGGAGATGGTATTAGCCGGGCTGTCGAAAGCTCAGATGATCGACAGAATCAAGGCCGGATTCGACAATAAAGAGCTACCGGCACCGGAGCCGGGCGCGATGTGCTACATGATGTCGCGGGCAGGCTACCTGAATGACACCCTTGGGCACCACGTACCTCATCTGATGTTCTATTTTCCACTGACAGACAAATCCTCCTGGGGTGCGGATCTGCCCGACTCGCCAGTCACGCTGAACCCGCAGTTTCAGGGCGGTCCGGAGCCGATCACCGAGTTCGTGATTCCGGTTGGCAAATGGTCGGATGGAACGGCGGCACCGGCTATGTAGCAATGCGTCAATGAGAAAGAGCGCGAACAGCAGTTTCACTCCAGCCATCAGGGAGTGGAACTCAGAAAACGAATTCAAAGGGGTTCAATCATCATCGGCCCGGACGGTGTACCGAAATCGGTATCGAAGGAGAAAATCAATGAACCGAAAGATGGTCAGGACCGTCACATTAGGAACTTTTGCGTTGGTTGCAGTACTGTGCGCGTCGCGGCCAGGGCGCGCAGCAGACACCAAAACTCCGTATCCCAGCATGGCCCCGCTTGAGCAGTATTTGATGGATCGAGACGCGGAGATTGCTCTGGCTCGAAGCGCGGCTCCGCCATCCATTGCCAAGGATGCCACAGTTCTGGTCCTCGGAAAGCACGGCTATGAAACCGCGGTGGAAGGCACGAACGGCTTTGTCTGCATGGTAGGTCGCACATGGACTGACGGATTCGACCGTCCCGAGTTTTGGAACCCTAAGAATCGCGCCCCGTCCTGCTATAACCCACAAGCCGCTCGGTCGGTGCTGCCGATCGATCTGATGAGGACAAGATTTGCGTTGGCGGGACAATCGAAAGAGGAAATCCACGAGAGTATGAAGGCCGCGATTGCGAAAGGGGAACTGCCGGCCCTCGAGCCTGGCGCGATGATCTACATGCTGTCGAAGCAAGGGTGCATTAACGACTCCGCCGGGCACTGGCATCCCCACCTCATGTTTTACGTTCCCCTGGGAGACGCTAAGACTTGGGGTGCAGGCGAACCTGGCTCCCCGATTTATGTGGCTCCACGCTTTAATGGTGCTCCGGAGCCAGTGACCGAGCTCATTATTGTGGTGTCCGAGTGGTCGGACGGAACACCGGATGCTCACTGACGTCCGATCTTAACGCGAATTCAAGTCATGACCGTGCGACGAAGATCGGCAACATCTCGAGGTTCCGGTCCCAAACGGTGAGCCAAGACTTTCACGACTGACAGATGGATGGTGACCGGGAACCGCGTGTTGATCGCGGATGATCAGCCCCTGGCCCTCAATAGATTGGTGGAGTATGGAGAAACCGACGCGTTCCTTCGCAACGGAAGCAGATTCTGGCAAAGACAACAGGCGGTTGATCGCTGATTGGCTTGACTGTCCGGCACCTAAGTTGGCTTTTACTGGTGCCGGTAACCAAGGATGGGTCGATACATCGGACAGGGCCTCGTCGCCAATGGGGGAAGTGTTCGCAGATGATGGTCCCCCAGCGAATAACGGTGCAGGCGCGACTGCGCGAATTGCAATCAAGGCAAAAGGCAGGGTTCTCTTTGTAAACCCGCTCGATGTTACTGTGGCCAAAGCCGAGGGGAACTACGTCGCTCTTGTGCACAAATCGGGTGCCTATCTTGTGCGGGAAACGATGGCCACCACTGAACAGAAATTGGCATCCTTCGGATTCGTGAGAATTCATCGGTCCATTCTAGTGAACACAACCCTAGTCAAGGATTTGCGACGCGATAACACAGGCACGTATGTCCTGCGTACAATTGATGGCAGAGATCATCCCGTGGGCCGCGCCTACAAGCGCAACCTGAAAATGATCGCGGGGTCCTGGCTCGGCGTGGAGATTGTGTGACGCGAGCCGAATGTCTGACCGAAGTTCAGGAAAAAAGGCGCGAAAGCGAATGCGAACAGAAGAAATTGGCCGTGCGTTTCGAGAGATGAGGGTGGATTCGTCGGTGAGTAAACGAGAACCGCTTCTAGCAATCGAGTCCACACAGCCTCGACTTGCCAGTCCCATGTGTTCGGCGAAGTCGCGTATATCTGCGTCAGGTTGTGTCCCCTTTGCGATCCGCGAGACACACTGAACTCAGCTGCCTCGGCAACGTAAACACAGCGAAGAGATTCAAAATACGTACGAAGCTGATAAACCTGCACCCGCCTCTTCGCCCGCAACTTTTTCACTCACTACCAACTCACCCCTGCCGATTGGCAGCACTACACCACGCCCTATCGCTAAGGCTTTCGTGTGGAAGACATGGGGAGGCAGATCTCCCTGGCGGGTATCTCACAATCTTAAGGGTGTTCGCGAACTAACATATTTGCCGGTTCGTTGCTGAGTTCGGAAGAAAGCGTCCCGGGCCTCCGATCAGCGGTGGCGACAACGTTGCACCGGAGCGCGCAATCCGCGGTTTCATAGTTTAGGCCATCAGCTAATTCCATTCTTGGAAGATTCGCGGCCTCGAAGACTCGGGGTTGCTCTCAACACGGGTGAGCAAGCGAGTTTCTCGAGGCACAGAACGGGAACCTCAAATCCACAATTGTTTAGTTCATCACATACCCAAGAAACGTTCGGAAGGGAAACTCTCCGCGGCTGTGCGAATGCACACAGGAATTCGCTAGCCCCAGGGAGTTCGCGACGGTGCACCCGTCGCTCGAGTGATTCTGTGAGGAGGAACAATGCCCAGCCGCCAACTCACCTCAGTTCTTATCCTGTTGGCTCTTTGCCTGTTCGTTCAATTCCTACATGCGCAATCAACGAACACCGGAACAGTTAGCGGAACTGTTACGGATCCTTCAGGAGCAGTCGTCTCGGGAGCTACGGTCACGCTGACTGATGTAGCAACGAACACTCCGCGAACTGCTTCGACGAATAATGCGGGGCATTATGTGCTCGTCAATGTCCCCCCGGGACGGTATGACCTGACCATTCGCAAGCAGGGGTTTTCGACGACCAAAGCTCCGCTTAATGTTGAAGTCGGTCAAGCCACTACATTTGATACGGCATTGCAGGTTGGCGGGTCCTCCGTCGTGGTCGAAGTGACTGCTGGGACTAACGAACTGCAGACCATGAATGCCACAATCGGCAATACTGTCACCGGCGAAGCTTTGGGGAACTTGCCTACTCTGGGCCGCGATACCAGTTCGTTCGTCACCCTGCAACCTGGCGTGAGCCCCGATGGCAGTGCTGCCGGCACCGTGGTGGACCAGGCGGTTTTCATGCTCGACGGGGGCAACAACAGCAACGACATGGACGGCAGTTCGGGTGTCTACAACCCGAATTTTGGCGACGATCCAGCTGGGGGGTTGTTTTCCAACAAGGCTAATCAGATCAGCGGAATAATCAACGGGATCAACGGCGGCCAGCCCTCGGGAGTGATGCCAACGCCGGTCGACAGCGTGGAAGAGTTCAAAGTCGCGACCACGAACCAGACCGCCGACTTCAACAATTCGTCTGGTATGCAAGTATCAATCGTCACCAAGCGAGGAACCAACGCATGGCATGGTACGGCGTATGAGTATTATTTGGACAATAACTTTTCTGGTAACACTTGGGATAATAATCAGGCGACCCCGAAGATACCTGTACCGGACTGGCATCGGAACTGGTTCGGAGGGGCGGTTGGCGGCCCGGTCGTCCCCAAGGCGATTCTGGGGGGAAAGACGTACGCCTTCTTCAATTACCAAGGCGCACGTTGGCCGAACTCCGAGACCATCACTAAGCTCGTCCCGAGTGTTGATATGCGCAACGGGATCCTGCACGATCTAACTAACCCTTCGATAACTTATAACCTGAACACGCTTGACCCACGCCGCATTGGGATCAATTCCTATATGCAGCAGTTGTGGAACAAGTATGTGCCCCTTCCTACCCCGGGAGCGGGTTGTGGTGCCCTAGCGGGCGGTGGTTACTGCGACGGGGTCAACACGCTCGCCTTCAGGGCGAACCTAGCCCTTCCGCAAAACGACAACTTCGGGGTGGTGCGCGTCGATCACGACTTCGGAGAGAAGTGGCACTTCCAGGCGAGCTACCGCGACTACCATCTGACGCGCGCCACGGACGATCAGGTTGATATCGGAGGATTTTTCCCCGGCGATACGTTGGGTACCCCAACTTCGCTCACTAACCGCCCGCA
The DNA here is from genome assembly GCA_035622455.1 of Terriglobales bacterium. GTDB lineage: Bacteria > Acidobacteriota > Terriglobia > Terriglobales > Acidobacteriaceae > JAFAGX01. Next base: position 28,302 of record DASPVG010000005.1, read on the forward strand.
AGTGCCCTGGTATCTTGTCTTGGGGATGACCACGAACGTCAATTTGCATGTAACAAATGATTTCCACTACAGCTTCCTGCGCAACTGGTGGCAGTGGGGATCGCACGGCGACCCCCCGCAGTTTTCCAACTTGGGTGCAGCCCTCGAGCCGTTTGGCGAGGAGACACCGACTCAGGTGCCCGCTCCTTACAATGTCAACAACCAGCAGACGCGCACGCGCTTCTGGAATGGGAGAGATCATTTCTTCAGGGACGACGTTTCCTGGCTGAAAGGCAGCCACTTGTTCCAGTTTGGCGGTCAGTACCAGCATAACTGGAACTACCACCAGCGCACCGACAACGGTGGAACCGTCAATTACTATCCTGTATACCAGATTGGAGACACATCGGGCTCCGGTAATGTCGACCTGTCGTCCTTGGGTTCCGCTTTCTCGCCCAGTAACACCATTCTCACCCGCGAGGCGGCCGCAGTCCTGGGGATCGTGACCGACACGCAGCAGGTATTTACCTACAACGTTTCCGGTTCGAATCTCGTCCGGAATCCACCACTCACGCCGGCATATGATCGCGTCACTATTCCTTACTACAACCTGTACATGAATGACACGTGGCACATGAAACCATCTCTCACCGTTACGTATGGTCTCGGGTGGGCTTTGGAGATGCCCCCCGCGGAGCAAAATGGTAAGCAGATCCTGCTCGTCGATTCAACCGGCCGACAGATCGACACTCAGTCGTATCTGGCACAACGCCAGCAAGCCGCACTCCAAGGGCTGGTTTACAACCCTCTAATCGGTTTCAGCCTGATCGGCAGTGCCACCGGACCTCCGAGTTACATGTACGACCCGTACTATCACGCGTTCAGCCCCCGCATCGCAATAGCGTGGAACCCGGACCTGGGGGATAGGTTGGGGAGAAAGAACACAGTGTTCCGCGGCGGCTACGGGCGAATCTACGGGCGCTTGAACGGCGTGGGCTTGGTGCTGGCGCCACTGCTCAGCCCTGGTTTGATCTACCCGGCAAGTTGCGGGAACGTCTTTCGGGGGGGGCCGAATGGGTCGTGTGGTACATCTGGCCCCAACATCAATACGGCTTTTCGCATTGGAACTGATGGTACAAGCCCGGTAATTCCGGCCCCAGCCGCGACGGTGACCCAACCGCAGTTCCCGGGGGTCAACGGGAACGCTCCAGCTTTTAGCGCTGCGCCCCTGGACCCGAAAACCCGGCCAAATTCTGTCGACTCGTTTGACTTGACGATTCAGCACCAGTTCTCGAATAAGGTCTCGATGGAGGTGGGCGGCATCAGCCGTTGGATCCACAACACACTTCTGTCGGTCAATCTCAACTCTGTGCCGTACATGATGAACCTGGGCGGGCAGCAATTCCAGGCCGCCTATGCCAACCTAGAGAAGGCGATGGGTTGTGCGACCTCATACACCACCTGCCAGGCCGCGAAAGTGGGGATGACCGTTGCCCCGCAGCCTTTCTTCGAGGCAGCGCTCGCGGGAACCGGTTTCCCCTGCACGCCGAGCTGCACTCAGGGGTTGGTGAATAACGCCTCTTTGTTCGGCGACCTGCAAACCCAGCAGGTCTACTCGCTGTGGACATTTCTGGACCACGGAGGAAAAGCGCCCGGATTTAATTTCCCTGCCAGCACCCTGTTCGGCTCAGGTCAAATCTCGGACAACATCCTCACGAGTACGAGTCTGGGGCATGGTAATTACAATGCCGCTTTTGCCACGCTCAAGTTCAATAACTGGCGTGGAATCACCCTGCAGAACAATCTAACCTTTAGCAGGGCATTGGGGACGGGCGACGTGATTCAGGCCACGAGCGAGCAAGGTGTCGTGGACCCGTTCAACTTTAATACTCAGTATGGAGTGCAACCGTCGGATCGCAAATTGGTGGATACGATGTTCCTGGTTTACCAGGAGCCGTTCTATCGTGGCCAACAAGGCATGGTGGGACATATTTTAGGGGGCTGGACCCCTTCGTTTGTTTTCACAGCCGGCAGCGGTGCGCCACTGTTCTGTGGCACCTATGTAAATCTCGGATCCGAGGGTTATAGCGGTGCACAGGAGTTTGGATCGACCACAGGGAACGGCTCCGCCACGGATGCAAACTGCGTACTGGGAGGCGGGCCACCGTCGGCGTCGTTCCACAATCTCAACGGAGTCTACACCGCCTTTGGAGATCCAACGGCGGTGTACGGTAGGCTTCGTCCTCTGATCCTGGGGTATGATACCCGCAGCAGTGGGTACGGGGCGTTCCGCGGCCTAAGGTACTGGAACTTGAATTTTGGGGTCAAGAAGAACATCAAAATTACAGAACGCTTCAATGCTGAAGCTTCGCTCAATGTCAACAACATTCTGAACCACAACCAACTGCTGGATCCAACACTCTTCGTTACAAGTCCGCCAGCTAGTTTCGGGCAGTTTTCCATTGAGGGAACTACTCCACGAACAATGGAGATGGGTATTCGGGTCAACTTCTAGGAATTGTGGCGCCCGACAATGTCGCCAAGGATGCACAAGCTCTCGCTCGATTCCAGCGTGAAGCGCAAGCCGCATCTGCTCTGAACCATCCCAACATTTGCACGATTTACGCGATGCAACCAAAATTCCCGCTTGTCCAGCCCTGCACGTTCGGCAATTCGATAGAGATCGCGCCGGAGATTTTTGCAGTGCGAGCCGTCGCGGTTTGGGAATAGCAACTCGCTTCCGTTGACGCGGGCAAAGCTCGCAACTGTTCGATCAATGCGCGAGGCACAGGAATCGCTCGCTCTTCTGAATCCTTGGGAACGAAACCATTGTGTGGCCGTACGAGAACCGCATCGTCGGCCAGGTCGCAGTACCGCAAGCTCGCGGCTTCTCCTTCGCGTAAGCCTGACTGTAAGAGCAAGGTGTACAGCAATCGATGGCGCAGAGGAGCTGCAGAGAAGAGAGCGGACAATTGCTTGTCATCATAAGCTTCGGGCAGTGCCTTGACGGGCTTGAACGCTGGAATCTTTGGCTGGATCTTCACGCCGAGCCAGCGGTAGAACGCGAGCACGCGAATACGTTTGTGCTCGAGTGTCCCTGGCATGTTCCCTGCGGCTTTGCACGCGGAAAGATACGTAATGATGCCTGCGCGAACATTCAATGGATCGCAATACGATAGGTACTCGAGCAGAATTTTTTCCGACTTATAACGGTACTGGCCTTTCGTGTCAGCCGCAATTCAGCCAGATATCTGTCGACGCTTGGTGACTCATGTAGGTCAACATAGCTTGCGCTCCTCGGGGCCGCTGGGTTACTTCCGATACACTTCATCTTCTGGTACTATCCGTCCAGTGGCCACGCTCAGAAACACTCCCAAGATTCCTCAAGAACACGAGCGCCTGGTATCGGCAGCAGCCGTCGAGGACGATTCATCCTTTGAATTAAAGCTTCGGCCGCAGCGGCTCGGCGAGTTCATCGGGCAATCCAAGATCAAGGAAAATCTGGCCATCGCCATCGAAGCTGCCCGCTCCCGCGGCGAGGCGTTGGACCACGTTCTCCTCTACGGACCACCCGGGCTTGGCAAGACCACGCTTGCCAACATCATCGCCAACGAACTCGGTGTCGCCTTCCAGCCCACGGCAGCGCCGTTGCTCGAGATCAAAGGTGACTTGACGGCCATTCTCACTAACCTGCGTGACAAACAGGTTCTTTTCGTCGACGAAGTGCACCGCATGCAACCCGCTCTCGAGGAAATTCTTTATCCTGCGCTCGAAGATTACAAACTCGACATCATCATCGGGCAGGGGCCGGCAGCACGGACCCATACCCTGGAGATCAAACCGTTCACTTTTGTGGCGGCCACGACGCGGGCGGGATTGATCTCTTCTCCGCTGCGCTCGCGCTTCGGTATCGTGTTGCGGCTGGAATTCTACGGTCACGAAGATCTGCGGGTCATTGCCGAGCGGTCGGCGGAGATTCTGGGGGTGGAAATCGATCGCGCGGGTGCGCTCGAGATTGCCCGCCGCTCCCGCGGAACACCGAGAATTTCAAACCGGCTGCTGCGGCGGGTGCGGGACTACGCCCAGGTGCGAGGAGCGGGCAAGATTGATTTGCCTACCGCGCAGGCCGCCCTTGAAATGCTGGAGGTGGATAGCTACGGGTTCGACGAAGTCGATCGCAAGCTGTTGCTGACCATCATGGAGAAGTTTCAGGGCGGCCCGGTGGGCGTGAACACCCTGGCCGCGGCTTTGGCCGAGGAAGCGGA
>DASPVG010000006.1:0-3122 GCA_035622455.1 Terriglobales bacterium
GATCGTGAAAAGGGTTGAGATCTGAATGGTCATCATTGGTTGCGGAAATCGACAGCGAAGTGACGACGCGGCCGGAATCCTGGTCGCGGAGAAACTGCGGAAACTTGGCATTAAAGCCGAGATCTGCACTCGCGGATGTGCGGAACTGATAGAAGTATGGACGGGCGCCAAGGACGTGATCGTGGTCGACGCGGTTGTCAGCGGCGCCCCGGTGGGAACCATACGAGCATGGAATGGTCGAGAGGCGCCCCTTTCGGTCAGGACGCCTCCATCGACTCATGGCCTAGGCGTGGCAGAGGCGATCGAATTGGCCCGTGTTCTGGATCGTCTTCCATCCCGGCTGCGGGTCTACGGAATTGAGGGGCGACGATTCGAACTCGGAGCTGAGCTCTCGCCCGAGGTAAACGCTGCCATCGATGAAGTCACGGGAAAAATCGTCGGCGATGTCAGAGCAGAACGAATGCCCCTGACTGGCTAAACTCTCGTCGTTCGGCAGGCCAATGACTCAAGAGAGTAATGGCATTGGTTTGCAGGGCGAATCATCGAGGACTGGATCATGACAATATGCGGTCAGCGGTACGGGTTCGACTTCATTGCCCACGAAAGAGTAATTCGGCCTTATAACGGGAAGTGCTCCGGGTGCTGCGCTAGTGGCTCGTGTCTGCATATTTGACGGAACAGCCGTAAGGCCGCGTACTGGGTGTCTGCACTTGCTTTCCTGCCATAGCCTGTGCCAGTGCGAGGCTGACGTAGTTTGTCGCGTTCGCAACATCCTCCAGGTCGGTCGTCGGTTTATCGTCAATCGCACCGCTGTAGATCATGACGCCCGCGGGGTTGATGACCACCATTTGGGGAGAGGTCTTCGCGTCGTACAGATGGCCGATCTCCCCGCTCGGGTCGAGCAGTGCCGCGGTCGGCGCGGCATGCATCTTTGCGAGGTACTCGTTTTCTTCGCTGGCAGTCACATAACCCTGCTTGCCCGGGGCGGAAGACACAACCGTGAACCAAATTACACCCTTGCTTGTCCATTCCTCTTGGAGTCGTTGCATGTTGCCGCTCTTATAGTGCTTGCCGACATAAGGACAACCGTTGTTGTGCCATTCGAGCACCACATACTTTCCACGATAGTCCGAGAGACGAACCGTCTCGCCGTTGCTTGCCGAAGCGGTGAAGTCCGGAGCCGGATCCCCCACCTTGGCCGCCCACATGTTGGGCAGAACCGCGCACAGTCCCAACGCAACAAGTGTCGTGAATCGAATCCAGCGTCTCATTTCTACTGTCCCTCCTCCATGAATTTCGCGGAGCGAATTCCTATGTCATTGTCGGTTACAGTCGCGCCCAGCTTACCAACCGGCACATCGATCAAGTAAGCCTGATCGCCCGAGAGGACCAGCACTCCTTTCAGGTCCTCGATTGGCTTGAGTAGCTGATCCGACTTCCGTAGCGTCAGTCGGAAGCCGCTGTCTGCAGCCAGGAGCTTCTGTGGCGCCGCATTGTCAATTTGCGATTCTACCAGCGGGAAGAAAACCGCTTGCGTTATTTTGCGGCCGAGGCTCACGGTGAGTACAAACGACTCATTCGCCCCCGCAATGCTGAATCTCCAGTTCTTTGGCGCAGGCCGGGGCAGAGATTTGCGCGTGGCGCTGAATAACTCCTCGATTTTGGTCTCCGGCGCCGGGGGCTGCGACTTGATGGGCAGGGCCAGAGAAAGGTGCGCCTTGCCCGGCAGGCACATTTCGCGGCACACGAGTACTTTCACCTCAGCGGCAAGCTGAGCGGTCTGCTGCGCTGGTAAATACGCCTCCGCATGAATCGGCACAATCAGCGTCACTGCGTCTTCGTAGCCAAAATCTACGATGCTGGATGTTCCAAGTCGCCGAGGTGCAGGCCACTCAATGGCGTCGGCAGTGAAGCCCGCTGGCAAATGCCATTCCACTCGCGGTGGCTCTCCGGAATCACCCGGATTGATCCAGTAGATATGCCAACCTTTTTCGAGTCGGAAGTGCAATCCAAGATTCACGGAATACCCTGCCGCAATCCATTGATTCTCTGCAATAAGCTCGACCGTGCCATGGGGAATGGCTGCACCCGACGCCCGCACACCCGCCGCGCAAAACGGCAATGTCACTCCGACTAGCAGAGTGCGCAGGAGGAGTATGCTCGGGGTACCAAGTCTCATTGCCCGGAAACAAGCTGCCCAATTCGCTTGCTCTAATGTGACGGCACTCGCGGTTCGTTGGTTTCGCGCCTACCCCGAAAACGTCGAACCGAGTCTTATCGGGAGACACGTCGCAAATGCTACGCACATCTGAAATCTCATACTGGGAGTTACGACAAACTGGGCCTATCCAGCCGCGTGGAGTTGGTCCTGTATGCGGTCAGCGGGACGGATTCGGCGCCGATGCCGACGAACGAGTAGTGAAGGAATCCTACTTGGCAGGATTGCGGCTGACTGCGTAGGCGAGTAATGGAGGGTTCCGCACTACTTACTTCTTCGTCAATTGGGCGGGCCAGTTGATGACCAGCGTGATCGACTCGGTGGCGGGTTCAGCCTGGACGGAGACGACGAATCGGCTGCCGTCGGCGGTCACATCGTAAGGCGCGCCGAGCCTCGCGATTTGCCGCACCTGAAAAAGCGCGCGCGGGGCCCCGACCTCGAGTTTTCCGGCACTTTCTCCGATTTGCGCGGCCATCATCTTGTCATCCGGTGACAGATAGTAGAGCTCTTTACCGTCCCGTCGCCATCGCGGGTAGGCTCCGCCCGCGGTTGAGACTGGCCATTTCCCGCTACCCGCGGGATAGGGGACGATATAGACATCCATCCCTCCCGACTCGGTTGATGCGTATGCCAGCCACTTCCCGTTGGGCGAAAACTGAGGTTGCACGGTCCGGAACGAGCTCTCCAGGAATTGCTGAGGCTTTCGATCTCCCGCGAGCGGTAGGATCCAGACGTTGAAATTACCCTCCGCCCCCTGGCGTTCCAGGGCCAGAAGACGCCCGTCCGGCGACCATGAGCATGGAGAGTCATTCAGTGCGCTCTCCAGCAGGCGTTCTTCTTTCCCGGTGGCATTGGCGGCCTTGCGACAGACCTGGGTGCGGCCCTCGCGGTCCGAGGCGTAGGC
>DASPVG010000007.1:0-19252 GCA_035622455.1 Terriglobales bacterium
AAAATCAACGGAGACGCTTTGAGACTCTATCGGCCGCGGTCCGCCATTATGATGTTCGCCGGGTGCTCGCCAGCAGCAGAAAGGACTTAGGCGCTCAGACCACGGCGCTGCTCTCTGTTTTACGCACCCAGCTGCGAGAGCGCCGCAGGCGCATCGAGCGCATGGAGACCGCTCTCGAAGCCCTCTCTCCCCTAGCCATCCTCGCGCGCGGGTATGCCTTGGTGTTTGACGAGTCGGGAAGTCTGCTCAAGGATGCGGCGAAGGTCAACCCGGGAGACAAAATCTCGGCTCGACTGGCCCACGGAACATTGAACGCCACGGTGAACGGCAAGCAGAGCTAGCCCCTTCCCCGCCTCACCGCCGCTCCGCGCAACGACAGGGAAAATGACCCTCCCGGCTTGCCTGCCGGTTTTCGCCTGCTATACTTCTGAGTTTGTCAGCAAAGGCGGTGAATCCCGCCCGGCCTCGGCCAGCAGCTCGACCTCATCGGAGACTGTCATGACAACCACCACTGCGAGCCCTACCAGTATCGAGCGCGAATTCAACCCGGTTGAGGCGCAGGCTGCCCGGTTCGATCTGGCCGCGCACAAGCTCAACTTAGATGAAGGCCTTTGGAAAGTGTTGCGCTACCCCAATCGCGAGATTACGGTGCACATCCCGGTTGCCATGGACAATGGAAGTCTCGACGTTTTCACGGGTTTTCGCGTGCAGCATTCGATTGCCCGCGGCCCGGCCAAGGGTGGGGTGCGTTATGCGCCCGATGTCACGCTCGATGAAGTGCGCGCCCTGGCCAGCTGGATGACGTGGAAGTGCGCCGTGGTGAACATCCCGTTTGGTGGTGCCAAGGGGGGCATCATCTGCGATCCGCACAAAATGTCGATGGGTGAACTGGAGCGGATGACCCGTCGCTACACGGCAGAACTGTTCGAATTCATCGGTCCCGAAAAGGACGTACCCGCACCCGACGTCAACACCAACGAGCAGATTATGGCCTGGATGATGGATACCTATTCCATGCATATGCGCCAGACGGTTACGGCTGTCGTGACCGGTAAGCCAATCAACATTGGAGGCTCTCGAGGGCGCCGCGAAGCCACCGGTCGCGGCATCATGATCGTGTGCGATCAGGCTGCCAAGAAGCTCCAGCTTTCGCCCAAAAACGCGCGTGTCATCATCCAGGGTTTTGGCAACGTAGGTTCCAACGCTGCCCTGCTCATGGCGGAAGCCGGCTACAAGGTTATCGGCATTCTCGAGGTGGATGGCAGCCTCTACAACCGAAATGGAATTAACGTCCAGAAATTATCAGAGTATCGCCAGCGCAACCGAACCATCGTCGGATTTCCCGAAGCCGAAGCCGCCGATGGCGCCGAACTGCTGGTAACCGATTGCGACATTTTGATTCCTGCCGCGACCGAAAATCAGATCACCAGTCGCAATGCCGATCGAGTCAAGTGCAAGATCCTGGCAGAAGGCGCGAACGGCCCCACCACGGCGGCGGCCGACGAAATCCTGGCCGAGAAAAGGGTGTTCGTCATTCCTGACATCCTGTGCAATGCCGGCGGCGTGACCACGTCCTATTTTGAGTGGGTCCAGGACCGTCAGGGCTACTTCTGGAAGGAATCCCTGGTAAACGAGCAACTGGAAACAATCATGGTGGCTGCCTTTGACGACGTGATCCGCTACGCCGACGTCCACCAGGTCAACAACCGGATCGCTGCCTATATGCTGGCGATTGACCGAGTTGCCTATACCATTCGGCAGCGCGGGATCTATGCTTGAGCAACGAAATCGGACGGTAGCGGCTAGTCATTCTTAGAAAGCCAGAACTTACCCACATAGTTACGGCGATCGAACAGCCTACGCAACTCCTTACGACGGAAACGAGTCATCCAAAGAAATATTTCGTGGAACAAGAGCTCAGGATCGTCCCCGTTGGGAACTTGCCTGGTTTTGCTCCCTATCCTTTCGTGCGGCGCCATTGAATCCTGGCCACGGGGTCCGAAGGGGCACTTCCCGCCGGGATGGCTCGGGCCTACCCCCAGTTCAGATGTGTCGAGACAGGGACCTGCCTTGGCGCGGGCATCCCCTGGTTTCTTGTCTGTTGACCCTTATCACCTCTTGGACGCTTTGACAACGAAGGACTTAACGGCGCTTGACAACTTCACGAATTGTGAAGTAGGCTAGGACGTGGTTATCGTTACGTTGCGGCATCTACAGGAGGCAATGAAGAAGTACTCCGATGCGGGAAACGAAATCAAGGCATGGGTTGGCATTGTTAAGACGGTTCGATGGCGCAGTTTTGCGGAAGTTCGCAGCTGGTTCCCGGATGCCAGTTCTGTGGATGGATACGTCATTTTTAACTTCCGGCATAATCGGTACCGGCTCATAACAGTCATCCACTATGCAAAAACCAAGGCCGAAATGGAGACGAAGGGACACGTTTATGTTCGGTCGTTCCTAACACACAAAGAGTACGACAATCGCAGTAATTGGGATAGGAGATTTGGACAACATGGTCGTTCTGGCGAACCCCGCAAAAATGATTGAGATGGGCGCCCCGCACGTTATACACAACGATGAGGAACTCGAGGCTTATACTGAGATGCTCTTCCATCTAACAGGACTCGAGAACCCGACTCTCTCTCAAGTACAAGCAATCGAGCTGCTAACCCTGCTTGTGGAGCGCTACGAAGATGAGCATTATCCCATTCCCGACGCTGCTCCGGTTGATGTCGTGCGGTTCCTCCTCGAACATCAGCATCTCACGCAGCGTGACTTGATACCGGAGTTTGGCTCCGAAAGTGCCGTTTCGATGTTTATGACCGGCGAACGGAATCTTACTCTGGAACAGGTGCGGAAATTGAGCACTAGATTCAGCCTCCCCACCGACCTGTTCATCCCGAAGGCGAAGGCCGCCCGTTCTAGGTCCTGAAGTTCTTAGCGTACAGCCTAAAAGCGACCCCAGGCTGGTGACTGCGTTGATCTCAAAATCCAGTTAGCAATCGTCTAGAGTGGGCCCAGCTCAATCTGACACTCTTCGCTCGCGGTTTCTGAGAAAAAAAGCGATCCGCGCTCGGCAAGACGTTACTTCCGGTTCCGTCGGTTCATCTGCGCGATGGCAGGGCCGCGGAAGCAACCAGCCATGTGATCGTTGACCAAGCCCATGGCCTGCATGAAGGCGTAACAGATCGTGCTGCCGACAAAAGCGAATTTGCGCTTCCTCAGGTCTTTGCTCATGGCATCGGACTCGGCGGTCGACGCCGGAAGGTCTTTTGCCGACCGCCATGCGTTCACCCGCGGTTCACCACCGACGAACCGCCAGATGTATCGGTCAAAGGATCCGAACTCCCGTTGTACCTCGAGAAACGCCTTGGCGTTTTCGACCGTCGAAAGGATCTTTCGCTGGTTGCGAATGATGCCCGGATCGCGCATCAAAGCTCTGATTTTCGGTCGATTGTAAACCGCAATCCGATGGGGGTCGAAAGCGTCGAAGGCGGCGTGGTAATTGGGCCGCTTCCGAAGGACGATTTCCCAGTTCAGGCCAGCCTGAGCGCCTTCTAAGATGAGGAATTCAAACAGCGTGCGGTCATCGTGGCAAGGCACGCCCCACTCCTCGTCGTGATAACGGATCGAGAGTTCGGTGCGAGCCCAGCTGCAGCGAACGACCGGTAGGTTCATAAGCAGGCCAAGCGATTGCGCCGATGAGCACCGCGTAACCTTATTCCAAAGACTTCGGATCCGAGAGGTTCTTCGGGCTCTTCTTGTCGAGCAGCGCGACCAGTTCCTGCGCGCAAGGCGGAGCCTTTACTCTGCCTTGTTCAATGATCTCTTTCGCAGTGAGCTTTTGACCGTACAGCTTTTCGTTGGCGCTGCCGTCTGAGCGTAGGGTCGATCCCTCGAGCGAAACCCCGGCAAACAGACCCTTGTTCCGTGAGTAGGAGAGAATCTCCGCACTCATCACAATGTCCGTTGCTCCTTCCGCGGTGCGACCTTTGGGACCGGCTGCCGCCGAGGCATCCCCACCCAGCTTCACCTTGCTACTGAGCAGCGAACGGGCGCCTTTCGGATTCATGACGAGCAGGACAAAATCGGTACCTTGAACCCCGATCTGAAGACCGAAGCTGCCGCCTTCTAGGGCGTAAAGAGCCGGCGCTCCCCACAGGCCGGTGTAATGCTCACCACCGCGGCAAATCATGACACCCCGCCCATAACTGGCGCCGAAGACGAACGCGGCTTTCTTCACCGAAGGCAGGATCACAACGCACTCGGCCTTGTTGAGCAGGTCTTGGGGAATATCATCGGGGATATTCAGGATCTCCTTGAGAACCTGGCCTGCATCTTTGACCCGGTCTTGCTCGTGGTAGCTGTCCACAGCAAGCGCGGGGGAGAGAGAGAGGAGGACGCAGATCGACAACAAAACTAGCAGGGTTTTTCTCATCGCATCTCCAAATCTGAAGTGGATGCGTCTATTTTACCCCGCCAGACACCCGCCATTGACATCAATGACAGAAGTGAAACTCCAGGGTAATCAAGGGAATCATTGTGCAGCTGTCTGCCGCGATGGACCCTTTCAGTTGGGGTTCTTCGGAAGTTACTCTTTGCCAGCCTTTATCCTCGCGGACCGTGCTCCTTTTGTAACTTGGCCGCGGCCAAGGCTTCTCCTAGAGTCGAAGCAGGTAAACCTCATACTTCGGTCCTTCACGTGCATCTTATAAGGTGGGGGGCTAGCTTGGCCGGTCGTAAGTTGTGAGAGGCCCGGAAGGGGAGTGGAATGAAGTACACAAGGCTGTATATTTTTCTCCTGGCCGCCCTGGTGGCGCTGCCGATCTCCCCCCTGCCAGGCCAGAACTCTGTAGTTCCTAGCAATTCCTTTGTTTCGGTCACGTCGGCTGACGATCAGCTTGGGGATTCTGTCCTCACCATAAAGAAGCGCGTCGACGAAGTGAACCTTTTGTTTATCGCGACCAATAAGCACGGCCGTTTCGTGCGCAACTTGGACCAGGCGGACTTCACGATTCTCGACGACCACAAGCCGCCGCAATCGATCGTCAATTTCCATAGCGAGACCGACCTTCCGCTCGAGTTGGGGCTGTTGGTTGACACCAGCGGTTCGGTCCGTGCCCGCTTCGACTTTGAACAGGAATCCGCCATCAGCTTTCTCGAACAGACCGTACGTCCGCATTTCGACAAAGCTTTCGTCATGGGTTTCAGCAGCCAGTCCACCGTGACCCAGGACTTTACCGACAACACCACGCTGCTTCGGGTGGGGGTCCATCGCCTGCGCAATGGCGGTGGAACGGCGCTGTATGATGCGATTTACCGTGCGTGTCGTACCAAGATGTTGAAAGAACAGAATGAGCAACCGGCGCGCCGCGCCCTCATCGTGGTAAGCGATGGCGAAGATAATCAGAGTGATGTGGGGGAAGGGCAAGCGATCGAGATGGCACAGCGGGCCGAGGTCATCATTTATGCGATTTCAACCGATGACAGTGGTCTGATCCTGCGGGGCGACACGGTTTTGCAGCAGCTCGCAGACGCCACCGGTGGCCGGGCTTTCTTCCCGTACAAGATGAAGGATGTCAAGAGTTCCTTCACTGCCATCGAGGAAGAACTCCGCAGCCAGTATGTGGTTTCCTATCGCCCGGCAGACTTCGAAGCTGACGGGCGCTATCGTCCGATTGAGATTACTGCCCTCAAGAAAGACCTTCAGGTGCGAGCCCGCAAGGGATATTACGCACCCACGCACTAGCCGAAAATCCAGCGAAACGATGCTAGAATGACTTCAGCCCTGCTGCAAGATCCTGGGCTGTCGTCGTTCTTCTCGAAGAGGGACCATGAAGGTCAGATTTCCATTGGCGGCAGCCGTGGGGTCGATCCTGATCCCCCTGGCAGGCGCGCAGGTACCGCCCCGGGCCCAATCCAGAGTTCGCCCGCAGACGGCCCAGCAGCAGCTGGCTCAGCCTCCGCAGCCGGCTCCGCAAACGATGAACCCAGCCCCGCCCGCGGCTGAGCAAATGCCGGCCAACCCACCGCAGGTCGCATTCAACGGCGGAATTTTGACCATCACCGCCCAAAATTCCACCTTGGGCGATATCCTGCGGGCCGTCCGCCGCCAGACAGGAGCGTCGGTGGACGTTCCGGGAAATGCTACCGAGAGAGTGGTGGGAATCTTTGGTCCGGGCCCAGCTCGAGACGTCATGGCCTCGCTGCTGAATGGCTCCCATTTCAATTATGTTCTACTCGGATCCGAGACCGATCCGAGCGGCCTCGATAAGGTCGTACTCCTGTCAAAATCCGCCGGTGAGGAATCACCCGTCCAGCAGGCTAGGATCGCAGGCCACGCGCTACCCTCGTCCCAACCCGCGGACAATACCGACGGTGCGAATGACGACGATGCCGCCGCGGATATGACGCAGGATGCCAGCGACGCCACCGACGAGCAGGCCAACCAAGGGCAGGCGGAAGAACAGCCAGCGCAGCCGCCAGGCCAGCCCGCCATCAAGACGCCCGAGCAGTTGCTGCAGGAACTGCAACAACGGCAGCAGCAAATGCAGCAGCAACAGGGGACGCCCAATGCTCCGGTGCCTCCGCAGGGGTTCCCGCCCAATCCGATGGGTGGTACGTCTCCGCCAAAACCTTAGACGACACGAGTTGACGCTGCACCAGTTCCGCGCCGAGGGCTTCGCGCTGCACAGGTAGGTCTATGGGTTAGTTGCCGCCGGCGTGCGCGGCGCGAGCCTGGTTTCGGACCAGGGAGGGGGTCACGTTGGTGGTGGAGTTGTTCGGTGCGAATGCTTGTAGGATCAGGAGGACTGCGCCCAGCCCGGAGACAATCCCGAGTGCCACCACGACAACCACAGTTAGAGAAAGTATGAAAGCACCAACTAACTCACCCAAGTTCGGCCCGCCTTTATCATCGACCGCACCCTTTCTCCCAATGTAGCTGCGTTGACGCTTGTTGCTGTTTGCAAATATGATACGGACTAAAGGTGCGCAGGTTCACTCTCCAACATTTCTAGAACTCCGTCCACATTACGGAAGGCCACTGAGGGCATTTTTGTCGCATAACTATGGCGATTACAAAGATTTCGGTGCGAGGGGCACGCCAGCACAATCTCAAAAATATCAACCTTGAGATCCCCCGAAACAGCCTTACCGTTATTACCGGACTGAGCGGGTCGGGCAAGTCTTCGCTCGCTTTCGACACGATTTACGCGGAGGGCCAGCGTCGCTATGTAGAGACACTTTCGGCCTATGCGCGCCAGTTTCTCGAGCAGATGGAGAGGCCGGATGTCGATTCGATCGATGGATTGAGCCCGTCGATTTCAATCGAACAGAAGACCACCAGTCGCAGCCCCCGCTCAACCGTGGGGACGATTACCGAGATCTACGACTATCTTCGTCTTTTGTTCGCTTCAATCGGATCTCCGCACTGCCCCCAGTGCGGTCGAGCCATCACGCGTCAGTCGGCGGAACAGATTGTTGAGCGCGTCATGGCCCTTACTCCCGAAGACCGGGTTATGGTGCTCGCCCCGATCGTTCGCGGTCGCAAGGGCGAGTTCAAGCAGGAAATCGAGAAGCTGGTCGAGCACGGCTATACCCGAGCCCGCATCGATGGCCAGTTGGTCAATCTGGATGATGAACCTGTGCTCGATAAACGGAAAAATCACACGATTGAAGTCGTCGTTGATCGATTGCTGGTCAAGTCAGGCATCGAGCATCGTCTGGGGCTTTCGATCGGGCTCGCCATGAAACTGGCCGGCGGTCTGGTCGAGGTATCCGTGGTTGGCGGCGAAGAGCAGCTTTATTCTGAGAAGCTTGCCTGCCCGGATTGCGGAATCAACGTTCCCCAACTCGAGCCGCGATCGTTCTCTTTTAACAGCGCCTACGGGGCCTGCCCGGAATGTCATGGTCTAGGCAGTCGCTATGATCTCGACCCGGCGAAGGTGATCGCGGATTGGTCGAAGCCCTTGCTGGATGGTGGGCTGGGACCAGGCGCGACACCGAGCCTCGTCCACATGCTGCAGATCACGGCAGCGGCACACGGCTTCGATTTGCTGACTCCGTTCGAGAAATTGCCCGAATACGTTCAGAATCTCGTGCTCTACGGAGAGAGCCGGAAGGGAGGGAAAACCGGCTTTCTCGGAATTCTTAGCTACTGGAAGCGAAATTTCGAGGAGGGGCCTGAGAGTTACCGCGAATTTCTTACCGATTATATGTCGGCTTCGCCATGTCCCGTCTGCCAAGGGCAACGACTTCGACCCGAGTCTCTGGCGGTGAAGGTGGGTGGAATGTCGATCGCAGATTTCACCCGGTTGCCAGTCTCCCGTGCTGTCGAAGCAGCTCGGAAGATCGAGCTGACGCCTCGCGAAGCGCTCATTGCGGCGAGAATCGTCGAGGAGATCGTGGAGCGCCTCGAGTTCCTGGATGCGGTGGGGCTAGGGTATATCTCCTTGGATCGATCGGCCGCCACGCTGTCGGGAGGGGAGGGGCAGCGGATTCGCCTGGCGACGCAGATTGGATCCAAACTGCGAGGTGTCCTGTACGTTCTCGATGAGCCTTCGATCGGTCTCCATCACCGCGACAATGCCCGCCTGCTGAGGGCCCTCGAAGAATTGCGCAACTTGGGCAATACCGTGCTCGTCGTGGAGCATGACGAGGAGACAATCCGTCGCGCGGATTACGTGATCGACCTGGGGCCAGGGGCGGGCCGGCATGGAGGCGAATTGGTGGCGCAGGGGACTCCGCAGGAGATTATCGAGGCTCCGCAGTCTCTCACCGGAGCCTACATTTCCGGCCGAGCGCAGATCGAAATGTTGCCCCAACGACGGCAGCCGAATGGCAAAGGCATCCGTATTCTCGGGGCGCGGGAAAACAATCTGAAGAATCTCGATGTGTGCTTTCCCTTAGGCGTCATGACTGTGGTGACGGGAGTTTCCGGCTCGGGTAAGTCAACTTTGGTGAATGACATTCTTTATCGTGCTTTGGCAAAGACTCTCTATCGCTCGCGCGAGGAACCGGGCGTGCACCGGCACATCTCTGGGGCCGAGCAGGTTGATAAAGTCATTCGGATCGACCAGTTGCCCATCGGCCGTACTCCTCGCTCCAATCCGGCGACTTATACTGGCGTGTTTGCTCCCATTCGTGATCTTTTCGCCATGCTGCCGGAATCTCGCGAGCGGGGGTACAAGCCGGGCCGGTTTTCCTTTAACGTCGCGGGCGGGCGCTGTGAAGCCTGCCAGGGCGAAGGCCAGCGCCGCATAGAGATGAATTTTCTGCCCGACGTGTATGTACTGTGCGAGGTTTGCGGGGGCCGACGCTACAATCAGGAGACCTTAGCCGTCCGGTACCAGGGGTGCTCGATCGCAGACATTCTCGAAATGCCGGCCGCCGACGCGCTGCCACTGCTCGACAACATTCCCTCGATCAAGCAGAAGCTGCAGACGCTGGTCGAGGTGGGCTTGGGCTACATTCATCTGGGACAATCCGCGGTGACGCTCTCCGGAGGCGAGGCGCAACGCATCAAGTTGGCGCGCGAGTTGAGCAAACGGCAAACTGGCAGGACTCTGTACCTGCTGGACGAGCCAACCACTGGCCTCCACTTCGATGATGTCAAGAAGTTGCTGAGCGTTTTGCACCGCCTCACCGATTTGGGGAACACCATCGTCATCATCGAACACAACCTCGACGTCATCCGCAACGCCGATTGGATCATCGATTTGGGACCGGAGGGCGGCGACGAGGGTGGCCGGATCGTGGCCCAGGGAACTCCAGAGCAAATCGCGCGCCACAAGAAGTCGTTTACCGGGCAAGCTTTAGCCCGCTTTTTCGATGGCAAAGAAAGAGAAGTTCAGGTTTTCTCTGCTTGACCCGAATCCTTGCCGACCGCCCGTGTGCTTCTCGTCTCCGTGACCTTTGACGGAGCGGGAAAGAGGCATGAGTAAGCGATCGAAAGACGGGCTCGCGCGGTCGCGCACTTCAATCTGGATTTTCGTGTAGATTCAACAAGTCGACAGCCACCTCCGCTCTCGTGTCTTTCGAGCCCAACCCGTTGGCAGGATACGATCCGCTATCTCCCGCGAGCGGTGCGCCTCCCGAGGATCCACCCTGGAACGGCTGGGACGTGGTCGGAGTCGTGGCGCTGACCGTGATGTCGCTCATCGTGATTCCTCTGTTTGTTGTGTTGCCGGCGCATCTGCTCCTCTACCCCAAGCTTTCCCTGATGGACATCATCCAGATGCCCGATGTGATTCTGCTCGTGCAAGTGTTGGTCTATGGGGCGTTCTTTGGATTCAGCTACGCCTTGCTGAGGTCGCGAAGCGGCGCATTCTGGAAACCCTTGCGATGGAGCTGGCCGGCTCGATCCTGGACTGCCTTTCTGATGCTGGGAGCGCTGTTGTATTTTTCGCTGATGGGACTGGGACAACTCCTGCCGATTCCGAAACATCTGCCGATTGATCGCTTCTTTCAAACTGCCCGCGCGGCCGCGCTGATTTCGCTCCTCTCGGTCACGCTGGCGCCGCTTATGGAAGAGCTGTTCTTCCGCGGGCTTCTCTACCCGGTTTTGGCCCGCCGGTGGGGAGTGCCGCTGGCCATCGTCCTTACCGGAGGCGCTTTCGGATTTCTGCATGCCGCACAACTCAAGTATTCATGGGCAGTACTGATCATCTTTCTGGTAGGAATCGCCCTAACCGCGGTTCGTGCGGTGACCAAATCCGTGGCGGCTAGTTTTCTCGTCCATGTCGGTTATAACGCAACGTTGTCGACCTTGCTGTTCGTAGCTACCCGCGGATTTCATGATTTGCAAAAGCTGAATGCATGAGCGGGTCCGCCTGCGATCCGGGTTTCCCGCGAGTAGCGATCCGACACTGGCTGCTGTTATCTTAGTCAGCATCACTCCATGCCCTCGGCGCGTCAGGAACTGCTGCGTTTGCTCGCGAACAAGTCTTTTCGCTTGGGCAATTTCACTCTGTCCTCCGGGGGGAGCAGCGATTACTATGTGGATTGCCGGACCACCACCTTGGATGCACGCGGCGCACAGCTGACCGGGCGGGTGTTTCTCGCGAACATCGGGGAACGAAATTGGCGTCCGCAGGCGATTGGTGGGTTGACCCTGGGGGCGGATCCGATCGTAGTGGCCGTGAGCGTGACCAGCGGAAACATTCCCGGATTTCTGGTGCGCAAGGCGGAAAAACAGCACGGAACGGGTCAGAGAATCGAAGGCTTCCGCGAGAAAGGCGCACGCGTGGTGATCGTCGATGATGTTTGCACCACCGGAGCGTCTACGATTCAGGCACTTGAAGCGGCACGGGAATTCGGGTTTGAGGTTGTGGGAGTGATCTGTTTGGTAGAACGGGAAGAGGCAAACGGACGTAAGGCGGTCGAACGGGTGGCCGCCCCGGCGGAGTTTGTCTCGATTTTCACCGCAAGTGATGTCAGAGCCGAGCACCTGGCCAGCCGGGAGCTGTGATGATTGGCTTGGTGGTGGCGGGCGTCGAGCGCTTGATCATGAGCTAGACCATAGCTGGCTTGGCACAGGAGAATCAGGCTGATGTTCGGTACAGGATGCTTCGCACTATGATTAAAACCCTCGAGTGGACCGATTCCGGTGTGCGCTTTATCGATCAGACGAAGCTCCCGACGGAGGAGAGCTACCTAACGTGCACGAGTTGCGAGCAGGTCGCCGGAGCAATTCGGGACATGGTCGTGCGGGGCGCGCCCGCGATCGGCGTGGCTGCCGCTATGGGCATTGCTCTCGGCGTGAAGAACTCCAGGGCTGAGAGCGTGGGCGAACTGGAGCGAGAATTCGATCGCTGCTGCGAATTGGTACGCGCAACCCGTCCCACCGCCAGCAATCTTTTTTGGGCCATCCGGCGTATGCAAGCTAAGTTCGAATCGCTGAGAGGCCGGCCCTTCCCGAGCCTGAAGCAGGCTCTGATCGAAGAAGCGCAACGCATGTATGACGAAGATATCGCGGCCAATCAGGCGATGGGTCGCTTCGGCGCAACTCTGATGCCGGCAACCGGCAGCGTGCTGACGCATTGCAATGCCGGCGCCTTAGCGACCTGCGGCTACGGGACGGCGCTCGGTGTCATCCGCGCCGCCATCGAACAGGGAAAGAAGATCCAAGTGTATGCCGACGAAACGCGGCCTTTCCTGCAGGGATCGCGACTGACCGCCTGGGAGTTGATCAAGGATGGCATCCCGACGACCATAATTTCCGACAGCATGGCGGGATCGATGATGAAACAAGGTAAAATTAGTGCAATCGTGGTCGGCGCCGATCGTATTGCCGCCAATGGAGATGTCGCCAACAAGATAGGAACCTATACGGTCGCCGTACTCGCTAAAGAGCATGGAGTTCCGTTTTACGTGGCTGCACCCTTTTCGACCATTGATATGGACACCCCCGACGGCGGCAAGATCCCGATCGAGCAGCGGAGTATGCGAGAAGTTACCCACATTGCTGGCAAAGCAATTGCCCCGGAAGGCGTCGCGGTTGAAAATCCAGCGTTTGATGTTACTCCCGCAAACTACGTGACCTGCATCGTGACCGAGCGGGGAATCGCCCGCCAGCCCTATGGCGAATCGTTGGCGAAACTTGCTGCTGCGGGACAGAATGTCGCTCTCCGAACATAGTCGATCAGCCCCATTCGAGGCTTAAGAAAAAAGGCCGACCGCCGTCGCCGGCTGGATGGAGGAGAGTCGCGGATCCGGTTTCGACAGAGCAACTCTGACTTAAGTAACTTTACACTGCCGTGACGATTATTTACTTCATAGATGTCGCTTTTCGCGAAAACTAATACGAGGAGCAACAACTTACATCCGTTTTCGGGGTTATAGGCTGATTGAGAGCATGCTATGAAATTGTTCTTTAGGCGTTCTATTTCTTTCACCGCGTTTATGACGCTTGGAATCGTGTGGGCGGGATTGTCCTCGCCGGCTCTGGCTGCTCTGGGAGGAGATGTAGCCTCTGTGGCAGCAGATCAGGCGCATATGAAGGCCAACGTCGAAGTGAAGCAGGCCGGGGGCTATGAGGTGCACGCCCTGCGGGCGCCCGGCGGCACGGTGGTGAGCGAATACGTTTCCCCCTCGGGCCGGGTGTTTGCGGTGGCCTGGCACGGTCCGTTCTTTCCCGAAATGCAACAGATTCTCGGCAGTTACTTTCAACAGTACTCGGCCGCGTTGCAGGAAAGGAAGCCTTACGGGCATCGGCCGCTCAACCTCGAGCAGCCTGGACTGGTCGTTCAGAGCGGCGGGCACATGCGGGCCTACTATGGCCGAGCTTACATTCCCGAGATGTTGCCTCAGGGTCTCAAAGTTGAAGAAATCAAGTAAAGAAGCTCAACAAGCTACGGGGAGGACTTTGTGCGCAAGACGTACTTGGTATTGATTTTGCTGGGAGGCCTGGGATTTGCCGTCGGTTGCAGCAGCGGCGGCACAACACCGGCGGGCATCCCCAGCGGCGGTAGCACCAGCGCCAATGTTCTTGCCATCGCGGTCGATGGGGGGCCAACGGCGAATCAGACCGGCGGTTTCATCTATCAGAATGGCGTATTTGCCACTGCCACCATCTGCCATCCCGGCAGCAGCTCGAACTGTGTCAAGGTCGATCACCTGCTGGTGGACACCGGGTCGGTGGGTTTGAGGATCCTGCAGTCTGAAGTCTCCTCTCTCGGCCTTCCGACCGTGAACGCTAGCAATGGCTCAGCCGCTTATGATTGCACCTCCTTCGTGGATGGTTCCTATGTCTGGGGGCCGGTCGAAAGTGCGAACGTGACTTTGGCCGGGGAAAACACCGGCAATATACCGATTCAGGTCATCAGTAGCTCCCCGGCGAACATACCCACCAGTTGCTCGAATGGCGGCGTAAATGACAACACACAATCGAGCCTGGGAGCCAATGGCATTCTCGGAGTTGGGCTTGAACCTTTCGACTGCGGCGAGGCTTGCGATCCGAGCACCGCCGAGTCCAGTATCCCACCTTCGGGGGCTTATTACACGTGTTCGAACTCGGGCTGCACACCTGCGTTTGCCTCTTGCGGCGCGGAGTGCAACGATTCCAGCTCGGTCCAACAGGTCACGCACCCGGTGGTGATGTTCCCGCTCGACAACAACGGCGTGATCGTCGAGCTGCCCTCCGTTTCAGGCAGCGCGGCTACGGTGACCGGTTCCCTGGTTTTCGGCATCGGAACGGAGACCAACAACCAGTTAACGAGCACCACCAACGTGTTCACCGTGGCCTGCGACTTTTTCAATACCAGTTTTGAGGGCCAGGCCTTCAATATTGACCCGAATAGTTGCACCGGCCCGGGCAGTTTTATCGACAGCGGCTCGAATGGGCTTTTCTTTTACGACGTAAATAACGTGCTTCCGCCGTGCCCTGCCAGTCCGACGGCCGCCGCTGCCTTCTATTGCCCAAGCTCATTGATGTCTTTGTCTGCGACCGTTCAAGATCCCAATAACTCCTCAATCACTGAGGTAGTCAACTTCAGCATCAACAACGCCCAGACCCTATTGTCCTCGACCAACGCGGCTTTCAGCACACTCGGTGGTCCGGTCCTGGCTGGGCAGGGCTTTGACTGGGGATTGCCGTTCTTCTATGGGAGAAACGTGTATGTAGCCATTGACGGGCAGACTGTACCAACACCGGCCCCTTCTCCCTGGTGGGCGTTCTGAGTAGGGACGGTATTCCAGCCTGATGGTTAGGAACATTCGTTGTTCGAGACTCGGCTAGGTCGGCAAACCGATCCAGCCGGGTGTCACATGTACACCTGGATGTTCGATATCTTCGCCCAATCCAAACAAGCGCACCGCGGGCGAAGCCTGGCTTCGATATTTCGCCACCTCGGTGCCCTGGGTCTTTTCTCCCTCGCGATTGTCGATAGTTCTCCGCTGCCGACCGCCGGCGGCCCCGATATCCTGACGGCAATCCTGGCTGCGAGCCACCATAATCCCTGGTACGAGTGCGCAGCGGTTGCGACCGCAGGATCGGTCATCGGCGCATATCTCACCTTTCGGATCGGACGCAAGACGGGATGGGCGCTCTTGCATCGCAAATTTCGAGATGGCAACGTGCCAGCACTGGTAAACCTATTTCAGCAATGGGGCGCGGGGGCTCTGGCCGTCTCGACGGCCCTTCCTCTTCCGTCTCCCACCAGCGTTCTTTTTGTGGCCGCAGGTGCCTCCAACTACCCCACGAGCCGGTATCTTGCCATTGTCACAGTCTGTCGCGCGGCTCGCTATGCTGCGATCGCCGTGGTAGCAGATCACTACGGCCGCCACTTCATCCGTGCCCTCCGACATCCAATCGAGTATTGGGGCTGGCTATTGCTGCTGGCTGCAATCATTCTCGGTCTGGCCATTGCCGCGGTTTTGATCAACAAGAGATTCGGGACCGTGTCGGCGGAGAACTCCCTGGTCCGCGGGTAGAGCACCGCGCTAGTCCGCCGCCCCGGCCCCAAGATGCGCGACACGCCGGGGCGCACCGCAAACGTCTCGACAAGGTCGTTGATTCCGCTCTCCTCGCGAAGAGGCATGCGAGAAAGATCTTTAAAGTTTTCAATTACTTAAAAAGATATCCACAGACACAGGCAAGATTTATCTTGACTGACATGACCGAGGTACACTAACTTAACAACGTTAAGTAAACATTGTAAAGTTAGAGATCGACGCTTATGGGAGTCAAGGAAAGACGCGAGCGGGAAAAATCGGAGACGCGGGACAAAATCCTCGATGCGGCGCGCGAGTTGTTTGTGAGCGAAGGATACGAAGGCGTCTCCATGCGCCGGGTGGCAGAGAAGATTGAGTACTCGCCGACCGCAATCTATGTGCACTTCGCGGACAAGAAAGAACTGTTCCTCGAACTCTGCCATCAGGATTACGCGCGGCTGGCGGAAGTCTTTCAGAGTTCCGTCATGTCCACGGACCCGATCGAGCGGTTGAAGCAGATTGGCATGATCTACATCGATTTTGGCCTGCGTAATCCCAATCACTACAAGTTCATGTTCATGACGTCCCATCCCGCTCATGAGATGGACGAGGAGGATCGCGAGACGCGTGGCAATCCCGAGCAAGACGCGTACGCATTTTTGAAGCGGGCGGTCGAGCAGGCGATGGACGCCGGACGTTTTCGTGAAGAACTGCGCGATGCTGAGGTGATTTCGCAGACGCTGTGGGCGTCGGTGCACGGGGTCATCTCGCTCGAGATTGCGAAGGGGTGTGACGCCTGGGTGGATTGGCGCCCGATCAAGGACCGGGTGGCGGTGATGATGGATGTGACGTTCCGGGGGTTGGAACGTTCCCCCCAGGAAGGCCAATAATCATGCCTCCTCTGGCCGAGAGGAATCTATTTCACGACAAAGTGCGGCTGACGGTCACGGTGACGGGCATTGTGTTTTCCGTGGTGCTGATCGTGGTGCAGTTGGGCCTATTTATCGGGTTCACGACCGCAACCTCGAATCTGATCGATCATTCCGGTGCGGATTTGTGGATTACCTCGAAGAACGTGCCCTACGTTGAGCAGGGTGTAGCGTTCAGCGAACGCAAGCTGAACCAGGTTCGGGCAGTTCCCGGTGTGGCGGATGCGCAGAAGGTCATCGCCCACTGGACGCAATGGAAGCGGCACGACGGCGGGCAGGAATCGGTGCAGATTGTGGGTATCAACGTCGATGATTCAATGGAAAGGCCGTGGAATTTGGTCGAAGGGCGTGTCGAGGACTTGAAGTCCCCCGATGCTGTGATTCTGGATGAACTTTATAAGCAGAAGCTCGGTGTTACCCGCGTGGGCGAGGTTTTTGAGATCGGAGGCTATCGTGCTCGTGTTGTGGGATTCACTCGCGGCATCCGCTCGTTCACGACGTCGCCCTACGTGTTCACCTCGTTCAAGAATGCGCAGGACTTTACCAGAATGCGGGAGGACCAGACGCTGTTCATCCTGGTGCGACTGGCGCCGGGAGCGAACCTCGTGGAGGTGAGGCAGGGGCTGCTTGACCATGTGAAAGATGTGGACGTGCTGACCAACGCACAGTTCAGCCATATGACAACGTTCTACTGGATGTTCACGACGGGGGCGGGCGTGGCCGTGCTGATCGCGGCGGTGCTCGGATTGGTGGTTGGATTTGTGGTGGTGGCGCAGACGATCTACGCCACCACCGTCGATCACCTTCGGGAGTACGGAACGCTGAAGGCCATGGGCGCGCCCAACCGCTACGTCTACAAGGTCATCATGAAACAAGCGGCAATCAGCGCGGTGATTGGCTACGTCCTGGGGATGATGGTCAGCGTGTTTGTTGTCCACGGCAGTGAGAAGGGTGGGGCTGCGATTCTGATGCCAACGCCGTTGGCCGTAGGCATGTTCTTTCTGACGCTCGCCATGTGTGTCGGTGCGGCGCTGGTCTCGATCAATAAAGTGACGCGGCTCGATCCGGCCATGGTGTTTAAGGGATAACCTTCGGAGACAAATCATGCAGGCAGCAATCGCAGTTCGCAATCTGACCAAGAAATATGAGGAGGGAACGACGGGCACGCTGGCTCTCCGCGGCATCGATCTCGACGCGCATGCCGGGGAACTTTTGCTGCTGATGGGGCCGTCCGGAAGCGGAAAGACAACGCTGCTGTCGATCATGGGGTGCATTCTGACGGCCACTGCAGGCAGCGTGCGCGTGGGCGGCAGAGAGGTGGTCGGGTTGCGCCAGAAGGAGTTGCCTGCGATTCGGCTGGAGCACATAGGTTTCGTGTTTCAGGGATTCAATCTGTTCCCGACGCTCACGGCAGGCGAGAACGTGGAATTAATGCTCGACCTCAAGGGAGTCTCGGCGGCGAAGGCCAAGAAACGGTCGCAGGATCTACTCGAGCAAGTCGGATTGGGCGGGAAGTACGCCAGCTTCCCGGCGGACTTGAGCGGCGGACAGAAGCAGCGGGTTGCCATTGCAAGGGCGCTGGCTGGAGATCCGGGGATCATTCTGGCGGATGAGCCTACGGCTGCGCTCGATTCCGAGACCGGACGCGGCGTGATGAAAATGATGAGCGACCTGGCGCACAAGCGCGATCGGGCGGTGGTGATCGTGACCCATGATTCACGCGTGCTCGGTTTTGCCGATCGCATTGTGAAGATCGAAGACGGTGCGATTGCGGCGGCAGACGATGCCGAGATGGTGCCGGCCGGACTGCTCGCAAGAGAGTTTCCCCGGGCCGCGGCCGGTTTGGTTTGATGCCGCCGTAGCGGCGCTCGAAGCTGGAGGTGCGTTGTGAGTGAAACCCTTTCGATTCAACGACTGTTGAGGAACCGGATTACCTTGGCGATGGCCGTCGGCGGGTTGCTTTTAAGCGCATCGCTGGTAGTTGCATCAAGGCATGCGCGGGAAACGGTGGCAGTGACGAGCGATCCAGCCGGCCGGCGTCCGCTGCTGATCGCAGGGCCTGGACGGGTGGAGCCGTGCTCGGAGGACATCAAGATCGGCTCCGAGCTAAGCGGGCGTCTGAAGACTGTAAATGTCGAAGAAGGAGATGCGATCCACCATGATGAGGTCTTGGCGGAGCTGGAGAATGCCGACTATCGCGCGCAGGTTGAATCGGCGCGAGCCAACGTTCTGGCCAAGGAGGCGATGTTGCGCAAGGTGATCAACGGCGCGCGGCGGCAGGAGCGCGATGAAGCCTGGTCATCCGTCAACGAAGCCAAGGCTGTGATGGAGAACGCCGAGACGGAATTTCGGCGGAGGCAGGCGTTGTTCGATGCAGCGGTGGTTTCGCGGGAAGAGCTCGATCACTATGCGCGCGAGGCCGACGTGGCCAGGGCCAAGTACGACGCTGCGGTCGAGCAGCACGCGCTGGTTGACGATCGGGCGCGCGAGGAGGATCAGTCGTTCGCCGAGGCGGATCTCGAGCTGGCCAGGGCTCAGCTGGCCGAAGCACAGGCTCGCTATGAAAAGACCTTCATTCGTTCGCCCATCGATGGAACCGTGCTGCGCAAGCATCATCGCAGTGGCGAGAGTGTTTCGAATTCTTCCACCGTTCCCGATCCGATCCTGACCATTGGGGACCGGAAGGCGCTGCGCGTGCGTGTCGATGTGGATGAGACCGACGTGAGCAAGGTGAGAGTGGGGCAAAGAGCCTACGTTACCGCGGATGCGTTTGGGCAGCAGAAATTCTGGGGGCAGGTGGTGCGTTTGGGACAGCAACTCGGGCCGAAAAATGTCCGCACCGACGAACCCACGGAAAAAGTGGACACCAAGATTTTGGAGACCCTCGTGGA
>DASPVG010000008.1:0-9386 GCA_035622455.1 Terriglobales bacterium
CGGTCCCGCGCAACGTTTTCCCGCCAACCCCGCCAGGTCCGGAAGGAAGCAACGGTAACGGGTTCTTGCGTGTGCAGCGGGTTCCCGGTGCCTGGCTTAGCGCTTTCCCGCAGCGTTTCACGACCCGAGCCGCCTTCGAAAATTTTCACTCCCAAGTCATTCTTCTTTGCCTCCGTTGCGCCAACACCCTTGTCGAGGGGAGCGACTGGAGCAATTCGAGAGACTGGAGTGAGCTGGTCACTTGGACATTGCTTTACGCGTGCGTACAATAGACGCTTTACTTCTTAGGGGAGAAACCAGCGAGTGAGCCAAATGGTGCGCGCCAAGATCAGTGCCCTTGGAACCTACGTCCCGCCTCGGTTGTTGACCAACGCGGATCTGGAAAAGATGGTGGAAACCAGCGATCAGTGGATCGTCGAGCGGGTGGGAATTCGGGAGCGGCATATTGTGGACAAGGGCGTCGCCACCAGTGATTTGGGAATGCAGGCGGCGAAGAAGGCCTTGGCGGAACGGGGTATAGCACCCTCGGAACTGGAGGCCATCATCGTAGCTACGGTTACGCCGGATATGTTGTTTCCTTGTTCTGCCTGCCTGGTGCAGCATAAGCTGGGCGCGAAACGAGTGTGGGGATTCGATTTGAACGCGGCCTGTTCCTCGTTTCTCTATGCCCTGCAAGTGGGAGCACGATTCGTTTCCTCGGGAGCCCACCAGAAGGTTATGGTGATCGGAGCCGACGTGATGTCTTCGATCATCGACTACACCGACCGCGCCACCTGCGTTATTTTTGGAGACGGTGCAGGGGCCGTGATCCTGGAACCGGCCGAAGACTCATTCGGGATCATCGATTTCCTGCACGAAGTGGATGGTTCCGGGGGTTGCTCGCTGTTCATGCCCGGTGGAGGTAGTCTGAATCCTGCCAGCCATGAAACCGTCAACCAGAAGATGCACTACGTTCACCAGGACGGCCAGGCAGTCTTTAAGTTTGCCGTCCGCAAAATGGCGGAGCTCTGCGAGGAACTTCTGCGACGCAATGGCTTGACCGCCAATGACATTGATGTTTTTGTTCCGCATCAGGCCAACAAAAGGATCATCACCGCGACTGCGGATCGCTTGAAGATGCCGATCGAAAAAGTGATTATCGATATCGACCGTTACGGCAACACCACCTCGGCGACGATTCCTCTCGCCATGAATAGTGCGCGTCAGGAAGGCAAGCTCCGCCAAGGCGATTTGGTCCTGCTAGCGGCGGTCGGGGCGGGGTTCACGGTCGGGACCGCGCTCGTGCGGTGGGCATATTGAGCCTGCTTCGCGGCTTGATGCTTCGAGGCCTCTAGTTCCCCGCTTCCGGTTTGTTCTTGGGCTGCTCATACGCCTTCTGCAGGTACCGACGGGCTTCGTCGAGCGCGCCCTGGGTGTTGTCGTTCGTCTGCAGAGCCTGACGGTACTCGTTAGTGGCGCGCTCCCGCTGTCCGGTAATGTCGAAGATTTTACCGAGCTGGATATGGCTCCAGACTTCGGTCCAACGCGGTTCGCCGTCTCCATTCAGGGCGTCGCGATAGGCATTGGCGGAGGCCTGGTAGTTTCGTTGCTGAAAAAATACCTCGGCGATGCGATAGTGGGCTAACGAGCTGTTCTTGCTCACCTCGAGCGCTTTGTTGTACTCGGCGAGCGCCCCCGCCAAATCTCCCTGCTGTACCAGACCCTGTCCACGCTGAATCGAGGCGCGCAGCTTGATATTGGGCGAATTCTTCAGCAGTTGGTCATTTGGATCGAGCGAGATCCGACGCGGCTTGCCAAAGGTCTCGACCGTGAACGCTGAATCCGTGCCCACCACTTCGATTCGCTTCTCTTCGGTTCGGCCATCGGTATCGATTTTCAGTTCTACAGGCATACGGAACAGATCGAGGTCCTGCGTGATCTGGCCGACCACACGGAAACCGGGTGTCTTTTCGGCACCATTCTTTGGCGGAGCGGTACCGCCCAAACGGTACACCGTGTACTTCACCTTGAATTCGGGGGCCCCGGTTGAATCCAGCCACTGGGAGAAGAACCAAGCCAGCTTCTCGCCGTAGTTCTGCTCGGCGATTTCGCGAAAATCGTCGACCGTGGCCGATTTGCCGGCATATTTTGCCGCAAACGTGCGCATGGTCTGATCGAACTTCTGGTCGCCGATCACCCAGCGCAACATATGCAGGATCATTCCTCCTTTATCCGTCACCAGGGTTTGGAACTCAGGCGAGAACACGTCGAGCTTGCCGACGGTCGACAGCGGCACCGTATCATAAGCCAGTGCACCCACGGACATGTCCTTGACGGCTTCTTCCAGGCCGGCTTGTCCGGCAGCAGCCTCGACATATCTGGCCTCGGAGTAACGGGCAAATCCGTCGCACAGCCACCAGTCGTCGACCGACGCAGGACTGACGGAAACGCCCCACCACTGGTGCGCGATGGTGTTGGCCAGAAGCCGGTAATTGACCTTTTCCGTCACACCCCGGCTGGCGATACCTGCCACTTCCGGAGCCCAAGCGGAGGGTATGGTGTCATCCGGAATTTCGATCACCCTCAAGGTTGTCGAGGGTGCCGGGCCGTAGAGAGTGACGAAGTAGGTGAATTCCTTCAGCGCCGTCTCAGCATACAATGCGCCCAAGTTCTGATGAATCGGCTTGAAGAAGACGTGGAGATCAACTCCACCTTCGTTGCTTTTGAATTCTTGGAAGGTTCCGGCGACGATGGTTCCGGGAAAGCTCGGCTTATCCCACACAAATCTGTATGTCTTGACCGCTTCGGAGGGCGTGGTGTGCTTCAAGGCCGGTGTACTGCCCTCGCTTTGCTGCCCACTGCCGATCACCGTCATATGCGCGGGAACCGTAATGTTCACGGTCGCGGTAAAGCGGTTCGTGCCGTAGGATTCGACCGGGAACCAGCGGCCGGCGTAGAGCAGGTAACTGGTATCATCGCCCACATAGGCCAGCTTGAGCCCCTGTACCGGGCTGTCATCGCCCGATTCAAGAGTTCCGTCGTAGTCAAAATTCAGGCTGCTGGACTCGCCCTTGTTGAGTGGCTTCAACAACTGGACACGCACGCTCGAATCCTGGGTGATGCGCTCGGCGTCGAGTGCCTTACCACTGTCATCGGTCACCTTGGTCACGCGAAGATCATTGTGCAGCTGGAAAATGGCGACATTCGTATTCTCCAGTGCCGTGAACCTGACTTTCACGTGGGCGGCAAGCCGGTGGATGTGGGGTGTGAGCTCAGCTTCGATCTGATAGTCGTTAACCTGAAGGCGGTTCTTCTCGGCGGCCCAGGCTGGGAACGCCAACAGCAAAAACAGGAGCGCCCAACGACAAGTAGGCCTTCGACGCTGGGTCTGCGGTGGACGGTGCATGAAAGGAATGTCTCCCGGCGGTTCTCTCACTATGATGAAGATTGTGGCCCAAAAGATGCTGGTGGCACAAGCGCCAATAGTGATGAGTCTCGTGTCTAACGTCTCCGTTCCAGCCGAAGCCTGAGAATCATCTCGGCCGCCCGTTCCGCAGGGCCGGCTTTGCCATGATCGGGGCCGCGCAGCGACTCCCGAACCTTCGCTAGACCTTCGATCATTCTTGCGCGAGCCGGACCGTCGGGAAGGATCTCTCCCAGCTGGTGGACTACGTTCTGGGCGCTGAAGTCCCCCTGGACCAGCTCCGGGACAACTTCCCGGCCGGCAATCAAATTCACCATGGCAAGATGGGGGACCTTCACCCACGGGCGCCCCAGAACATAGGTAAGAGGCGAGACTTTGTAAACCATCACAAAGGGAGTTCCCACGATTGCGGCTTCGACGGTTGCCGTGCCGCTGGCAATGATGCCGCCACGCGAGTGGGTCAAGGCGGTCAGACTCTCACTGACCAGGCGGATGAGCGCGCCCTTGCCAATCAGGCTTTCGAACCAAGCGCGGTTGAGAGTCGGAGCCACCGGCAGCAGGAACTCGTACGCCGCGCCCAATTGTGACGCAGCCTCGAGGATCGTAGGTAAGTTCATGCGAACTTCTTTCACCCGGCTGCCCGGCATGAGTGTGATCCAGGGCTTGGCGGGGTCGAGTCCGTGCTGCGCGGCATAGCTTGCTCGCGCAATGGAAGGCATCGGCAGGTCGAGGAGCGGATGGCCGATGAAGGTTGCATCCACGCCTCGATCACGGTAGAACTTCTCTTCGAACGGGAAAATCACCAGGGCCTTGTCAACATAGTTGCGCAGGAACCGGACCCTGCCTTGCCTCCAGGCCCAGAATTGCGGACACACGTAGTAGACGACCGGAATGCCGCGCCGGTGCATCTGCCGGGCCACTCGCCAATTGAAGGCCGGAGAATCGATCACCACGGCGAGATCGGGTCGGCGCTTGTCCGCGTCGGCGATGAGCTCGGCAAAGAGTCGGTAGATTTTCGGCAGATGGCCGAGGATCTCGGTGATGCCGACCACCGCAAGCTCGCGCGCGTCGACGACCACGTCAAGGCCTGCGGCTCGCATGCGGTTTCCCCCCGCCCCAAAAAACTCGAGCGGCCCGGCTGGCTGAGGGCCGGTGCTGGCCGTTGACCAGTCGCGCTGCGCGCTAGAGGCGGGAGCGTTTCCGGGGCCAAGCTTGCCGGCCAAACGCTCGCATGCCTCGATCAGCTGCGCTCCGTACATATCGCCCGAGGCTTCACCGGCCGAGAT
Source organism: Terriglobales bacterium (assembly GCA_035622455.1). Lineage (GTDB taxonomy): Bacteria > Acidobacteriota > Terriglobia > Terriglobales > Acidobacteriaceae > JAFAGX01. Next base: position 4,690 of record DASPVG010000008.1, read on the forward strand.
CAGAATTCTCACTCCGTCATTTTGACACTCCTGAGGCCTGAGGAGGGTCCAGCCGGTGCACCCTGGAACCAGCCGAGGCTAGAGGCCGGCTTCCATGCGCGATCGCGGGTCCAGGTAATCCCGTAATGCGTCACCGATGAAGTTGAATGAAAGCACCGCCAGCATGACCGCCGCGGCAGGAAACAGAACCAAATGGGGAGCGTCAAACAGATGCGCGCGGGCGTCGTTCAGCATGGTGCCCCAACTGGCGGTGGGTGGAGGGACCCCGAGGCCAAGGAAACTCATGGTCGCCTCGGCGAGAATAGCGCCGGCCATCCCGATGGCTGCCTGGACAATCACCGGCTGAATGATGTTGGGCAAAATGTGACGCGCCAGGATGCGCAGATCGCTTGCCCCGAGGGCGCGTGCGGCTTCGACATACTCCCGTTCACGCGCCGAAAGCACTTGGGCGCGCACCAAACGCGCATAGCCGACCCAGCCGCCGAGCGACAGGGCGAGGACGAGGTTGAAAATTCCTGGCCCGCGAAAGGCAACAAACGCGATGGCCAGAAGGATCCCGGGAAAGGAAAGAAATGCGTTCATCACCACCACGTTGACGATCCGGTCCAGTCGGCCGCCGTAGTAGCCGGCGATCGATCCCACGATCAGTCCCAAGGACAGGGAAGCGACGACCACCGAACCTCCGACGAGCATGGAAATGCGGGAACCATAGATCAGGCGGGAACAGATGTCACGACCAAGCTCATCGCTCCCGCACCAGTGGGTGGACGAGGGTGGGGATAAGCGCGAAGGCAAATCAATCGAGAAGGGGTCGTAGGGTGCGATCCAGGAGGCGAACAGGGCAAAGGTCACAAACATGACCACCAGCACCAAGCCAGCGACGGCCAATGGATGATGCCGAACCGCGCGCTGGATCGAGATGGGAGTTGCGAGTGTGGATGTTCTCACTGCCGGATTCTCGGATTCACTGCCGAATAGAGCAGATCGGTGAGAAAATTCACGGCGACGTAGGTCAATCCGATGGCTAGAATGCAGCCCGCGACCAGGTAGTAGTCGCGATTGCCGATGGCCTGGATGGCCAATCGTCCAATGCCCGGCCAAGAGAAGATCGTCTCGGTCACGATCGCTCCCGCCAGCAGAGCCCCCAGTTGCAGACCGAGCACGGTCATGACGGGAATCATCGCATTGCGCAGCGCGTGATGGTAGACGACCGCCCGCTCCGAGAGCCCTTTGGCGCGTGCGGTGCGAATGTAATCCTGCGTGAGTTCTTCGAGCATGGAGGTTCGGACCATGCGCGTGAGGATGGCAGCCAGACCGCTGCCCAGGGTGAGGGCGGGCAGTACCAGATGGGCAAACGTGCCAGAACCGGAGACCGGCAGCAGGCGCAGCTTGATCGAGAGAAACAAGATCAAAATCGGTCCCAGAGCAAAGTTTGGAAATGACACGCCAAACAGGCTCACCAGGCTCAGCAGCCGGTCATCCCAGCGATTGCGCCTTTGGGCAGAACGTACACCGGAGGGAACCGCCAGAACGATGGCGACCAGCAAGCTGGCGAGAGTCAATTCCAGGGTGTAGGGATATCGCTGGGCGATAAGTTTGCTGACGCCTTGATTGAAGCGCAAGGACGGCCCGAGATCGCCGTGCAGCACCCCCCACCAATACTGAAGATACTGCCTGCCCAGAGGGACATCGAGACCATAGGCATGGCGGGCGGCTTGAATATCGACCGCCGGAGCTCCTTCACCCAGCATTTGCAAAATGGGATCGCCCGGCACCAGATGGATCAGCAGGAAGACGACCGAAACCACCAGCCAGACGACCGGAATGGCATAGAGCAGGCGACGAGCGAGGTAGCGAAACACGGCTTCTCCTTGTGCGCGAGTCCCCGATCCGCCGATCTCCGAGATTGGTCTCTAATCTCCCGCTTTGCTGATGGTCGAGGGTTCGAGCTTTTCGATCCTGACCTTGGCGATCCGGTGGCCTTCCATCTCCTCGACTACAAAGCGGTGACCCTCGTGATCAAAGCCCTCGCCTACTTTGGGGATTCGCTGCAAACGAGCGAGCACGAATCCGGCCAGGGTTTCAAAGCCGGCATCGCGAGGAAGCTCGATTTCGTGTTGCATTTCGAGATCACGGATTCCTACCGATGCGTCGAGGACCAGGGCAACATCCGATTGCAGGCTCGAGGGTTGCGACGCAACATCCAATTGGTCGTGTTCATCTTCGATCTCGCCGACGAGTTGTTCGAGAACGTCTTCTACGGTGATGACGCCCGCCGTCGACCCGAACTCGTCGACCACTACCGCCAGGTGCCGCTTGCGCTTCTTGAATTCTTCGAGCAACTCGGTCAATACCTTCGTCTCGGGAACGACCAGCACATCGCGCATGATCTGGTTGATCTTCATGCCGGAGATCCGGCCCGCTCCGGGTTGCACCAGATTCGCCGTGAGTCGCAGCCGGGTCCAGCGCATCAGATCCTTGGCATAAAGCACTCCCACAATATGCTCGGGGCCGCTCTGGGGGTCATAGACCGGAATTCGCGAATGCTGCTCCTCGACCACCCGCGATAAGGCTTCATCGAGCGTGAGATCCCCGGGCAAGGAAAAAATGTCGGGCCGGGGGACCATCACCGCGCGGACCGGGATGCTTTCGAGCTCGAGAGCATGATGGATCATCTCCTCCTGAAACTTCGGGATCCGACCCGATTGCCGGCTGGCGGTCGCAATGAGCTTCAGTTCGTCGGGGGAATGCACCGGACCCTGGCGAATCTTGCGGGAGCCGAACAGGCGCAGCACCGAGCCGGCAGCGCTATTCAGAACGAAGTTGACCGGGCGGGTCAAGGTCAGAAATACATCCATCGGGGCGGCAACCGCCAGTGCCACCTGTTCGCCTCTTTGCAAAGCCAAGGATTTCGGCACGAGCTCACCCAGAATCACATGCAGGCAGGTGATCAGAACAAATGCCACCGCGATCGCGATGCCGTGGGCATAAAGCTGGGAATGCGGAACATGCCCGAGGAAAGCCTGAAACATGTGGGCCAGCCGAGGTTCGCCGACCCAGCCCAGGGTCAGGCTGACGATGGTGATTCCCAGTTGTACCCCGTTGACCACCTCGTCGAGATTTCGGTGGAGCCTCTGGACGATGCGGGCACCAATGCGGCGCGCCTCAATCAGCTCCTGGATCCGCGTATCGCGGATGCTCACCAGTGCAAATTCGGCAGCCGCAAAGAAGGCGTTAGCCGCAACCAGCAGCAGGATGAGGACTAGGGGGAGCAGCCCGTAAGCGTACATGGATGGCTAATTCTAACATTCCAAAGGGAGTAGGTTGGAACCAACTGGTGCCTGTACCTCTAGACGTATGTAGGATAAGATCTTAGCCAGGAAGCTCGATTTGGCGAATCACTCCGGATTCGCCCTCTTGGTTTCGAGAAGTTCCCGGCATGTTTCTGCTTACATTTCTGGAGTTCCCGGGTCTAATGCATCGAAATAGATATCGAACTAGAGAATGATGGCGGGCCAAGCTACCGGCTAGGAACTCCCGGAACAAATTCCACCCTCGTCCCGTACTAAGGATCAGGGCTAAATGACACACCGTCGAGCCGAGGAGGTACAGGTGAACGGCAGCGGCAATCTCAAGAAGAAGCGGCGCAAACGGATCATCGTCATCAGCGTCGTGGTAGGAGTCTTATTACTATGTGTGGGCGCGCTCACTGCCTTTACGCGGAGTGGCACCAAGATCGATCCCAGCAAGTTGGTGAAAGTGGAGAAGGGCGACCTGGCCAAAAGTGTGGTGGCAACCGGGAAAGTCACGCCTATCACCAAGGTAGAGGTCAAGTCCAAGGCCAGCGGCATCGTCAAAAAGCTCATGGTGGAATACGGCGATACGGTGAAGAAAGGCCAGCTCCTAGCGCAGCTGGATAAGGACGAGATTCAAGCCCAGGTGGATCAGTCTCATGCCGCACTGCAGGCCGCCGAGGCGAGCCTTGCCAGTTCGGAGGCCGATTCCGAGCGCGCCATGGTCGACGCCGAAGGACCTGATGTTCCTCTGCTCAAGCGGCAGTACGAGCGTGCGGTCGAAATGGCCAAGGATGGGGTGGTTTCGGAGTCCGCGCTCGACGAAGCCGACCGCAACTACAAGATGGCACTGAATAAGCAAAACGTTGCCAAGGCGCAGGTCACTGTGCTGAAAGCTAAGATTCGACAATCGGAAGCAGAGGTCGCCAAGGACAAGGCCAATCTGGCGCAGCTCGAAGAGCAGCTCAGTTATACCGACATCGTTTCGCCGATTGACGGCATCGTGTTGTCGAGAGACGTTGAAATTGGGGACGCGGTGAGCTCGATTCTTGTCCTCGGCTCCTCGGCTACCCTGGTCATGACTCTGGGCGACACCAGCCAGGTCTACGTCAAGGGAAAGGTGGACGAGAGTGACATCGGCAAGGTCTATCTCGGGCAGCCAGCACGAATCAAGGTCGAATCCTTCAAAGACAAGACCTTCTATGGCAAGGTGACCAAGATTTCCCCGATGGGCGTCGAGAAGGATAATGTCACCACCTTCGAAGTGCGCGTGTCCATCAACAATCCAGGGGGCGAACTAAAGGCCGAGATGACCGCCAACGCCGAAATCATTCTGGAAGAGCACAAGAACGTGCTGCAGATTCCAGAAGGAGCGATTATCTACGATAAGGACAAGCAAGCCTC
>DASPVG010000009.1:0-5122 GCA_035622455.1 Terriglobales bacterium
GTCGGGACATCGGCAAATGGCAGAATGGGCATCATATAGCGGGATTTTAGCAAGCGCTGGTTGAGAAGTTGTTATCTCAGACTCGCAACGGTTGCTGTTTTTTCTGCTGCACAAAAAGCGAAGGGTCGCCGCCCGGCGACCCTTCGCTGTAGCAAGACCGACTACAGTGTAGATTCGATCTCAAATCCCCACGCCTCAAGCAGGGGCTCGGGAATATACTTGGAATTCTTGTTGCGCCGCGCCCACTCACGCAGCCGGGTGGAACGTAAATATTGATCCGGCGTAAGCTTGTACTCGCGCACCACCTGTTCGAACTCGGTGATGGTCGGAGTAATCGGCCCGATCGGTTCCGGTTTCCCCCAGTTAGGATTTCCACGTCGTTTTGCCATAAAAATGACGCCCTCTTCTTCCTTTAAAATGAAAACTCTAAGTAAACTGTTAGATTCTTCCGGTCTAGCAAGGGATTCACGCCATCTCGCTCACCGCTTCGCACCCGCTAGAGAACGCTCGCCAGCACAGATAGGCTGACAGGAAGTTCCTCAGTCTATGAGATTTGCTGGGAAAGTCAATCAAAATCTTGTCCCTCTGTTTGCTTGGTTGGTCTCCGCAAAGCCCGAAGCGTGAGCTTAAGTGCCTGATAATTCAAAGAAATAGCCGTTGCTACGTTAACCCTAGGCTCGCGACCAAGGAAAGTAGAAAAAGCCAGGCCTCCTTACTTAGGTACTTCCCACGCTCGGGTGACAACCGTAGACGATCTCAAACCGGGCGCAATATTCGCAACTCGGCGCTCCGAACGGGCCCCCTTACGGATACCGGCCGTCGAATCATCAAAACTCCCTAAACACCGGCTCACCAAAGAGATGCTACTCGCAAGGGAGGGACTGGCGGGCAGTCGGCCGACTGGCTGAGGGTCGAAGCGGCCCTCGCATACCGGACCGAGGCTTTGCCCACCCGATCGGGTATGGTAGGGTGATTGGACCAGTGGGGAAACCTGCCAGCAGGCGAGACTGATTGAGGGAAAATCAATGGCCATTGCGAGCATCAACCCGGCAACCGAACAGCTGTTAAAGACCTTCGAACCCCTCTCGCACCCGCACGTCGAAGAAAAGCTCCAGCGCGCGATCCTCGCCTTCCGCGAATATCGCAAAGTTCCATTTCAAGAGCGGGCCCGAATGATGATGGAAGCGGCCGAGATCCTGGAGAATGAAAAGGAATCTCACGCCCGGCTCATGACCGGTGAAATGGGGAAGACCTTGCGCTCGGCCGTGGAGGAAGCCGTGAAGTGCGCATGGGCATGCCGCTACTATGCCGAGAATGCGGAACGTTTCTTGGCGGATGAGGTCGTCGAAACCGGCGTCCAGCGCAGCTACGTCCGTTACCAGCCGCTCGGGCCAATCTTGGCCGTGATGCCCTGGAATTTTCCTTTCTGGCAGGTGGTGCGTTTTGCTGCCCCGGCATTGATGGCGGGCAACGTTGGTCTGCTGAAGCACGCCTCGAATGTCCCACAATGCGCTCTCAAGCTGGAAGAGATTTTCAGTCGGGCGGGCTTTCCCCAGGGTGTCTTCCAGACACTTCTGATTAGTTCGAGGCAGGTGGACGCAATCCTTGCCGACCCGCGGATCGTGGCGGCAACGCTGACAGGCAGCGAGCAGGCGGGCATCGAGGTTGGTAGCGGAGCGGCCAAGCGCATCAAGAAGGTGGTTCTCGAACTGGGAGGAAGCGATCCGTTTATCGTCATGCCGAGCGCCAACCTCGATGCGGCAGTCGCCACCGGTGTCAAGGCTCGGATCATTAATAACGGGCAGTCCTGCATTGCAGCCAAGAGGTTTATCGTCGCTGAGGCGATTGCCGGCGAGTTCGAGAAGAAGTTCGTGAAAGCGATGGAAGCGCTGAAGGTTGGAGATCCGTTTGATGACAGCACCGAGCTAGGTCCGCTGGCTACCACCCAGGGAGTAGAGGAACTGGATCGAGATGTGCAGAAGACTGTAGCCGCTGGTGCCCGCCTGCTGACCGGCGGGAAAAAGCTTGAGCGGCCGGGAAATTTCTACGCCCCGACCGTGCTCACCAACATCCCTAAGAATTCCCCAGCCTACCAGGATGAATTATTTGGTCCCGTAGCCTCGCTGTTTCGCGCCAAGGATGCCGAAGATGCCATTCGAATCGCCAACGAGACCCGCTTCGGGTTGGGCGCAAGCGCTTGGACGAACGACGTGCGGGAACGCGATCACCTCATCAACGAGCTCGAAACCGGCATGGTTTTTGTGAATCGCATGGTTGCCTCGGATCCACGCTTGCCCTTTGGAGGCGTAAAGCAATCCGGCTACGGAAGGGAACTGGGGCATTTCGGAATACGCGAGTTCACCAACATAAAGACGGTTTCCATCGCCTAAAACCGGAAAGATCTTTTGTCGAGACCCGTACGGTCGACCCTGAGAACGGGCTAATCGGTTTCGCTCATACGGCCGGAGTGGAGGATCCCGTGTTGCTTCAGGGCCGCGATAACCTCATCGGCGCCCGCATTGTGCGGGAGCCCTTCGAGAGCCTTCTCAACCTGACCGACTTGGGATTTCAACCGTCCGAGTTCTTTGCGAATCTCGCCTGCAACTAATGGTTCTGGGTCCTCGAACTGAAGCATGGGCTGAGTGAGAAACAAGTCGAGGTCGCGAAAGAGATTTTCTAGCCTTGTTTGCCCTTGGCCTGGTAGTGGGCTTTTGGATTTCATGCCCACAGCATGCTACCAGCGCGAGGAAGAGACCAGATCACCGGAGTAATTCTCCCTGGATTGCCACAATACCCGGAGCGGGAATGAAGAGGTCCCGCCGCTATGTCTTTGAAAACCCTGGAATACAGATTAGCCTGGCAGCGGCGTTCGAATAGGAGCGACGGCGGCGCTGACAGATCCAGCCGCCATCACCATCGGTATAATTGCCGCGGTCATGGATTGGGCTCCTCGATCGGCCATCGGCTTTCTGTTTGATTCTCAGCATGGTGCTTCCGAGCGTCTCATCGCCCGCTGGTTGTTTCTGCGGGCCCTCGGCCTAATTTACTTTTCCGCCTTTTACTCTTTGGTTTTCCAGATCCGCGGCTTGATCGGGCCGGAGGGGATTCTACCGGCGGCGAGCTATCTTGAGGCCGTTGCCGCAGCTTTTCACCATTTCGGACGCGTGTGGTATGCGCCGACCCTGCTGTGGTTTTCGAGCGGCTCGGGCATGCTTCTGGCTCTCTGTGCCATCGGCCTGGGGGCCTCCATTGCTCTTGCCCTGAACCTGTGGCCGCGCGGCATGCTCGTCGTTTGCTTTTTGTGCTTCCTTTCCTTTGTGAGTGCCGCGCAAGACTTTTCTGGTTACCAATCCGACGGCATGCTGCTAGAAGCCGGGTTCCTCTCGATCTTCTTTGCGCCGCCAGGATTCCTACCTGGCCTGGGACGATCCCATCCGCCCTCACGCGCCAGCTGGTTTCTTCTGCTGTGGGAGGGATTTCGCATCTATTTCGAATCGGGAGTGGTCAAGATCGCGAGCCACGATCCCGAATGGCGTCACTTCACCGCCATGGACGAATACTATCAAAACGGCCCTTTGCCCACCTGGATCGGCTGGTACGTACAGCATCTGCCCCATTGGTTCCACGCCGCCACGGTCTATGCCACGCTTGCCCTGGAGCTGGGCTTGGTTTGGATGTGGTTCTTGCCGCGCCGGTTCAAGATCCTCTCTTTCTTCATGGTGACACCCTGGCAGATTGTCGTGATTCTTACCGCCAACTATACGTTCCTGAATTATCTGGTTCTTACGCTGGGGTTCTTGCTGCTCGATGATCGCTTCTTTTTGCCCTTGACCGGCTGGGTCAAGGGTCGGCTGGCAGTTCTCCGCGGCGCTGGTCCATCGCAGGCCCTGCCCGAGGAGGAGATACATTGCGAGAATTCGGCAGTCGGACACTTTCGCCTGGCCGCTCACCGGCTTGAGGTTTCCACCGCCGCCGTGATGCTAAGCTGGATTTTTTACGTAACCACGGCAGAACTGATCTGGATGTTTCTCCCCCGGGCACCGCTGCCCACATCTCCAGTAGTCGCACTCGAGCCATTCCGGATCGCAAACCAGTACGGCCTGTTCGCGGTGATGACACGCGGTCGCTACGAAATTGAATTTCAGGGTTCGGAAGACGGGCAAGCGTGGGTACCCTATCCCTTCCGCTACAAACCCCAAAACTTGAGCAAGCCGCCCGGAATCTATGCTCCCTACCAGCCGCGCCTCGATTGGAATTTGTGGTTCGCATCGCTCGGATCTTGGCGAGAATATCCCATTGTCCCTAACGCGGAGGTACGGCTGCTGCAGAATCGAAAGGACGTGCTCGCACTGTTTGCGGCAAACCCATTCCCCTCGGCCCCGCCCCATCAAATCCGGGCAGTGCTCTGGCAATATTGGTTTACCACGATGGCGGAGAAACGGGCGACCGGGCTGTGGTGGCGACGTCAGTTCTTGGGTCTCTACGGGCCAACGCTCGAGCGTGAGCCCGACGGCAAGATTGTGCTGATCGAGCTGCCCAATACTGCGCCTAGGCGGTGAATTCGCGCCGCTCGCAGGCTGGGGAACGATCGCTAGGAACCGCCGATTTCGGATGCTGCGCCATGACGAATAGAGCTTGCGTGATCGGTGCCGGCCCCAACGGCCTGGCGGCTGCCATCGTCCTCGGTCAAGCCGGGTTGCGGGTGGATGTGTTCGAGGCGGAATCGATCGCCGGAGGAGCGGCGCGAACCCTCGAGCTGACCCTGCCCGGCTTTCTCCACGATTTCGGTGCCGCCGTGCATCCGATGGGAGCCGGTTCACCTTTCTTTTCGTCCCTGCCCTTGGCAGACTATGGGCTGAACTGGATTCACTCGCCAGCGCCTTTGGCCCACCCTTTCGACGACGGCACGGCCGTCATTCTCGAGCGCGATCTTGGGCAAGCGGAATCCTGGCTGGGTCCGGATGGAAGAGCATGGCGCAACCTCCTGCTGCCATTCGCCGAGCGCTGGAGTGACTTCGCCGCGGACGTGCTCCGCCCTCTGCCATTCATCCCCCACCATCCCTGGTTGATGGCTCGCTTTGGCATCGATGGGGTGGGCTCGGCGAAAAGGCTGGCATTCCAC
>DASPVG010000010.1:0-4578 GCA_035622455.1 Terriglobales bacterium
CATGGAATAGGTATCCATCATCCAGGCCATAATCTGCTCATTGGTGTTGACGTCGGGTGCGGGTACGTCCTTTTCGGGACCGATGAATTCGAACAGTTCTGCCGTGTAGCGACGGGTCATCCGCTCCAGTTCACCCATCGACATCTTGTGCGGATCGCAGATGATGCCCCCCTTGGCACCACCAAACGGGATGTTCACCACGGCACACTTCCAGGTCATCCAGCTGGCCAGGGCGCGCACTTCATCGAGCGTGACATCGGGCGCATAACGCACTCCACCCTTGGCCGGGCCGCGGGCAATCGAATGCTGCACGCGAAAACCCGTGAAAACGTCGAGACTTCCGTTGTCCATGGCAACCGGGATGTGCACCGTAATCTCGCGATTGGGGTAGCGCAACACTTTCCAGAGTCCTTCATCCAGGTTGAGCTTGTGGGCGGCCAGATCGAACCGAGCAGCCTGTGCCTCGACAGGGTTGAATTCGCGCTCCATGCCGGTAGGGCTCGCAGTGGTGGTTGTCATGACAGTCTCCGATGAGCTCGAGCTAGTGGCCGAGGCCAGGCGGATTGCCCGCCTTTTGCTGACAAACTCAGAAGTATAGCAGGCGAAAAACGGCAGGCAAGCGGGAGTCATGGAGCAGTGCCCAAGCCGGCACTCCGGAATTGAGACCCAGTCCTTCCCCACGCTTCGCCATGATCGCAACCGACATAGCCTGGTATTGGCAGATTCGCGAGTGGAAGGACACGGAGCCGAGTTCGTCATTCGGCGGCGAAGCGCCGGATTGGACGGGGGACTAGTTTCCCTTGCCTTCCACCGTGGCGTTCAATGTCCCGTGGGCCAGTCGAGCCGAGATCTTGTCTCCCGGGTTGACTTTTGCCGCATCCTTGAGCAGACCGCCCGTGTCATCAAAGACCAGAGCGTAACCGCGCGCAAGAATTGCCAGGGGGGAGAGGGCGTCAAGCGCGGTCTCCAGGCGCTCGAGACGCATGCGGCGCTCGCGCAGCTGGGTGCGTAGGGCAGAAAGCAGCGCCGTAGTCCGGACATCTAAGTCCTTTCTCATGCTGGCGAGCACGCGGCGGACATCATAGTGGCGGACCGCGGCAGATAGCGTCTCAAAGCGTCTCCGTTGATTTTCGAGGCTTCGCCGCTCCGCCTCGGTTAATCGGTGCGTCATATCGTCCAGCCGCTGCTGTCGTCGATGGATGAAATCCATCAGCCGGGCGAAGGCAGTATGCCGCGCCAGCTCGGTGAAGTTCTGGCGCGCGATCAGCAGCCGATATCGGATACCTTTCCCCAGTCGGCCATGAAGGCTCTCGAGCTGCTCTTCGACTTCCTGGCGCGAGCGGATGACGAGCTCGGCCGCTGCCGAAGGCGTTGGCGCGCGCAGGTCAGCAACAAAATCAACGATGGTGAAATCGGTCTCATGGCCTACGGCGGAGATAACTGGGATCGAAGAGGACGCAATGGTACGAGCCAGGCCTTCGTGATTGAACGCAGCGAGATCTTCTGCTGATCCGCCTCCACGCGCCACGACGATCACATCTACACTGCGGACCTTGTTGAAGTATCGGATTCCGGCGCTGACCTCGAGGGCAGCTGTCTCTCCCTGCACCTGTGCTGGAAAGATAAGAACACTCGTTCCGTGATGGCGCCGCTCGAGGATGTGGAGAATGTCGCGCAAGGCTGCGGCTTGAGGTGAGGTCACGATTCCGATCTTCCGCGGCAGTGTGGGAATCGGCTTCTTACGGCCCGCCTCGAACAGACCCTCGGCTTCCAGCCTGGCTTTAAGTTGCTCGAACGCGACCTGAAGGCTTCCGGCTCCCTTCGGCTCAAGATATTCGGCCGAAATCTCGAGTTCGCCGCGATCTTCATAGATCGTAACTCGCCCGCGAGCCACGACCTGCATGCCATTCTCGGGGCGGAAGCGCAAGAGGCGCGCTGCAGATCGAAACATGACCACACGAATCTGCGCGCTCTCATCCTTGAGGGTGAAATAGAGATGGCCGGAATCATGCGCCCGGAAATTCGAGATCTCACCTTCTACCCAGGTATCGCTGTATTCCCGTTCCAGGTGGGTGCGTACGGCAGCCACCAAGTCATGCACCGTCCAGATCTGGCGTCCTCTGGGACTAAAGCTGAATCCGAGCTGGTCTGAAACTGACATCTCGAGAAAAGTTTACCGCAGGGAGCGAGCCACTCACCGAGGACCCGAACGGCTAATGCCTAAACCTGCTGATGACGTAGAGCAGCACGGAGAGCACCACGCTGATGAGGATGGAGGTCGCTACTGGGAAATAGAACGTCGTGTTCTTCCCACGATAGAGAATATCGCCGGGCAAGCGTCCGAGAGGCACGTGCGTCCGACCCGCCAGAGCCAGTACGACGCCAATGCCGACAATGATCACACCCACGATGATCAGCAGTTTTCCAAGATCGGCCATACGCTAATTGTAGCCGAATCAAGGGGAATCCCTGCCTGGTTGACGGGAAATCCTCGGATCGGCCCACAATGGCCGTGCCCGAGACAGAGTTGTAGTGTTCTGCCGAAACACCAACACGGGGGGACCGCACCACACCACCTTTACAAATCTTTCTTGTTACGCCGGAGAGTCAGTTCGCATCCGAGTGTAAAGATGAAGGCGATGGAATGCGGCGAAGGAGGGTTCACCTGTAAGACCCCCACCTGGTCGGTTCGAAGCTCGTGGTGTTGACACTCTTGGTGACTAGCTTCAACCCGGGTTAGGGATTTGCGCAAGTTTCGGCGATCATTACGTTCTGAGTTGGTAGCAGGGAATTTTGCACCTATGATTCGAGCTGTGCCCAATTCCGTTTGCTACAATTGATACTCAGGAGTGGTGGTACCCCGCGTCCTGCCAGAATTCGTAACATGCTGAATCCAAAGCAGAGATATAAGATCGCAGGCCAGCTGCTGGCTGCCTTTCTGTTCGTGTTGGCCGTGGGTTGCAATGGCTTTTTTGTGAACCCGACCCTCACCTCCGTTACGGTCGGCCCTAGCGCAACCATCGACCAGAGCGGTACGGTTCAGATGAGTGCCGTAGGCACCTATAACGATGGCAGCACTTCAACCCTCAGCGATGTGTTCTGGAGCAGTTCAGAAACCAGCGTGGCCACCATCAACACTTCCGGGCTTGTCACCGGTATTTCCCCTGGAACCTCGACCATCACCGGGGCTTCGGGTACGGTCAGCGGCACGGCTTCGGTCACAGTCTCACTTTCGAATGTGACCGGACTGAAGATCAACCCGACCACTGCCACTGCAGTGATCAATGGGACCCAGAACTTTACTGCACTGGCAACGGTTTCGAGCGGCAACCCGGTGGATGTAACCAGTACTGCGACTTGGTCGATCAGCAGCACGTCGACCGGCAGTACCTCTGATTTCACGGTCACCGGTGGACAGGACCCAGCGACTGTAACCGTGAATTCGACCGCCACGGCAGGGGAGGTGGCAACCGTGACTGCCACCTATGTCAGCGGTGCAAACACCTTCACGGCAAACGCGACGCTGAGGGTAACTCAGTAACCCCATCAGCTCTTCAACTCCGCGGGATCGAGGTCCGCACTGAGCGGAACCTTCGGGGTGCAGGTGTGCTTTTCCTCTCGCAAGCATCCCCTGCGAGCGTCGTACGCCGGCTCTCGAGGATCGATCGCCTCGGAGCAACCATTCCGGCCGACACCATCCCACTAAACATCGGCCATGCCGGGCTGCGTTATATTGGCTTGTGATTCCAGGGATCACCTTCCGTAGTTTGCTCCTGCTTCCCTTGCTGGCAACGCTATCGCTCCTCGCGTGTCGAGCACATAAGAGGGTGCTCGAAACCGACTACGTATCTGCTCCACAAGCCTTTCTTCGTGACCGTGTGGCCGCCTTTTACAACAAGACTGGGACGGTTAAGAACGCTGATCGCGTACAGGTACTCGAACGGGAGCGTCGTTTTGTACGCGTGAGGACGGATAGTGGTCTAGAAGGCTGGATCGAGCAGCGATACTTGGTCTCACAACAGGTCTACGACGGATTCCAGAAACTGGCTCAGCAAGAGCAGAATGATCCTCTACAGGCAACAGGCACCACGCGCAATGACACGAACATTCATCTCGAACCGGGGCGCGAAACCGAACACCTCTACCAACTCGGCCAGGGAACGAAGATTTCCCTCTTTAAGCGAGCGACGGCCGAGAAGAGTCTGCCAGGCACGACGGCGACGCCGGCAAGCCAGGAATCATCCAAGTCCGCGATCAGGGAGGATTGGTGGCTGGTGCGAGATCCTCAGGGGCACATGGGCTGGGTGCTCGCGCGCATGGTGGACCTCGATGTACCGCTCGAGATCGCGCAATACGCCGAAGGTCAGCGTATCGTCGCATTTTTTGTTCTCGAGCAAGTAGCCGATGGAGAGAAGAAAGTTCCCCAATACCTTGTGGCCCTCACCGACACCAGAGATGGAATGCCCTTCGACTACAACCAGGTGCGGGTATTTACCTGGAATGTGAAGAGGCACCACTACGAAACTGCCTATCACGAACGCAATCTCAACGGTGTTTTTCCGGTGACCGTCTCGGAAG
>DASPVG010000011.1:0-19467 GCA_035622455.1 Terriglobales bacterium
AAATTGTCAACGCTGAGGCAGGTCGTGCGCGAGTAACTTTGGTACGTCAAACGGGTTACGTAAGTCGTTTGTACTCATGGAACCCATTGATTTGATTGGCGCAAGATTTGTTAGTTCCCGGGGTCTCGCGATGCCCATCAAGGAAGAATCTCTCGATCCCATGACAAGAATAGGGCGTTTCAGCTTTCTCAACATCACGCGCTAAAGCTTGAATCTGGAAGGACACACATCGACACAACCGCAGGAGAATGGCCGGGCACATCTCGAACTCGACCCGCGAAGCTCCGCGATCAACCCTCCGAGTGAATTACTTCGTTCGGCTCAAGACGAACAGTGCTTGCCGGGCGATGTTTCCTCGGTGCCTTCCCGACCTTCCAGGCAAACCGGGGCTGTTCCTAGAGATTCCTCGCGGGCCGGAACCGTAAGATGGTCAAGCTCGTTAGAAGATCCGCTTATAATGAAGCTTTAGCTCGAGGGTTTCAATTGGGACGAGAACAACCAATGGCTGCGCCGAATTCAGGCCGTTTTGCGGGGCAGTCCCGGAATCGCAACCGGGTCATCATTCCGGTTGCGCTCGGCTTTGTGGTGATCTGTGCCGTGCTCTTAGCGCTGACTTCCTTTGACCTTCCGCAGACCTGGAACCCGGACACGAACCAGCAGCTGCTGCTCTTTGCGTTTCTTGCGGTGCTCATTTTTGTTCTCTTCCTCGCCCTGACGTTCGTCCTGGGCCGCAACGTCTTGAAGCTGTTCGCGGAGAGGCGACTGGGCGTTCTGGGATCGAAATTCCGCACCCGCTTGCTGATTGCCAGTCTTCTGCTTTCCTTTCTTCCGGTCATTGGCATGTTCTTTTTCGCTTACGTGCTGATGAACCGATCCATTGACAAGTGGTTCTCCACCCCAGTCGAAGAAGTACGCCGAGACACGGCAACCATGACCTCGCTGCTTTCCGAGTATGCGGCGCAGAATGCCGCGCAGGAAGCCACGACCATCGCCACTTCTTCTGCCATCGAGCAGGCTTTTCGAGAGGGTGACTTCAGCGGAGTGCGGGATGAATTTCAGCGCCACCGGATCACCCTCGAAGGCGGGTTCGCGGTGGTGCTCGAGAATGGCGAGCCCAAGGCAACGTTCCAGCTGCCCGCTGCCTGGCCCGAACTCAGGTCCAAGCTTTCCATCCCGCCACCACCCTCGCTCTCGTCGTCAGTTCTGGCTTGGGACCAAACCGAATACGTGCTGGGGTCTGCCGCGGTTGGCGATCACGGTCTGATTCTGGTGGCCATGCCGTTGCCCGAGAAATTCTCCCAGACGGTGAAGCAGATTCAGGCCAGCCAGCAGCGTTATCTTGAGCTGGCACGGGGACGCCGGCTGGTGCGCCGCACCTATATGGAGGTGTTGCTGTTGCTGACGGTGGTGGTGCTGTTTGTCGCCACCTGGCTGGCGCTGTTCGTTTCGAAGTTGGTTACCCGGCCGGTGATCGCTCTCGCTGAGGCCACGCAGGAGATCTCCCGCGGCCGGCTCGACTATCGCGTCGAGGTTCACGGCGCCGACGAGATCGGTGAGCTGGTGCAATCCTTCAACCGCATGGCCGCCGAGCTAGAGACCAGCCGACAGCAGCTGGAGTCTTCCAGCCAGGAGTTAGCGGCTGCCAACGTCGCCCTCGAGCAACGCCGCCGGCAGATTGCGACCATCCTCGAAAGTATTCCGAATGGAGTGCTTTCGCTCAATGCCGAGCGCCGCGTGACTCATGTCAACCATGCCTTACTGCGATTATTGCATCCCTCCGGGGCTGGATCCGGCATTCCCGCCGGACTGATCGACTCCTCGCTCGCAGAGCTGTTTCGAGGAGACATTGTTGAGGAACTGGAGTCGCTGCTGCGGCGTGCGGAGCGCATGGGCACCACCACAACCCAGATGGAAATGGCGCTCGAGGGTGCCACCCTCAATGTGGCGGTCACGGTGGCCACGCTCAAACACGATGGTCAGGGCCTGGGATATGTTCTGGTGTTTGAAGATCTATCGGAGCTGCTCAAGGCGCAAAAGCAAGCGGCGTGGCGTGAGGTCGCACGGCGGGTCGCGCATGAAATCAAGAATCCGCTGACTCCCATCGCCCTGTCCACGGAACGCATTCGCCGGCACCTGGCGCGCGATCAACCTCCCGATCCCGCGTCGTGGCGGGTGATACGAAGTTGCGCGGACACGATTGCCGGAGCTGTCGAGACGGTTCGCACTCTGGTCGATGAATTTTCCGCCTTGGCCAGGTTTCCCAGGGCCCGGCCGCATCCGGCCAGCATCAATACGATCGTAGAAACCACGTTGGCCATGTTTGATGGCCGTTTGGAGAATATCCGCATTCGCAAGTCGCTGGCTCCGGGCCTGCCGGAAGTTATGGCCGATCCGGAGGCGATTAAGCGTGCTTTGGCCAATCTGCTGGATAATGCTGCCGAGGCCATGCAGCTCGCCATGTTCCGCGAAATTCAGATTTCGACGGCCCTGGTGGCGAGCCGCGACGCGGTTGAGATCACGGTCGCCGATACCGGACACGGGGTGACACAGGAGCTGAAAGAGCGCCTGTTCCTGCCCTACTTCTCCACCAAAAAGCGTGGCACCGGACTGGGTTTGGCCATTGTCAGCCGTATTATCGAGGACCACCACGGCTCGATTCGAGTCGAGGAGAATCGGCCGGTGGGCGCCAAATTCATCATCGAACTCCCGGTGGCCTCCGAGGCGGTCGCTGCCCCTGCCGTGAATCAGCAACATGCATAGCATTCTCATCGTGGATGATGAAGCCAGCATTCGGCACTCCCTCAAGGACGTGCTCGAGGAGGAAGGTTACAAGACCGCCGGGGCGGGCACCGGGGAAGCTTGTTTAGAGACGTTGCGGAAGAACAGCTTTGACGTGGTCCTGCTGGATGTGTGGCTTCCGGGAATGGACGGCCTGGAAACTCTGGTGAAGATCCGGGAGATGGAGGCCGCGTCTGAGGTCATCATGATTTCCGGGCACGGTACCATTGAGACCGCAGTACGGGCCACCAAGCTGGGTGCCTACGATTTCCTCGAGAAACCCCTCTCCATCGAGAAAACCCTGATCGTCATTAAGAACGCGATCGATGCCAAGCGATTGCGGGAAGAAAACCGCGAGCTCAAAAAACAACTGATTCCGAAGAGCGTCATTGTTGGCGAAAGCGTTCCTACGAAGGCCTTGCGTCAGCAAATCCAGATCATGGCCCCCACCAATGGAAGGGTGTTGATCTATGGAGAGTCCGGGACGGGCAAAGAGTTGGTGGCACACGCCATTCATCTCAACAGCCAGCGCAAAGACGAGATGTTTGTCGAAGTCAATTGCGCGGCCATTCCCGAGGATCTGATTGAAAGCGAGCTATTCGGACATCGCAAGGGCTGCTTTCCGGGTGCGCTGGCCGACAAAGAGGGGACGTTCCAGAAAGCGCACGGGGGCACCATGTTCCTCGATGAGATTGGGGACATGAGCTTGAAAACACAATCCAAAGTTTTGCGCACCTTGGAGGATCAGCGGTTTGTCCCGGTCGGCAGCGATGAAGCCATCACCGTAGATGCGCGGGTGATTGCCTCGACCAACAAGGATTTGGACGAAGAAATCTCGAAAGGGAACTTCCGGGAAGACCTGTTCTATCGCTTGAACGTGATTCCATTCTCGGTGCCTCCCCTGCGCGAGCGCAAGGAAGACATACCGTTGCTGGTGCGCCATTTTCTCAAGGAGTTCTCCGCCAGCTACGGGCGACGCTCGCGGGAAATCACCGACGATGCAATTGAGGTTCTGATGCGCTATTCCTGGCCAGGGAATGTGCGCGAATTGCGCAATGTGATGGAACGCATCGTCATCATGAACCCCACGGTAGTCCGGATTGAGCGCAAGCATCTGCCCCCGCTGATTCAGCGGGATGGCGGACGCCGTGCGGTGGGCAGCGACTCTACCTTGCACCAGGCCCGTGCCGCCTATGAGCGCGATTACATCCTAAAAAAACTGGATGAGAATTACGGGAACGTGAGCCGCACGGCGGAGGTGCTGGGCCTGGAGCGCAGCCATCTCTATCGCAAGATGAGGAGCCTGGGGATTGCGGCGAAGGAATAGACCGGAGACACGTGGGCCGCAACTAGCCTCGGCCCTCGACCCACCGCCGTCGCCAGTCTAATTCTTCGAGGAAAGGCTTCGACTCGCGCCACAGGGGACTGACTTTTACAAACAGATCCAGGTAAACCCGTGTGCCGACCAGTGTCTCAATCTCGGAGCGCGCAGCGGTACCGATCTTCTTGAGCATCTGTCCATGCCGGCCGACGAGAATCCGCTTCTGCCCCTCGCGCTCACAATGGATCGTCGCCGCCACGCGAGTCAGCTTCTCGCTTTCCTCGAACTCCTCGATCACGACCGCCACGGCGTAAGGCACCTCTTGGCTGGTGGCCAGGACGACCTGCTGGCGAATGATTTCCGCCGCCATAAAACGCACCGGCTGATCGGTGATCTGGTCTGCGGGGAAATAGCGAGGGCCCTCGGGCAGGTCTTTGAGCAAGGCTTCGAGCAGCCGATCCAGCCCTTCCCGGGTGCGCGCCGACAGGGGAATGATTTCTCGAAAGTCGTGTCGTTGACGGTAGTCCTCGATGATGGGCAGAAGTCGATCTTTTTGAGCGATCCGATCGATCTTGTTCAACAGAAGCAAAACCGGTGTGCGCGAATGCTTGGCCAGTTCGAGCCCAAACCCGTCCTCGCGGCCGAACTTCTCGGTAGCGTCTACCATCAGCAAAAGCAGGTCGCAGCCCGCCAAAGCTTGCCGAACTTCGGCCATCATCGTACGCCCCAAAGAGCTGTCGGGTTTATGCACCCCCGGAGTGTCGATCAGGATCACCTGGCCTGCGGGTCGGTTCTTTTGCGGCGGAACTTCGAGGATGCCCAGAATCCGATTACGAGTGGTCTGAGGTTTCGGGCTAACAATCGCGAGCTTCTGGCCTACCAGGGCATTCAGCAGGGTTGACTTTCCCACATTGGGTCGGCCGAGAATCGAGACGAATCCTGAGCGGAAGGCCATCGTACCAAGTCGTGCCCGCAGCCGGTCGGGGCTGGTTGCTCCGCCCCGTCCCCTCGAGCGCTACCCTAACTATATCAACCGCATCTGTCTGGGTTCGACTGCGGTAATGCGCAACCGTTCGACCCGGCGTTTGGTTGATTCCAAAACTTCGAAACGGAGCCCGTCCTCTTCAACCACTTCTCCTTTTTGCGGAATCCGACCCGCCAGCTCGCTGACCAGGCCTGCTACGGTAGCCGACGCTTTGCCTTCGGGTCGCATGCCAAATAACTCGGCGAGACGATCCACATCCATGCCGCCGGGCACGATATAGGAGTGCTCGTTCTCGCGGACCACATCGGTCTTGTCATGCTCATCGCCAATCTCGCCGACGATCTCCTCGACCAGATCCTCGATGGTTACAAGACCGGCGATGCCACCATATTCATCGACCACAATCGCCATGCGAATGTTGTTCTTCTGCATTTCGCGCAGAAGATCGCTACCCAGCTTGCTCTCGGGAACAAAATACACGTCTTTGCGCATGATCGTGTCCACCGTACGAGCGTGGGCTTCACTGTCGGGCACCTGCAGAATGTCTTGGGCGTAGACGATTCCTTTGATGTTGTGAATGGTCCCTTCATAAACCGGTACGCGGGAAAAGGGTTTATGGCGCAGGAGCTCGACAAACTCCTCGATGGTGGTGCTGGTGGGCACGGCAACAATCTCGGGACGGGGCTTCATAGCCTCACGGACCGTCTTCTCCCCGAATTTGACCACGGACTGGATCATCTCGCGATTGCTTTCATCGAGAATACCTTCCTCTTGACCCGCCTCAATCAAGGCGTCCACGGCTTCCGCCTGCGTTTCCGGTTCCTGTTCGGCATGCTCCCGGGTCAGGGAGGCCACCGACTGCAGAAAGCCCAGTACCAGGGTCACCGGCAGGATGAGGTAAACGAGCATTCTCAGCAGCACCGTCCACCGCATGAGCCACAGGCCCTTGGTGCGGGAGAACAACAGAAACGGCAGGAAGCGATGAAAGAGGATCACGATGAGGATCAAACTTAAGGTGGCCTGCAGGATTTCATAGATGCTCCAGGCACGGTCACGAAATACGGTGAAGCCCACCAGCATGGCAACCGCTGCCGTGGTGAGCTGGCCCCAGACCGACATCGAGAGCGCTACTCGATCCCGACTGACACCGAGCCTGGGCTCCACCTTCTGCTCGAAAGCATCGATATTGTCCTGGAATTGGCGGGAAAGAAACTTGCCCATCTCGGAATAGACACGACCTACGTAAGAGACCAGAGTCATCAACCCGAAAAGGACGAAAAGTGCGGCTAGAATGATCAGGTTCATCGAACGGCTCGTCGAGGTCGGGTTTTCTGGCTGGCAGCGCGACTTGGCGAGCGCCTGGCCCGCCGGGGCGGGCTGGCAGAGCGCTCCAGCAATGCCATGGGCAATTGCAAGGATTTCCTGAGACGGCATTCCTCTTTCGCCATTCTTCCATCATCCCGTTCGTGGTTGTAGCCGGCGAGATGCAGCAGGCCGTGCAGAGCAAGAATTTTGATCTCGTCGGCAGGGCTGTGGCCCAGCAGACGTGCATTTTGGCTGGCAATATCGGCAGAGATCGCGATATCCCCGGCTAGCTTAACCGATTCATCGAGGACGGGAAACGACAGCACGTCGGTGGCCTCATTCTTGCCTCGAAACCGCCGGTTCAGACCGCGCAGGTCGCGACTGGTGGTCACCAAAACATTGACCTGGCCGGGAAGGCGAGCGGTGCGCTGCGCGCGGGACACAAATCGCGACAACGCCGCTTTGCTCAACCCCCGCACCGGCTTGTGCAAGATGATCACCGTGTCTGTGGGTGCCGGCATGATTAACCTTTGCCTTCGCGTCCGGGATCGGTTGCAGGCCTTGCTCTCCCAGCCGGTTGCCGGCTGCAAAAGCAAAAAACAGGAGGGTCTCGAGACCCTCCTGTTCAAGCACAAGGTTCTATTCTTCGCTCTGGAGTTCTTGGGACGGCACTCGTCGGTTCTCCTGGGAGACACCATTGTCGCCGGCCTTGCCATTGGGGCCGTTCTTCGCATCCAACAAGGACATCTGCTGCTGTTCCGCCATCCTCGCCTTGTGCTCATCGTAGGCACGAATAATGCGCTGTACGAGATGATGCCGTACCACATCGCCTTCGTCAAAATAAACGAAGCTCAATCCTTCCACATGTTTCAACACGTCACCGGCTTCGAGCAACCCGCTTCGCCGGGCGCTGGGCAAATCGATCTGGGTGATGTCGCCCGTGATGACGGCTTTCGAGTTAAAGCCCAACCGGGTCACAAACATCTTCATCTGCTCGGAAGTAGTGTTTTGGGCCTCGTCCAAAATGACGAACGAATCATTCAAGGTTCGCCCTCGCATAAACGCGATGGGCGCGATCTCGATGACGTTTTTCTCTAGGTAACGGTCCACCTTCTCGGGATCGAGCATGTCATAGAGCGCGTCGTAGAGGGGACGCAGATAGGGATCGATTTTGTCCTGTAGCGTACCCGGCAGAAATCCGAGTCGCTCGCCGGCCTCTACCGCCGGCCGGGCCAAGATGATTCGGTTCACTCGCTTCGCGAGCAGTGCCGAAATGGCCATGGCCACGGCCAGGTAAGTCTTGCCCGTGCCCGCTGGCCCGATGCCGAAAACCATGTCGTGCTGCTCGATGGCATCCAGGTAGCGTCGCTGGTTCAGGCTCTTAGGCTGCACCGTGCGTCGCCCAAAGGAGCGCTGGCGGCCCGCCTCCGCCAAGCCGCGCAGCGTGGCCTTAGGATCGGCCATCAGCACGCGCAGCATGCTGTTCAGATCGCCATTATTGAAGGTCCGTCCTGTACGTTGCAGGTGGTCGTAATCGGCGAAGACTTGCTCAGCACGGGCGACGTCGCGGGGCGCACCTTCTAATTCAATCGAATCGGATCGCAAGTCGATATTGATATTGAGCCCTTCTTCGAGCACATGCAGGTTCTCATCCCTGGTTCCGAACAGGGTCTCGATGTGGTCACTGATCTCGATACTTTTCTTCATTCAGTCTTGATATCACCTCGGGAATGAGTCGGTTCGTACCCTGAGCCGACGCGAACGCCGTCGTGACCAACCCTGGGGTCGAGCTTGTGGGTCCGTTGTGGCTGGCTCTCGATATGTCGATCGGTTAGTTCCCGTTGGCGGACCATACCAGGGTCAGTTATGAGACGCTGATTCTCTTTGGAGGTGGAACCTGACGGAATACTCGCACCCGACGTGCAGGCAACTGCCATTGAGAATAGAGTACCCCCGCGCTACCAGTGAGTCAATGGGCCGACCCTCTGAGGCGCCCGCAAGATGCGATGGTACGAAGGGATCCGCCTCGGGGGCCCGCAACTGAAACATTTTGCAGGTTACTGTCCGGGGAAGTTGCCGAGAAACGCTAATCTCGGATTTGACCGGCTTCCCGTGAGTTCCGTACAATAAAAACCTACCGAGTTTTCGCAAGAGAAATCCGACAACAAAGGTTAAGTCGTCTCCATGGCAAATCATTTTTCTGCGCTGAAGCGCGCTCGTCAAACCGAAAAGCGTACCCTCTATAACCGCGCCAACACTTCCCGTCTACGCACCGCCCTGCGGCAGATGCGGGAGTCACTGGCGAAAGGGGATAAGCCTGCGGCGGAGCGGCTCCTCGGGCAGACGTTTTCCGCATTGGATAAAGCAGCGCAAAAGGGCGTGATTCACGCCAACACCGCCGCCCGCTCCAAGTCCCGTCTGACGGCGCGGCTCCGAGCCATGAAATAGTCACGACCTTCAGATTCTACATCGGAGAAGAGGTCCGAACCGCCAGCTCGTAGCTCGAGATCGATTACCATGGTGTCGACCTGCGTACCACCGAGCTCCTGTTGTGGCCTCGCTCGCGGCTGGCGCTTGGATGTGGCCGGCTTCGCCAATCTGTCCGGAGGCCGTTCTTGATCTCCGCGTCTTGCGTGGGGGAGCGACCGCTAAAGCACTACTTGAAAATACTTCTTCAGGGCCTCATGCCAATCCCTATCGGAAGCTAGGAGTGATTCTTCCTTCTCTCCGTCTCGCGTGATAATCAGCCGTTGCCCGGCCAAAGTAATGCGACCGTCGCCGGTAGCTCGGCTGCACAGGTTCGACTGGGTAAAAGGGGATTCTGGCGAGGTTTGATGATAGTGGCACATCTGGGCGAACTCCCCAAGCTGTCGTGGGACAAGCGAAAACGAATACTGGCGCTTCCAGCTTCCGCCTGCTTCTGCCATCTCCATTTGCAGCGACTTGTGCTGCTCGATGATGCGGAACTTCCGTCTGCCCTGTGGCTGCTCGATTCCCATCTGCAACTTGAGGGGTTGAAGGAACGAGTCGCCAAATCCGACGTCAGCAAGCCAGGGCTCGTCGAGGTCCACACGAAGCGCCAGATGATCGAATTCGGGGCCATCCGAGCCGTCTTCGCGGGGCACGCGGGCGGACAGCAGAGTAACTTTGAACCCCAGCCCGCGCAAAAGAGCTGCGAAGGCCCCATTCAGTTCATAGCAGAAGCCGCCTCGCCGTCGGGTCACGATCTTGCGGAGGATCGCCTCTTCATCGCAGACGATGGGTCGGGCGAGTGCGATGTCGAGATTTTCGAATGGCACGGCCAGCATGTGCCCACGATGCAGTGCCTGCAATGTGTCGAGGGAAGGCGGGCTCGGTCCCCGGTGCCCGATGCGGTCGAAATAAGCGAGCACGTCCATGTCTTCCTGCTCGAGATCGCACCCGAGGGCGAAGGAGGGAACCCGAAGGAATTCTGGTGGCCTTCGGTGTGCCTTTGATCCTGAGCCTCGATGCGCCGAGCGATTGGCGAACCGTCGGCCGCTCAGGCTTCACTTCATACCGGCAACTCTTCCTGCGACCACCCCGGAACTTCTGGTTTTGACTCGGCGCTCAAATCGAGAACCAGCTTTTCAAGAAGCAATCGTTTGTTCGGTGGATTGGAGCGCAGCGCGAGATCGGTTTTGGCCACCAGCCGAATGGCTTGCATCAGTTCCCGTTTTGATTTATATCGGTGAGCCTGCCGCAGGATATCCTCGGCAGCAAACGGAGGCACGCGAAAGCCCGGCCACAGCGCAGCCCATAGCATGCGCTGGTCCCGCACATTGCGTTCCACAATGACCAGCATTTGGCGAAATGTCCTGGCCAGCATATAGAGGATTCCGATGGCGCCTTCGTCGCCCGCGCTCGCCGTCAGAACTGCATCGAGCATTCCCAGTGCCCGCACCCGGTCCTTGGCTGAGATCGCGTCCGTCAGCTCGTAGAGGGACCGCTGCTTGGCTGCCGACACCAGGGCTTCGACGTCGTCCAAAGCGATCCGTTTCTTCTCGGCGACATACAACAGAAGTTTCTCCAGTTCGTTCGAGATCATCATCATGTCGCCGCCGAGCGCATCCACCAGCTCACGAGCAGCATCGGCTTCAATCTTCACCCCGTGCGCGGTCGAATACTCACTGATCCAGCGTACCGCGTCACTCTCTTCCACTCGCGCTAACTCGACAATCGCGCAGTACGATCCCAAAGTGTCGCGAATGCGCAGGTAGGCCTCCTTGTCGGCGAGCTCGATTCGCCGGGCGTTGGCGGGAATACTGATGTGATCGGCGACGAAGATCAACAAGGCCGCCGGATTCGGGTTCTTGCAGTATTCTTCAATGGCGGCCAACTTCTCTTGGTGGGCTCCGCGAGTGAACAGATTCTTCACCCCGCGGACGAACATCACCTGAAAGGGCGCGATCAGGGACGAGGTTCGGGCGCGATCGAGAATCTCCACTAATTCGGTCTCGGCTAAGTCGAACTCGAGGAGCGCGAAATCGCGCAGGGAGGGTGGAACCAGATGTTCGAGGATGGCTTCGCGGCAGCGTTTGCGAAAGAACACCTCGTCTCCCACAAAGACGTAAGCCGGCGCCAGCTTGCGCGCTTCGACATCAGCGACGAAACGATCCGTCTGAGAGAAAGAGCGCATCAGAACCCCTCCAAGACGTTGGACACCAGGGTTTGCGCAAAGTCACGGGACAGCCGCGTCAGCGCCGGAGTGTCTTCCTCGAAGAAGCTGTTTGGATCTCGGGAGATCTCATATTGTTCGCGAAAAAGATAAGCAGGATTTCGATAGAGAACCTTGCCCGTCTTGTCCGCCAACGACACGCTCACCGAGATTACGACCAGCACACTGGCCGCGCGTCCGGTCGTTGAATCATAGGTGAGCGGGGTGGTGTAGGCCGAAAGCACGCTTCCGCGAAGCGTGGCGTCGGCCCCGTCCCCGGAATCCTGAACTACATGGTAATGAGTACGGGTGATCATTTCCCGCACGACCGCGGCGGTCAGCATTTGCTCAATTCTATAGGTGTGAGTCTGGTTGACAAAGGCTGGGATCGCGATGGTGCGAACATCCTGGGGAATCGCCGACGTATGTCCTGCCGTGTGATAGCCGCAGCCAAGGATGACGAGAAAGGAGCATACCACGGCGGCCACCGGGAGGTTCGAAGAGGCTAGGCCGGGCACCGGCAGGCGGGCCACCTGGCTCATTGAATCTTGCCTCGCGGACGGCTGATTAAAATGTTTTCCGCACACTCGACGGCGGTGGCGGCCGCGATCCGCAGGTTGTCGGCAGCCGCCCATAGCCAGAAGGCTTTGGGCTGCCCGGCATCGGGAAGCACGGACACTTGCACGTCTGCCTGTCCCGCCGCATTCACATTGCTGGGAGCGTTTTCGGCGCCTACCACCAAGTTGACGTGGTCCCCGGCTAGGGCTTGCCCGATGAGTCCGACATCCACCGCTTGATCGGTTTCTACATGGAGAGCAAGGGCGTATCCGTGAAAAACGGGGGCTTGGATCAGCAAAAGAGAAAGGCGTGGCGCGTGCTTGCCAGCGATACGCCGGTAATGATCAACAATGCGCCTTTCGACCGTAGCCAGGGCGGACCCCGCCCGTTCCCCATATTGAGCGACCAAGTTGAAGGCGACCTGGGTATCAAAGATGGTCTTTGGAATCGGCTGGAAGGAAAGCAGGTTCACGGTTTGCTCGTGCAGTTCATCCAAGCCTTTTTGCCCGTGTTCGGACGCCGGTTCGAACACCGTAGCCGTGATTTGCCTCAACGGGAGAGCCTTGTGCACACGCAAAGCGAGCAGCCCCAAGATCACGGCGGCCGGGTGCGCCACCACCGACGGCCCGGGTTCGAATTCTGGAATGAACGGCTTTCCCAATTGACGTTCGATCCAAGGCGATCGCACGGTGGCTTCCGGCTCGTCCTCGAGAGCGAAGCTTAAATCGACAATCGCGCTACCCTCAGCGCGCGCTAGTTCCCATGTGTTGCGGGTGCACTCGGGGTCGGAGGCGAAGAAGGTGACATCCAGGCGGCGAAACTCATCGGCCCGGACCTTTTGAATAAAGGTGACTTCGTCGCCCACGGCCTCGAGCTGGCCGAGGGATTCATCGTCGTCCAGCAGCTTAATGCCCGCGAAAGGAAAATTGCGCGCTTCGAGCATTTCGGCGATTTCCTTGCCTTTGAGTGTGGCACCGCCGACAATCGCCACCCGGAAGAGATTGTTGCCCTCGGGGGCTTCGGCGTGGGATAGAATCCGGGATTTCAGCTTCGAACTCATGAGATCGGGGAAGCTTCTCGATAAGAAGGCGGCGGCGGACTGCCCCTGCGGCGGAAAATCCATTGCAGCCGCCAAACCACTCCGGAGGCCATGTAAGCAAGCGCCATGAGGAACAGCAGCCACTGCGAGAAAAAATAAATGCCCGCCAGCAACAATCCGAATACCACCACCAGCCGGAACGGCTGGCGCGCCTGCAGATTGATGTCCTTAAAGCTGTAAAAGCGCCAGGTGCTCACCATGAGATATCCGGCGGAGATCATAATGCCCATCCAGGTCAGACAGGCCCACAAAGAACTGATCGGATCTCCCTCGGAAAAGTGCACGACCGCCGCAATGACGCCGGCCGCGGCGGGAATCGGCATGCCCACAAAATACTTCTTTCCCGGGCGACCCGGATTCGAAGGCTGTGGGTTGGTCGTGATGTTAAAACGCGCCAGGCGGCTGGCCCCGGCGATCACAAACAAAAAGCTGGCCACCGCACCCAATTGAATCAACTTGCCGGTCAATTCCGAGGAGCCCAGGAAGGTCGGCAGCTGGCGAAATCCCCACATCCAACCGAGCAGGGCAGGTGCCACTCCAAAGGTAATGACGTCGGCCAGGGAGTCCAGCTCCCTGCCGAAATCGCTACTGGTGTGTGTCATCCGCGCAATCCGGCCATCCAGACCATCAAACAGCACGGCGAATCCAATGGCCTTGGCAGCATTATCGAAATGAGAGGGGTCTTGAGGGGTCCCGTGTGTAACCTGCAGGATGGCATAGTAGCCCAAGGCAATGTTCGCGGTGGTGAACAGGGAGGGCAAGATGTACATGCCTTTGCGCAGTCGTTTTGGAGGCCTATCTTCCTTTCTTCGCTTTGGAACCGGCTCAAAGTGCGGGTCCATTTTCAGCTCACTCCTTCACTGCGCCGCGCCGCTCCGGGCACCGCAAGCTGCGGCTCAGAATCGAGATATGCGAGAACACTCGAGCCACCCTTTACTCTATCGCCCACCTTCACCTGAATCATGCTCGAACCCGGAACGAGCACGTCCACTCGCGATCCGAATTTGATCATGCCTACACGCTCGCCCCGTTCCACGTGATCGCTCACCTTCCTGGTAAAAACGATCCTTCGTGCCAGAAGTCCTGCGATTTGCTTGAACACCACCGTCTGGCCCTCACCCTCCAGCTTTACAATATTCTGCTCATTCTCATGGGCAGAGGCGGCGCCCATGGCATTGAGGAACTTGCCTTTCTGGTAGCGAACCTCGCGAATCACGCCACTAATCGGAGAGCGGTTCACGTGGACGTCAAACACGCTCAAGAAAATGCTGATGCGGTGACAGCGAGAACCATCCTCCAGGGTTTCTGACATGTGCGTGACCTTGCCATCGGCGGGGGAGACCAAAGCACCTGGGGCAGTGGGAATTGCCCGCTCGGGATCACGGAAGAACCACAGTAGAAACAAAGCCACAAGCACGGCCGGGACCGCCCATCCCGGGCTGGCCAGCCAGCCAATGAGAATCGCCGCTGCACCGAGTGGAAGCGCGTAGTAGTAAGCGTCGCGGACCATGGGGAGCAGTCTTAATTATAGTTCAAGCCAGGAAACTCTCCTGGCTTCCCCGGACCAACAAAACAAACTGCTTACCTGTGGCGGTGGTGGCGAGACACCTCAACTTCCGCGGCCTCGATGCCGCCGGAACGGTGATGAAATTAAGCGACCTGATGTTGTTGCTGGAACTGCCGCTCGATGCTTTGCATCTGGTCCTTCAGGCGCAGTTTCAGCTTCTTCAGTCGTACTTCTTCTAGTTTTTCGTCGTCTGTGAGATAGCGTTTCTGGGTGAGTAAATCGAGACGTTTTGCGTATTCCGTGTGCTCCATCGCCAGCTTACGAAATTCCTCGTGGCTGGCTAGGAGCTGGTCCCTAGAAGTTAGCATCCAGCAGACCTCCTAACCGGATAGTCGAGTTCAAGGTACCATAGGACTAGCACTGCTTCAACGCGAAATTCTCTCCCGGAACTGCCGACGATACCCTTGATTTTGAGCGACTTGTCGACGATCGCACAGAGACTGGTGCAACCTAGCGGAAGGCATAAAGCACTGCGTCTTCGTTTGGATTCCGATAGTAGTCCTTGCGTCGGCCGTACTCGATGAAGCCACAGTGCTCGTACAGGCCTCGCGCCGCGCGATTCGATTCGCGTACCTCGAGAAACACAGATGCCCCGGATTGACGACGCACCAGGTTGAGAAAATGCCCGAGTAGGCGTGCCCCCAGACCTCGGCGCCGCACGGAAGCGGCAATCGCAAGATTTTCGACCTCCCACTCTTGGTCGACCGCACGGGCCACAAGGAAGCCTTGAATGGTGGAATCTTCTTCGATGACCAGCAGCATCCTTTGGGGCCCGAATTCCCTCCAGGCGGATTGGTACTGTTCGAGCGACCAGTGCACAGCCGTGAGAGCATCCTTCTCGACGGCCAGGAGCGAAGGCAGGTCTTCGAGCGTGGCGAATCGGATGTGCACCTGAGATTCCCTCAAGGCTTCGGGCTCGCCATTCCAGATTCTTGGCGACGTGCGAGCAGCAGGGCTAGTGGGTGTTTTTGGCAAAGATCTCCGCATCGGACCGCCGCAGGTAGTTTGCCTCCAGTTCCTCCGGGGAAACCGTCTCGCCCGACTGAATCTTCAGCCAGCCCAGGCATGCGATCACGTCGCTTTTAGGACGCCCGACCTGCTCGACTTCGAGGCCCTGCGCCAGAGCCGCCTCGGCAAGCTCGCGGTCGGGGGTTACGAGAGTCAGGCCTGTCGCTCGTCGAAAGCACTGCTCGCGACTGATCAGGCTTTGAGCAACTGCGCGTCGTTCCCGGCCTTGGCCGGCGAACTCACCCACGTAGACCTCCCTTCGTCCGGCGTCGAGGGCAACCAGAATTTGGCTGGATGTGCGACTTCGAGAGGCCGCGGCCTCCAGCAGGGACACGGCGGCAATCGGTTTCTCGAGGACTTCGGCGAGTGCCTTGATGGCTGCGAGTCCCACCCTCAAACCGGTGAACGAGCCTGGGCCGGAGGCTACGGCGAATGCCTCGAGATCGTGCCGGCTGAAGTGATGCTTCTCGAGCAACGAAGCGATCTCCGGCACAAGCTGCGCGGAAAATGCCCCGGCGGTCAATGGAACCAGCTCCACAATCTCAGGGTCTTTGCCAGGTCCACAGTTGGCGAGCGCTACGCTCGCATTCGTTCCCGAGGTGTCGGTGGCGAGAAGGAGCATGCAATCGAATCCCCGTTCGGGCCTGAATCTACCTAGTGTCTCGACTCTACCAACTCGATCAGCACTCCGGCGGCGCTCGACGGATGCACAAAGATATAGCGGTGCCCGCCGGCGCCAACCCTAATCTGCTCGGAAACCATGCGGATCCCATTCTCTTTCAGCCGTTCGACAGCGGCAGCGAGGTCGGGGACTCGCAACGAGATGTGGTGTAATCCTTCCCCCCGTCGTTGAATGAACTTTGCGATCGGGGAGTTCTCCGAGGTGGGCTCGAGCAGTTCCAGCCGGCTCTCACCGAGCGGAACCATGACGAGCCGCACTTGCTCGGCATCGACAACCTCTTCTCCCGAGATGCTGAGTCCGAGCTTCTCGTAAATACTCTTTGCTGCCGCGAGCGACTTTACCGCAATGCCGAGATGGTCAATCGCAAACATCGTCTCGTGTTTTTGCCTCATCCGCCCGGAAGCTGCCGGGTAGACCCTACGTAGCCCGGCCGAACCTGGCCACAATTTCCTCCACCAGGGTATAGGGATCGCGTTTGTGCTCCGCAACTTCGGCTGCGTAGCGGGCAATCGTGCCATCCCCGAGTTGCTGATGCAGCGTCTCGAATAGGGTATCGCGCAGCATCTCGAGCAGCCGTTCCTGCCAGTTTTGCCGCCTGAGCTCGAGTCGCAGATTCTCTCGCTTCAGATAGGCCTCGTACTGGGCAATGGTGGCAACGAGGTCCGGAAGCCCTTTGCCTTCGTTGGCCACCGTTTTGACGACCGGCGGAGTCCAACGATCGCTGCGCGCAGCGAGCGACTGCAGGGCGCGAATCTCGCGCTCAACCCGCTCGGCGCCCTCCCAGTCGCTCTTATTGATGACAAAAATGTCGGCAATTTCCATGATGCCAGCCTTGATGGTCTGCACATCGTCACCCATTCCGGGTACGAGGATGACAATGGTGACATCGGCCAGGCGCACGACATCGATTTCATCCTGCCCAACACCTACAGTTTCGATCATGATCCGATCATGACCTGCGGCGTCGAGCACGGTGGCGACGTCAGCCGTGGCACGCGCCAGTCCGCCTAAGGAACCGCGGGTTGCCATGCTGCGGATGTAAATTCCAGGATCGCAGAAACGCTCCTGCATACGGATGCGATCGCCCAAAATGGCCCCGCCCGTATAGGGGCTTGTGGGATCGACGGCGATGATGCCAACCTTGCGACTTTCTTCGCGATCGTACTTCGCAAGTTGATCGACCAACGTGCTCTTGCCGGCTCCAGGAGCGCCGGTAACTCCTATCATTAGGCCGTGGCCAGTCAGCGGGAATAGCGCCTTCAGGAGTTCCGACCAACCCGGACTACGGTTTTCAACCGTGGTGATGGCGCGCGCCAACGCACGGTGATCGCCGTTGCGCAGGCGGCTGATCAGAGTTTCGTAATCGTGCTTCAACAATTTCAGTGTAAAGCACCAGGCCCGAGAGGAGAAACAACGAAGACCGACATCCGGGGAGTGGCCGGCTTCAGCCGATCCCGCGGGCGCAATCGGCGGCTCGGGGTGTGTCAGATCGGTCATGGCCAAACCACGGTAGACTGTGGCAGAAAGGATTTTCGGGGTCTCTGGGATTTCGCCGAGGAAGGAGCGTCTCCGCCGGCAATGCAGTCAGCGACGCAACATAGTCTCGAACCGGGACTTGCGCGCAGTCCAGCGAGCACCGCCGTGTTGATTGGAATGGCAGCTGCCGTGGTGCTGGTGCATTTGCTAACCAATCACCGCTATGGCTTTCATCGCGATGAGCTGCAGGTCTTGAGCGATGCCTTGCATCTCGACTGGGGGTTCGTGGCGTATCCGCCATGGACGCCCTTTGTGGAGCGCATCGGTCTTCAAGTCTTCGGATTTTCGTTGGTGGGTTTGCGGCTCTTCTCGACCCTCGCGCAAGCCGTGGCGGTGATGGTGACCGGGTTCATGGCATTCGAACTGGGCGGCGGCAGGCTGGCACAGACCACGGCGGCTCTGGCCATTGCGCTTTCGCCGCTGCCTCTGTTCGAAGGTACGGAATTCCAATACACGACCTTCGACTACTTGTGGTGGGTGTTGATTGCGTATTTCGTGATTCGTCTGCTGAAAGCCGAGAACCCGCGGTGGTGGCTGGCGATCGGCGCGACCGCCGGTCTGGGCCTCATGACGAAGTACACGATATGTTTTCTTCTCGCCGGGGTCCTAGGTGGGTTGTTGCTGACGCCGGCACGCGGCTTTCTCAGGAGCGGGTGGTTCTGGGGAGGCGTGGCGCTCGCGCTCCTGATCTCTCTGCCGAATTTCATGTGGCAGATGGGGCATGGGTTTGTGTCCCTGCATTTTCTTCGGTCCATTCATGTGCGCGATGTCGGAGAGGGTCGGGCCCATGGTTTTGTCGAAAAGCAGTTCTGGATTTGCGCGAATTTGTTCGCAGCGCCGTTGTGGGTTGCCGGTTTGGTGTGCTTTTTTCGCGACCGGCGATATCGAATGCTGGCGTGGATGTATGTGATCCCGCTGGCGCTGTTCTTGATTGCCAAGGGGCGATTCTATTACTTGGCAGCGGCCTACCCCGCGCTGGTGGCGATGGGCGCAAAGGCAGGAGAAGGCTGGGTCCGATCACTGTCGCGCCACTGGCGTTGGCTGGTCGAGGGCGTGTTCTTCACCGGGTTGGTAGGGTGTGGCGCGTATGCCATCGCTCTCATCATTCCGCTGGCATCGGGCGGTTTCCTTCGCGATTTCGCGCTGAAGAACAACGGCGACCTGCGCGAGGAGATCGGCTGGAATGAACTGGTCAAGACAGTGGCCGACATTCGGGATGGCCTGCCTCCAGAAGAACAAAGGAGTTTTGGCATCCTGGTGGGAAACTACGGCGAGCAGGGTGCAATCGAGATTCTGGGTTCGGCCTACCGCCTGCCTCCGCCCATCAGCGGAACGAACTCGGCCTGGCTGCGCGGGTACCCGACACCGCCCCCTTCGACCCTTATTGTGCTGGGGCTGTCGCAAAAATATGTGGACGAGATGTTCACCGCCTGTCGCCTGGCGGGACATAACGGCAATCGGTATGGAGTCGAGAATGAGGAGAGTCGGGAACATCCCGACATTTTTGTGTGCCGTGGCACGCGCCTGTCCTGGCCTGAGTTCTGGAAGCAATACCAGAATTTCGGTTGAACCGTCCGACCGAACAGCAGGCTGTCCCGGTGTTGCAGAGGTCCGCTGGAGTACTGTGAGTGGTGTCGTAGTAGGTGGGCCGCAGGTCCGATTTCCAGGGGTGGGTGACTAGCCAGACGAAGCTCTTGACCGCGTACTACGGGTTGAGCGCGATCTCGAAAAGGGCTACGCGGAGGCCTACGTGAAGCATCCCGAGTCGCGACTTCCTTCTTCGGAGATGCTGCTCGCGAATCTGGCCGACCTGAATCCATCATCGATCGCTCGACTGCTTTTCTGTCCTAAGCGCCAGCGAAGCGAGCGTCTTAAGGTCCGGGACTTCAAGGTCGGGTTTGCCTTCCGTGGGGCATGTGGCGCCGAAGCCACGGCGATAGACTAACACGGTCG
>DASPVG010000012.1:0-18519 GCA_035622455.1 Terriglobales bacterium
GTAACCCGCCAGGCCCTCGACGCCTTGCTCGTGGCCCGCAATCTGGAACGCGTCGCGGATCATGCCACGAACATCGCAGAAGATGTCATTTTCTGGGTGCGTGGAGCCGACGTGCGCCACAACGCTCAGCAAGAGAACCCCGCGCAGGAAATTACCCCGCGCGTCACCGGCAACTGACTCGACCCTGTCTTCCACGCTAGTCCGCGCTTGGGCGAGATCCTTGACCCTACCGTAAAGTTCCGCCGGTAGCTTGCTGTGATTCCTAGTTGTCTGACGGCGGCAGGCTGCTTGGTCGTGGTTCCCAATTTTCATATTGCGCGAATATGTTGAAATTCGGGGACGACTTGAAAAGGCACCTCGGGTCGGCGAAGCACTTCGCCGACTTGGTCGATAAGATCGGGTGAGGAGTTTCCTAAAAAATGTGAGGCCTCATGAAGATGCGGAATGCGATCCGGCTCGAAGCCCATCAGCCTGGCGCAGGTTGCATCGGC
This sequence comes from Terriglobales bacterium, assembly GCA_035622455.1. GTDB lineage: Bacteria > Acidobacteriota > Terriglobia > Terriglobales > Acidobacteriaceae > JAFAGX01. Next base: position 492 of record DASPVG010000012.1, read on the forward strand.
AGCCACGGGGTCATCGGCAAGCACAACGGTCCGGAGTGGCCTGGGACGGCCGTTGAGTGGACCATTGCCTTCCATCGCGATGACAGCATCGGCGATTACGAAGTGAATTGGGACCGTCGCACAAACATCCAGAATGCTCTCGTGAATTCCTCTCCAGTGAAGGATGTTCTTGGGCCAACCATACCGGTTCCCCGGAACCACGCCGAACATATTCTTCATACTCAGGCTGACACCAGACCAGTGATGTGCCTTTACCTTCGGCATGGAAACGATGAAACTCGATCCCAGAACTGTTCTTGGCAGCCACAGAGATTCGAGATCGGTGTAGGAGGCACCCATCGGCACGCGAAAGAGTTCGTCGCGGTTGAGATCAATGAACGGGATGCTGTGCAGCCTCAGTTCCTGTTCGTAGCGACTCTCGGACAGCACGAGCTGAGTATCGCGTTGGTGCCCCGGGCCCTCGGCAGCCACAACGCTCCGGGCGCCCAAGCGGCGGAATGCCTCGGCGGCCGCAACGACCAGTCGAGGGTCGGTATTGATGGCGTTGCCGGGAATGTAGTCAACCAGATTTGGCTTGAGTAACACCGTCTTCGCTTGAACCTTGATCGGGAATAGGGCGAGCCCATGGAACAACAATTCATCGATCGGTCGGGAGTAATCTTCCAGGCGGAGAAGCGCAACCCGTGATCGTCTGAGGCGCCGGTGGATGCGATATCGAGGCCTGAAGAAGGGGGTTGTGACGGACACCCCCGCGGCAACCGCCGCACCCGCTATGAGCAACTCTCGCCGCGTCATCGTCATAGCTTCACCCTGAGAAGACGCAAAGAGCGTTCTGAATCAAGAGCCAGAGCAACCACCGCGAGGGTGGCGGTGTCGGGGATGTCGATCGCACGAACTTGCTCCGCCAAAGAGCTAAGGAGCCGATTGAGGCAACGACCGTAAGCAGCTAGCGCCAGTGCCGACCATGCAAGACTCCAGGGAGCCGAAATCCTTAAGGCGCTGTCCATGAGCCATTCCAGGCTCCTCCCTACGGCAACCGATTCATCCGCGCGATTCTTCAAGGCGAGCAGAGCGACGGCGGTATCGTCGGGGTGCGGGGCAAGTGCTGTCCCGTAGACGACACCGTTCCCCGCATTCCATCCACCGCCGGGGCAGACGCGATCCAGTAACATTTCTGTGCCTCGCTGAAGGCGGAATCCTGAATGTTCTTTTGCCCAAGAGGGTGGCAGATGATCGAGAGCAAGAATGGCAAAGGCCGTCGGAACCACCCAGCTGTTGGTGTCCGGCTGCCAAGGCCAACCGAACTTGCGGGAATCAAATCGCACCTGGCGATCCGTAGTACGAAACTTCCATCTCCAAAGCCAGCTCGATTCTTTACCGGCGGACTGTAAAAGCCACTGAAATCCTTTGTGGCGGCGCCGAACGTCCTTGAAATTCTCGGCCAGCGCGATTAACACGAGTGCAGTAGTCCACGCCCCTTCCGGGTCGTCCCCGATGAAACTGGGCCAGCTGCCGTTTGGGTTTTGGCAGTCGAGCACACAGCGGAGAGCCCGCCCGTACTCATCCTCATGCTCGGGGCCAAGCGCCAACATCGAATAAACGGTCGCCTCAAGAGCAGTTTGCGGGGACGAGGCTAGGGCAGGCCATCCGCCCGAGGGTAGCTGTCGTTCGATGAGAATCTGACAAATCTCGGCCCGGGTGTTTTCGACACTCATACCAGAGGGGCATGTTCTACGTCTTCTCATCCTAGGTGTCAAACAGCCATACACAGGAAACGAAAAATCGAGGGCAGAGCTCGGAATCCGTATTGCGCTCGGGCAAACCCGACCGGTTTCGATCACGGTGAGAAGGGGGCCAACTAGAGGGAAGAGTTTGCGGATGTTTGCAACCACCCAAATTGCTCTCCGCGGAGAAAAGGTTGAGGAAGTCGGCCGTCGTCTCCAGCGAAATTTAGAAGGCGAAGGTTAGAAGAGGTTCTTGCAGGTTGCTGTCGCCCGGTCCTGGTTGAGCAACCAGCCAAACCGCGGGAATCGAGCAAGGTGGCCAACCGGCGCTTGCAACTACCCGAGCGACTATCGGCAACTCGACTCTTGTGAAAAAACTGCCATGCGAATCACTTCGATGTTCTTAGAGGATTCATCGAACGAACCAGGGATGGAGCCTCCTGACCAAGTCGTGCCTTCGAATCTGCTTGCTAGCGGCGACTGACTCCGATATCGACCCTGGCTCGAAGTGCGGAGAAAAGTGCTCGGGTGTACTCTTCACGGGCGCAGGAAGCTTGGCCGGTATGCGGTCAGTGGAACTCGCAGAAATGGAGGTCCTAGAGTGCGAGCAGAGAAGAGATTATGGGCCCCCCTGCTGGTCCTGGTGGGCTGTGCACAAGCTCAGCCGATGGCGACAGCTGACGTGGTCCATGAGCAGTCGTGCGCCTGGGTCCGGTACTACACCCGAATCTACCGGCTACCGCCCGAGTTCGTGGAAGCGATCATCGATCAGGAATCGGCGTGGGACCCGTACGCCGTCTCCAAGAAAGGTGCAGTGGGCCTGATGCAACTGATGCCCGAAACTGCCGCACGGTTTGGCGTGCGAAATCGCTTTCGCATTGAGCAGAACATCGAGGGTGGCGTTGCCTATCTCGCGTGGTTGAAACGACGGTTCCACGCGGACTGGAGACTGGTTACAGCCGCGTATTATGCGGGGGAGGTGCCGATTCAGTTGCGTGGGCTGGCGTATGCGAATGCCGACGTGCACGCCTACGTCAGCCAGGTCGCGGAGAGATATCGGGCGCGGCGAGCCAACGACCGACGAAGCACCACGCAGGACGCAGGAAACCAAACGAGGTGAGTCATGAAGAAGGTTGAGGCGCTCGCGCTCTGGCTTTCGATCCTGCTCTCGACCCGGGGCCAGATGGCTCAGGCTGCGGGAGTGGAACCACAAATTCGAACGCGAATCGCAGCCGATGGCAAGGTTACGGTGGTAGAGGTGTTGCCCCATTTTGTCACCGCAGTCCGTCTCCCCGAACCCGTGAACTCCGTGGTGATTGGCGATCCTACTTTGTTTCAGGTTGAATATAGCGAACATGAGCCGGAATTGGTATTCATCAAAGCCCTCACCGAGAAACCTGTGGAAAGTAATCTTCTCCTATCGACGACACGAGGGCGACAAATCAGTTTGTTGCTAGTGATCGGGAGAGAAACAGTCGCGCGTGCGAAGGTCGATTTTCTCTTGCGATACAAGCCTTTGAGTGGGTTTCTCATTGAGCAGGAGACACTGCCTGCTTTCTTGGTGGGCGAAAGCGCGAGCTTATCGACGATGCCCGCCCTAACGAACTTTGATCCGAATGCTGCAGGATTCGCGACTCCATCGTCGGCGAAAACAAGTGTGCCAAGTGCCGAAGCGCACAGCAAATCGGAGTCGCTCGATCAGTTGCTCGATCGCCAAAAACAGGCTCCGCTGCCCACCTTGTTTGGCGAACGGGTCGAGAGCACCAACGCCAAAGGCAATCTGGTCCGGGCTGGTATCAGCGAGGTCATCGACGGCGGGCAACAAGTGGTGGTTCTGTTCTCGGCCGTCAATACGAGCCAGCATGCAATCCTGCTGATGCCACCCCAGATCCAGCTGGGTGGCACGATCAAATCGGGAAAACTGGTGAAGCATGATCGGTGGTTGCATGCCGAGCAGCTTCCGCTGATCGACTTTCGTTGGAGCAGGCGGCGGATTGGGTCCGAAGAACGTGCCGACGGAGTTGTCGTATTCGAGCGACCACCCTACAAGCAGTCCAACCAGACGTTGTTCCTACAGGTGGCCGAGTCGGGTGCCGTTGACCGCCCGGCTCTTGTGCCGATTGGCTTTGGAGTTAGTACATCGCAGGGAGAGAACGCTGACCATGGAGCACCAAAAGCCGCACGATGAGGAAGTGTCGCCTGAGCCGAGCGAGTCGGAGTTAACAGAAGCCACAGTGCCGGCTGAAAGGAAACTATCGGCAGCCGGTCGAGGAGTCATTCGAGAGATTTTTCGGGACGCACTGGGTAGGGCCAGATACAGTCGCAAGCCCTTGCGCAACCGTAGCGAGCTGAGCCGCGACAAGAGTAAGTCGATGATTTTCTTGGCCTCGATCGCCGTCGTTTTCATGCTCGTGTTCCTAGGTCTTTTCTCGGCGCCGAAGAAATTGTCTCCAAGCGAACCTCGACACCAGCCTAATCTGGGGCGCAAAGTGACACCAGGGCGGGAGGAGGCGGAAAGCGGCAAATCGATAACTCCTTTGCTGGACGCGAGCCAACCGCCAGCTGAGGCAGCACTCGGCCACCCTGTCACGGCCGAGGACGTAGGCCGCACGTCCCGGTCAGCTGCTACCTCGCCTACCAGTCGGCCCGACAAACCATCGCCTGCGAACCTCAAGAACTCTGAAACCTATGCGCTGAATGGCATAGATTTCTCGGATCCTGCGGCAGCCCAGACAGCCGCGACAGGCCCGCCCCTCGCCGCGCCACCCGACAACTCCGGGTTGAAGAAGCCGGCGATCGTGTTTGTGCGCTCGACACAAAATGCGGGTATGCCTGTTTCTCATCCCGCCCTAGGCAGGCAAAATTTCCTCACCGACCTGCTTCCCGCGGGAACTCGATTCCTGACGCGGCTCGAGGCCCCGGTCAGCTCAGATGTCGCCGCCCCAGTGGTTGCCGTGGTTGAGTACAACTATGAGCGCGAGGGCGAAATTGTCCTGCCGGCGGGAGCCAAGGTATTTGGCAAGTTCGTGCAGGCACATCCATCTGGACTCGTAGCCCTGGAATTCGAACACATCGAGATGCCGGACGGGTCGATGGAAAAGATCCATGCTACCGCAATGGATCTGAAAGATAGGCCGCTGAAGGGCAATGTTTCCGGCAAACGGAAGGGTGCAAAGTTCCTGGTGAGTTCGCTGAGTGGTGTGGGTACCTCGGCAGCCTACATGGTTGGGGGTCACTCGAACGAGGCGTTCAATGGGCCGCTCTCGGAAAACTCCTTGCTGCGCGAGCGAGTGGCCGATAATGTTGGAAACGCCGGCCAGGGAGAATTGAATCAGCTTGCGTTGAACCAAAACATTGTGGTTACGCTACCCGCTAACACAAGATTTTATTTAGTGCTCGAGGGCGGGATGGATTCAGGGAGCAGCGCAGCGGAGCATTCGATGAGACCTGCCATTTCGGAGGCGGGAAACAGCAACCCACCGACATTGGAGGAGTTGCGAGAACTAATCGAACTCCGACGCGAACTCAGTCAGTTGTACCAGGAGAACAGTGTGCAAACCACCACCGCGCCACCGACCCCGGCACAGTAGAACCAATTTGGAATCGACCTGGATTTGCGATTATCGCTTCGTTGCCCAACTTCCCTTTCGTTGTCGTCATGTCTGGTCAGAGAAAGTACCTTCTTTGTCGTCCGCCTCTCTGAGCTTCTCGATCTGTGCAGGGCATTTGACAGTCACTAGATTCGGATCTAATTTTCGCCCACATTGATCGTTTTTCTCACTTGGTTTCGCAAGTTTGCGGAGGAGGGAAGAACGTGAAAGGAGGTAGAGGCTGATGAGAAACCTGCAAGGGGGCTGGGCAAGGGAAAAGCTGCTGGCCGGATGGATCCTCGGATTTGCGCTGGCTGCGCAATTCGTGTGGGCGCAAAACCTGGGAACCGCCCCGGCGACGAACGTCGCCGTACAGGGGCAGCAGGCGACCCAACCGGAGGGCGCATTCCTGAATTTCATCAACTGGATCGGCAACGTGATCGCACCGGTCGGAGCAGGCGGTGCGGTCGTCGGCGCGGTTGCGTCCTGGCTGACGGGGCGCGGTTTTGCGCGCTGGTTGTTTGCCGCTGCATCGCTTTTGGCGGTGTCCGGTCTTACCCGCCTGCTCGAATACTGGATTGCCCAAGGAACCGGAGGTGTCAGATAGAAAGCGGAAGCACACAGAGAAGGGCCGGAGAAACTGGAGTATCAGGCTGGGAAACTGGTCTCCAGTTTCCTCGGGCGACGCAGGTTCGATCCTGGGTACGAGACAACTCGGAGTCAACGTCATGCCGATTCCACAACTTCTGAACGACATCATCTCGCTCTTGCTCTTACTGGCACCATCGGCTGCGCTTCTGTCTCTAATGTTGGCGGGGATCGCTCTCTGGAGCGAAGCTGGTGCGAGCTTCGCCATTGGCGGCAGTTTCACGAAATGGATGTTCTGGGCAGTAGTCTTCCTTACCCTCGAACCGCTGCTCGGTTGGTTCCCGTCCTTCGGCGTGGGAGTGCCGCTGCCCGGTGGAGGAATCAGCACGGGCTGGCTCGAAAGCGTCCAGTCGGACGTAGCCGTGTTCGTGACGAACTTCATTGTTGGGCGGCTCGTTCCTACCTGCGCGGCGTATTTTGTGCTGCGCGCGATTCTTGCCACGGCTTCAGGCGGGCATCCGCTGCCCTCGATCCTGGCGGCAATGTTCCTGCTGGGCTCGGAAACCACCTACAACCTGATCCGTAGCTATAACACAGGGACTCCTTATGCGCCGGCCGACGTCCTCGACTCCTTGTGGAATCACCTGGTTGGAACCATCATGCCGGTCGCAGCCGTTCTGGCACTGGTGGCGGCCATCCTGAATTTCTCGGTGCGGAAGCCCTTCATGAAACACGTGGCGGTCTCCTTAGCCCTGCTTTCGGTCTCGGCCATCTGGAACCTTGTGCTGGCGATGATGTAGGGGAGTCGAAGTGAACCTTGGCAACATGAGTTTCGATCAGGGAGTTCTGAACCTGGCGAATTGGATGGGAAACGTCATCATGCCCAGCCTGGCAGGACTGTTCATCATCCTCGCCGTCATCGAGTTTTCAAAAGGGCGGGAATTTTCTCACAGTATGTACGGGGCCATGGCCTGCTTGCTGGTCTCAGGCCTGACTCGCGCATTCGAGACTTTCGCCGGCCAGCGTGCGTGGAACGATCCCGATCTCTACTGGATCGCGCTGACCACGCTCATCAATTGGGTGGGCAACGTGATCTTGCCGGTTTATGCCGCCGTGCAGGTAGCCGCGGGAGCACTGCGCACGGGGATGTTTTCCTCGATGCACCCGGGCAGCGGTGGACTGCGACATTTCGCCACGGCTGCCCTGTGCCTGCTCGTTTCGGGCTTGCTTCGGCTGGCGGAAGTTTTCGTGGCCCAAGGGACCGCGGGCGTGACCTAGGAACAAGGAGCGCGAAAATGGCGTTGGATGTGACACCCGTCTATCGAAACTTGCGGACCCGAGTGACCTTCCTAGGGCTGGAAGCCGAAGACTTGTTCGCGATCCTGGCGGTGGCTGTTGTGGTCAATGTCTGCGGTCGATTCGTAAACCGTGAGATCGCCGGTCTGCCGATGAACATGGTGTTGCAGTATGTCGTGCCCATCCTGACGATTCCGGCGCTGATGCTGTTCAAGTACGGCAAGCAGCGTGGTTACTTGCTCGATTGGGTGTTGTTCCACACCAAACCGCACCTCTACTCGGCGCTCGAGCGTGACCGAGAGCTGACCGGAGAATACCGCAAGGATTGACGACCAACGATGCCACTCACGATGGAACAGCATGCGAGGTCACTTGAGCAGCCACCTTTGTGCCAACAGCTGAAATTGCGCGACATAACCGACAACGTGTTGGTGCAGCTCAACGGATCGTTCGTTGCGGGATACCACGTCAGCGGAATCCATTCCTACTATGCGAGCGACGAGGAAAGGAACCGTACCAAGCTGTTGCTGGAAGCCCTATTGCGTGGTCTGGCTGAACGGTCGATGCGACTTCAGGTTCGTTTCGAGACTACGGAGGGTGCGGCCGACCTGATCGAGGGCTACAACAGGGAACGGCAAAACCAGAGCACCGTGCTACAAACTCTCGACCAGGGGCGTTCGGAAGCTTGGCGTATCCGAGACCGGGAAGGTTATTACCTGCGTCAGCTGCTGAACCTCTATGTGGTTTGGAATCCCGCGGTTCACCACCAGACGCCTGACTTCGAGTGGAAGAGAAAGATGCGATCCAACCGATGGAGCATGTCGGCGAGTACGTGCGCGGAGCGGACGCGCCGCGAACATGAGGACCTGCTCTCGGAGTTCAGCAGCCTGCTGTCCGGCATCGAGGCCGCCCTCGAAGCAACGGGAATGAGGATCCGGCGAATGAGTGACCACGACCTTTTCTTGGAGATCAAGCGTGCACTCTACCCCCTGGGTGAAGATCACGCGCGCCTTCGACGTCCGGAAGACCAACTACGGTATGAGAGCGCCCGCAGTCAGGCGGCCAACGTCAATCTGGAGGATGAGCTGGATGACTATTTGAAGATCGGCGGATTGCTGTATTCCTGGATCACCCTCAAGGATCTGCCCGATGCAACATTTCCCGGGGTGGTACGGGAGTTGATCGTGATGGATTTCCCCCTGGTCATCAATGTTGAAGTCGTCCTTCCCGATCAGAGCAAAGCGATGAAGCAGTACAAGAGTCGTTTGCGAAAGATGACCGCTGCGCAGCGAGATATTCACGGTGGATTACGGATCAACGTAGATGCGCAGGTGGCGGAACGCCAGCTGGTGAAAGTGCTCGAGGACCTGATTTCGAGCTCGCTCAAATCGTGTCAGATGAGCATGGTCGTTCAAATACGCACGTCGAAGCCGGCGCGAAATCGTTGGGAAGCGGAACAAGCAGAGCGCATTTTGGCCGATCGGCGCCAGCGGGTGCTGCATGCGATCGCTCGAATGAACGGTGCCCGTGGCATTCCAGAGACCCTAGCGCAGAAACGGCTCTTCTTTTCCGGCCTGCCCGGACTGGCGGAAGAAAACAAACGTGAAATCGAAGTCCTCACCTTGCACGCCGCTGACCTGGTCCCGGTAGAGACGCCCTGGCAGGGGCATCCGAACTCTCCGCTCATGATATTCGAGACACCGTATCGGCAGTTGATCCCGTTTTCCCCCTTCGATTCCTCTTTAGCGGACTCCAACCTGCTGATTATGGCCAAGAGCGGTGGCGGCAAAACCTTCCTAGCCCAGCTGATGCTGCTCATGGTGGCTCGCGCCAATGCGCGGATCTCGATCCTCGAGCGGGGAGATTCTTATGAACCGCTCGTGAACCTCATGGGAGGTCGCGTGATCAATGTGGATCTTGATTCGAGGGAAACCCTGAATCCGTGGGAACTCCCGCCGGGTGAAACAGAACCTAAGAACGAGAAGATCGCGTTTTTAAAGAATCTCACCCTGCACATGATTGGTACCAGCCCCGGTTCCGACGTTGCGCTGCTGGAAAACGTGCTGAACGATGCTATACCGCGCGTGTACAAGCGGCGCTCGATCCAGCTGTCCAACCCGATACCGACCTTCAATGATCTACGGGAAGAACTGGCGAACTGGCGCGACGCGGAGAAGATGCAGCGCACGATCGATGAAGCCCACGTGGCGGCGATCAAACTACGGTCTTGGACGGGGGAAACCGGGATCTATGCGAGGTTATTTGACAAGCCCACCACGATGCGCCTCGACAGTGAATGGTTATTTTTCAACATAGAAGGACTGAGGTCGGATCCCAGGCTTGAGACTGCGATGAGCATGCTGATCGCTACAACCATGGCTTCGCGTGCCTCTGGAAAAACCGGCCAGCCCAGTGTGACCGTGCTCGATGAATGCTGGTTTTTGCTGGACTCGCTCGCCTTGGCTCCGGAGGTGGTGCAGTTGTTCCGCACCGCTCGCAAGCGGAACTCGAGCGTGTGGGGAATCAGCCAGACCGTCGAAGACTTCGTAGGGAGCGAGTTTCAGCCGCGCGAGCATGGGCCGGGCATTCTGAAAAACGCAGGCACGAAGATCATCGGTCAACAACCAGGTGATGTAACACCTCTCATCAGCCATCTCAATCTAAACCGGGTCGCGGTCAATCAGGTCAAGGGGTTTAGTGCGCCGCGAAAAGGATATGGCGCCGAGGTGCTGCTGGCGCTCGGAGAGAAGGCAGAAACTACGCAGACCATTCGGATCGTCGCCACGCCGCTCGAGTATTGGGTGTGCACGACATTCCCGCGGGAGCGGAAATACCGCGCGTACTTCCTCGCCGAACATGGGAGTCAGCCACTGCTGAGAACCTATGAGGAACTGGCTCGAAAGTTCCCTCAGGGTCTCGCCGATGTGCCCAAACTGCCAGAGGAACTGTCTGGCGAGGTGGATGCCGTGGCATTTCACACGCGGAGCCCGGACAGTCCACAGGAAAGCTCAGTCAAACCGTAATTCCCGCCAGCGGTCTCTGGCGATCGATCGAGACGAAGGGGGTGGGCCATGCGCTTGGCAGTTTACGTTGGCTACTTGATGTTGTTTTCTCTATTCGCCTGGTTCGTGACGAACCTCGGGAGGCGTCGGCAGGTGGTGGCGGCAGTGATTGCCGCGCTGTTGCTGATCCATTTGGCCGCTCCTCCTCCAGCCGCCGCTCAGGGAGGTCTGATTGCGGCGGTTCAGGCAGTGTTGAAGGTAATCAACGGCGCAATTGAGATCGCTTTGAACGGGATCAACAACGTGCGGGCGGCTGTGCGAAATTTGTATCGAAGTGTCGCATGGCCGGTCGAGCTGATCGCACAAGCGAGGGCCGAAGCGCTCCAGATGATCGGTCAGTATCGCAATCTGATGGCGAGCATTCTGAACGTCAACCTCAAAAGCGCAACCTTACCGGCTCCACGGGCGCTTGAGAGCCTGATTCGGGATCACCGGATCAACAACTTCACCAGCCTGGGCCAGGCATTCGCCAACACCTACCGGGCGATTCCGGCACCGGCCGACGCCAGCCCAGAAGATCGAGCCATGGCAGATATGGATGATGCCCTGGTCCTCGACAATCTAAAGACGCTCAAAGCAGCGGATGGAGCCACAGATCTTGAGCTCGAGGCAGCGGACTCGGTGGAAAATGCCGCCAGCCAGGCCGCTCCCGGCTCAGCGCCATTCCTGACTGCCGCAGCCACGGCTTCGAGCGTTCGCAGTCAAGCGCTCACCCAGAAGATGCTGGCCGCCGAGTTACGGCAGGAAGCGGCCAGAATGGCACATCGCAACGAATTGCGAAAGCGTGGCGCCACGTTCACCCTGCAATTGCGCGGTGTTCTGATCAATTTGCTACAGCACAACTGAGGAAGGAGTACCCCATGAGGAAGAGAATTCTACCGATTCTGAAGCGAAGTGTGGCTTGGACGCGGAACCACAAGCTGCGGATGGCGGGCTTGGTCCTGATACTCGTCGCCACAATGCCCGATGCCGGCAAAGGGCAGTTTCTCGATCCCTGTTGCGCAATGCTGGCGGCTGGCCTGACCACGATTTCGAACAGGTTGAACAACGTGGTCGGTGGTGGCCTCAATACCATACTCTCGGTCGACAAATCGATCTCCGATTTCGAGCAGCAGGTGGTCTGGCCGCAAGGCTTGATCAGCCAGGCGCGAGCATTGGTTGGAAGCCTCGAGGGAACTTTCCATCAGATCCAGGCGCTGACCCAAATCAAAGTGAACAGCGCGACGCTCCCAGGATCCCAGCAACTGGAGCAGAATCTCCTCTCGCGCAATCCCAGCCAGATTGTCCAGACGACTGCGGCCTACAACGCGCTGTACGGCACTGTTCCCAGTGCCACCGACGCGTCTTCCGAATTGCGGGATCTGGTGGACATGACAGACGCGGCCGCACAGACTGCCATGAAACGCGCCATCGAGATTGATTCTTTAGCGGACCTGGAACTCGAGGCCGCCGGCCAGATCACGCAAAGCGTGCAAAACGCTGCCCCCGGCAGCGCTCCCATTCTTGAAGCACAAGCCGACGCATGGCTGATACGTGCCAATGCCTATACCCAGGCAGCCACAGCCGATCTGATGCGACTCGATGCAGTCGATCTCGCCGATTCCAGTGCCGAGCTGAAGATGGGTGCGAGTAGCACGGCTAACTTGCGGCAGGGCCTGATCAATCTGCTCGAGCACAACTGAAACGGACGGGAGACTCGTTGGAAGGTCTCACCAGCCCAATCCACGCCGACAATCGGCGGAGAGAAAGGATCACGATGAAGTCGAAATGGGTAACTCTCGTGTTAATCGCGTTGGCAGCCTTGCCGCTCCCGGCTCAAAGAGTGCAGAGCGAGACCGGTGATCGACGGCGAATTGTGCACCTCAAGACGGCACTGAACCACTTGACGGTGATTGAAGTGAATGAGCCGGTGACGATGGTCGCCGCCGGCAGTCCGTCCTTCAAGGTGGAATGGAAAGAGAACAAAGTATTTGTCCAGCCGACAGAGGCAGACGTCGCCACGAACCTGTTCATCTGGACGGCTTCCGAACGACTGAACTACGAACTGGATGCGGCAGGGGCAGTCGATAACATGAACTTCGCCATGGACGAGACGACTCGAGTCGCGCAGGCGCAAGAAACAAGTCCCCCACGGCTGCTCGCAATATCTCCGACGGAGGTCTTACTGGCGGACAAGCCAGTGAAGACGGAAACTGCGAAACACGCGAAAAAGCGGGTTGAGGTTCAGATCCGAGATCTCTATGAGAACGACGGTACACTGTTCATCCGCTACCAGGCCCGGAACCGCGGGAGTCTTATCTACAGCATCGCCACGCCGAAGGTATATGCCCTCGACGGTGCGCAATACCCGAAATCACTATATGTGCTGGCGAACACACAACTGGCAGAGCCCGACGCGGCACGGTTGAAGGCCAAGCAGGAGACCAAGGTGCCCGTCCTGGACGGGCAGCTCCAGACCTTGCGCATTCATCCCGGCGAAGAAGCAATGGGAGTCGTGGCGTTGCGACTTCCTTCCAGCGCAACGCCAACTGTGCTTCGATTCGAATTTCCGAACGACGGGGACGGAGAGATTTCGGCATACCTGGTCCGATGACCGCGCCAGGCCGCTGGTTCGCCCATTCATCGACTGGGTCTAGAAGGGTTCACGATGGACCTGTTTTTGAAGACAAGCAACCAGGTGGTCAGGGACTATCTGAACCTCTTCGTAAACCGCCGGGCATACACGCTGCAGTCGATGCGACCCCGCCCAGAGACTGGGCGCCACTACTACTTCCGCCCCACAGAAAATGGATCGGGGAGGCCAGCAGCGCTCACCCGGAGTACCATCCGCCGGCACCTGGAAGGGACCATTACGATAGGGCTTTACGCCATCAATCCCAGCACACAACGCTCGAAATGGGTAGCGATCGACGCCGACTACAAGAACTCCCTGGAAGATCTTCTTAAGCTTCAGTATCGCCTGGGCGAAGACAACGTCCAGGCTGCCTTAGAGATGAGTAAGCGCGGCGGTCACCTTTGGATTTTTCTGGCTTCGCCGCTGCTGGCAAGGGAATGCCGGATTTACATCTACAACCTCGCCTTGCGATTGGGTGTACCGGTCAAGGAGGGCAGCTTGAGGGATGGAATTGAAGTTTTCCCCAAGCACGACACGCTCAAAACCGGCGGGTTCGGCAATGCGATTCGCGGTCCGCTGGGGATTCATCGCGGAGCGAACCAGCGGTTTTGGTTCTACGGGGCGCACCACAGCCTGGATGCACAAATGGCGTATCTCAACGGTTTACGGCGAGTGACGGAAGACGAATTGCGCCGCTTCATCCGAGGCAAGGCGATGCCCCCAAGTCTTCGACCAACCGTGCCCACACCAACCAACGGCTGGGGGTCTCGCCGGGAAAAGCATGGAACAAAATTCAACATCTTGCGACATGTAGGCAAAGTGCGGAAAGTCGGGCGGAACTATGTGACACGATGTCCTTCGTGCGCGGGTGCTGGCCATGACCGGGGCGGTGATAACCTCGCCATCCTGATCAGCGACACCCGGTTCTACAGGTGCTGGGCCGGGTGTACTAAGCAGATGATCCGTGCGGCGCTAGGCTGTCCGATTCCGGCATGGCAGACCGCCTAGCTCGCCGCAAGTACAGAATCCAGGCAAGTGATTTTGTTACTGGCAAGCCGGGGCAGATTGCTCATCGGTTATCCAGGCTAGACGCCCCTCGAAGAGCCTGTTGCGCACTCGCAGGATGCGCTCTGCCCCAAACGTAAGTATGAAGAGACAGGCAACTTGAGGGTAGAAACAGGAAGAGGAACGAAGGATGTGGAGCAGACTGAGGTCCTGTTCTCTCGCCGCTTGTCTGTTTGTGTTCTTGTTCGTGGTGATTGGCGCGGGTCTGCATCTGAAGCCAATGGGAGCCTTCCTCGCTGCTCTATCGGGATCGTTCCTGGTAATTCACGGGGTGAACCGCTGGGGTAGGGTCCCGGCCAGAAGCGGCAAGGAAGACAGGAAAAGTTGAGCCCAGCGGTGGTTCACAGAGCGATAGAGAGGCACATACTAGAATCGCGCAGTCGGCCACTCAGTTCTGCGTTTCCACTTCGCACGGGAATGCCCGATCCTTCAAGGCGGGAGAACCTACAGGAAACACTGTAGAGCCAATGAGAATTTTTCGTGATGCAATATCGAGGGCCGATTGTTCTTCTCCCTCGTGAGGAACGATTCGTGCCGAGCTTGAGATTCGGGCCAGACCTCGCTTTATTCAGGCGCAATTGTGTCGGCTGATCGCCATCGGCGATCGAGACCGAGGAAGGCGTGCGTCCGTGGATCGCAGCCTAGGTGCTCAAACAGGATCGGAGCCATGAAGAAAAACTTCCGCAGTACGGTCGCAACCCTGAATGGTGGTCCAACCGACTATCCGGAGGGCACCCCTATTGCTGTCGCGGATTCGGCATCGGCCGATCTCCCCGTAGTCTTGGCTGCGCTGCAGACCATGCGAGATGGTGACTTTTCCGTGCGGCTCCCCGGCTTCTGGACAGGTCTGGGAGGAAAGATCGCCGACACTTTTAATGACATCGTTGCTGCCAACCAGCAGATGGCCGAAGAACTGAAACGCGTCGGACAAGCAGTAGGAAAGGAAGGACGAATCCGGGAGCGCACGAAGTTTCACGAGTCCCGAGGTGCCTGGGGGCAGATGGAAGTCTCGGTGAACACCTTAATGGAGGATTTGCTGCGGCCGACAAAGGAAGTGACCCGGGCCATCGCGGCGGTTGCGCAGGGGAATCTCACTCGGACTGTGCAGTTGGAGGTCGATGGCCGTCCGCTCGAGGGCGAATTCCTGCGTTCGGCAGACATTGTCAACCGGATGATTCAGCAGTTAAGCGTTTTTACCTCAGAAGTCACACGCGTTGCCCGGGAAGTCGGCACCGACGGAAAGCTCGGCGGTCAGGCGGTTGTGCCGGGGGTCGCCGGTACGTGGAAGGATCTCACGGATTCGGTGAATTCCATGGCCAGCAACCTCACCGGCCAAGTCCGCAATATCGCGGAGGTGGCGACCGCTGTCGCCAGTGGTGATCTCTCGCGCAAGATCACGGTGGATGTTCGAGGCGAAATCTTGCAGCTGAAAGAAGCCATCAACACCATGGTCGACCAGCTGCGCTCGTTCGCTTCGGAAGTGACGCGCGTGGCCCGCGAGGTGGGAACCGACGGCAAACTGGGCGGCCAGGCCGTGGTTCCCGGCGTGGCCGGCACATGGAAGGATCTCACCGACTCGGTCAACGCCATGGCGGGTAATCTAACCGCCCAGGTACGAAATATCGCCGAGGTGACGACGGCCGTGGCTCGTGGCGATCTGTCGCGCAAGATCACCGTGGACGTCAAGGGTGAAATTCTCGAACTGAAAGAAACCATTAACACTATGGTCGATCAGTTGAACGCCTTTGCGGGAGAAGTCACGCGGGTGGCGCGCGAGGTTGGAACGGAAGGAAAGCTCGGTGGACAAGCGCAAGTCCCGGGGGTTGCGGGTACCTGGAAGGATTTAACGGACAATGTGAATTTCATGGCAGGGAACCTCACCGCCCAGGTTCGCAATATCGCGGAGGTGGCGACTGCCATCGCGGGCGGGGACCTGTCGCGCAAGATCACGGTGGATGTGCGCGGCGAGATTCTGCAGCTCAAAGAAACCCTGAACACGATGGTCGACCAACTCAACCGGTTTGCCGGAGAAGTCACGCGCGTGGCCCGCGAGGTCGGCAGTGAAGGACGCCTAGGCGGTCAAGCGAACGTGCCGGGAGTGGCCGGTACGTGGAAGGATCTCACCGATTCGGTGAACTCGATGGCGGGCAATCTTACGGCGCAGGTGCGCAACATTGCCGAGGTGACCACGGCGGTGGCGCGCGGCGATCTGTCGCGCAAGATCACGGTGGATGTGAAGGGAGAAATTCTTGAGCTGAAGAACACCATCAACACCATGGTCGACCAACTCAACGCGTTTGCCGGCGAAGTCACGCGCGTTGCCCGGGAGGTCGGGACCGAAGGAAACCTCGGGGGTCAGGCACAAGTGCCGGGCGTCGCGGGTACGTGGAAGGATTTGACCGACAATGTGAATTTCATGGCCGGGAACCTGACCGCGCAAGTGCGCAACATCGCGGAAGTCGCCACCGCGGTGGCGCGCGGCGATCTGTCGCGCAAGATCACGGTCGATGTCAAGGGCGAGATTCTGGAGCTGAAGAACACCATCAATACGATGGTCGACCAACTGCGATCTTTCGCCTCCGAAGTCACGCGCGTGGCTCGCGAAGTCGGTACCGATGGCAAGCTTGGCGGACAAGCGGCGGTACCGGGAGTCGGCGGCACGTGGAAGGACCTCACCGATTCGGTGAACTCGATGGCGAGCAATCTCACCAACCAGGTGCGGAATATCGCCGAGGTTTCAACCGCCATTGCCAACGGCGACCTATCCAAGAAAATCACCGTGAACGTCAGCGGCGAAATCCTGCTGCTGAAGGAGACCATCAATACGATGGTCGACCAACTGAACGCTTTCGCCGGTGAAGTCACGCGCGTAGCCCGCGAAGTCGGCAGTGAGGGACGCCTGGGCGGTCAAGCGAGTGTGCCGGGAGTGGCCGGTACCTGGAAGGATCTCACCGATTCGGTGAACTCGATGGCGGGCAATCTTACGGCGCAGGTGCGCAACATTGCCGAGGTGACCACGGCGGTGGCGCGCGGCGATCTGTCGCGCAAGATCACGGTGGACGTGAAGGGCGAGATTCTCGAGCTGAAGAACACCATCAACACCATGGTCGACCAGCTCAACGCGTTTGCTGGCGAGGTCACGCGCGTAGCCCGAGAGGTGGGAACCGACGGAAAACTGGGTGGTCAAGCCCAGGTTCCCGGGGTGGCCGGCACTTGGAAGGATCTTACCGACAATGTCAATTTCATGGCCAGCAACCTCACCGGCCAGGTACGCAATATTGCCGAGGTTGCCACGGCGATCGCGACGGGGGATTTGTCCAAAAAGATCACGGTGGACGTCCGCGGGGAGATCCTGCAGCTCAAGGAGACCTTGAACACGATGGTGGAGCAGTTGCGCTCGTTCGCCGCGGAAGTAACTCGTGTTGCTCGCGAAGTTGGCAGCGAGGGCCGGCTTGGCGGACAGGCCAACGTTCCCGGCGTGGCGGGTACCTGGAAAGACCTGACAGACTCGGTCAACGCGATGGCGGGAAATCTGACCGCTCAAGTGAGAAACATCGCCGGGGTCACGACCGCGGTTGCCCGTGGTGATTTGTCGCGCAAGATCACGGTCGACGTGAAGGGCGAGATCCTCGAATTGAAGAACACGATCAACACCATGGTCGACCAGCTCAATGCGTTTGCTGCGGAGGTTACGCGCGTGGCCCGCGAGGTCGGTACCGAGGGCAAACTCGGAGGCCAGGCGCAGGTTCCCGGCGTCGCCGGGACGTGGAAGGATCTCACCGATAACGTGAACGTGATGGCTGCGAACTTGACCGAGCAGGTGCGCGGCATTGTGAAGGTTGTGACGGCGGTGGCCAATGGGGACCTCAAGCAGAAGCTGACGGTGAATGCCAAGGGCGAAGTCGCGGCGCTTGCCGAAACCATCAACAATATGACGGATACGCTCGCCACCTTCGCGGATCAGGTGACGACGGTCGCTCGCGAGGTGGGGGTCGAGGGACGTCTCGGCGGGCAGGCTAACGTCCCCGGAGCCGCTGGGACGTGGAAAGATCTCACCGGGAACGTAAACCTCCTGGCCGACAATCTGAC
>DASPVG010000013.1:0-9057 GCA_035622455.1 Terriglobales bacterium
TAAGCGTTCGCGCTTGGAACTGGTCGGCCCTGACAAGACGTCGACCTTATTGTCCACTACTCAACCTTCCCCAGACATGTTGCAAGCCATGGCCGAAGGGCTGAAGGCTGGGGCATATTCGCTGCGATGGCAGGTGTTGGCAGCAGACGGGCACATTACGAGGGGTGAGATTCCCTTCAACGTAAAAAGCTAGACATGCAGATCATCAACTTGTTCGCTTTTCTCTCGGTCATATTCCGAGCGGCCAGGATCATGCTGTAGTCGCTGGTCCTGGGGGGCGTGGTATTCTCCGGCCTCATATTAGGTCTGTCAGGAGCAGACGCAAATCCCCCAGAGGGTAAACGCGCTTGCGAACGCATGCTCAGGATTGCCGCGGTTTCGTATGCTGCGGCGCTTCTCTTCCGTCACCATGATTTGCGTGTATTATTTCGATTCTTTGTCTGCCGTCTACGGAACCACCTATGGAGTCATGACGGCATCGAAAACCGTATGGTTCGCTGTAGCGCTGCTTCTCGGCGACGTGAATCGCTTTATCTTCAATCGGAATAGTAAAGAGGACATCACGAACCGTCGGCGCGCAGAGAAATCCTGGTACGCGACGTCCTGACCGTCTCACCAACCATAACGTCGGCTTGCCTGCCAGCATGAGCCTGCCAGAACGACGCTCCCTGCTCCAGGAGCGAAGGCGCATCTTATATGGGTTGATCCCAATGCCAATGGGCAGGTGCATTCGATTGGTCAGGCATCGAGTTCGAGATCATCAAATCCGCGCCACTTGTAGAACACGATCGATACGATCCAGCTCAACGCGAACAGGCCTACGATAAAGTAACCCAGGGTGTCGAAGTTATCGTTGAGCTTGGTAACTCCACCCCAGAACCATCCCGTAAGCTGAAAGCGTTCCGCCAGGAGTCCGAGGCCCTCAATGCCGCCGACGACCAGGGCTACTACGACTGAAACACAGGTGATGGTGAGGTTGTAGTAGAGTTTGCGGATCGGCTTTACAAACGCCCATCCGTAGGCACCCAACATGAGGATGTTATCGGTGGTGTCGATCAGCGACATTCCGGCGGTAAAGAGTATGGGGAACACCAGGATTGCCCAGAACGAGAGGCCTTTCGCTGCTTCCGCAGCAGAAATTCCCAGCAGGCCAATCTCGGTGGTGGTATCGAAGCCGAGTCCGAAGAGAAAGCCCAGGGGATACATATGCCAACTGCGGCTGATCATGCGAAACATGGGGCGAAATAATCGGGAAAGCAACCCACGCCCTCCCAGGAGGAGATCAAAATCCTCTTCTACGTAAGGCTCTCCGCGACGGACTCTCCCAAAGGCTTGGTAGATGGAACGAAGCACGAAGAGATTCGCGATGGCGATTGCAAACAGAAAAAGCGCCGAAACCAACGTTCCGACGAGCCCTGCGAGGTTCTTCAAGCCGTCGAGACGATGTTCGAATACGAGTGCCGCACCCGCGATCGCCGCCGCACCGAGTACAACGACCGTGGAATGCCCGAGGGAGAACATGAATCCCACCGCAACCGGGCGTTTTCCGTCCTGCATGAGCTTTCGCGTGACATTGTCAATGGCTGCGATGTGATCCGCATCGACGGCATGACGCAATCCGAGGCTATAGGCAAGAAGGGCGGTGCCGAGGAGCACCGGGTAGCGGTGGAAGGCGATGCCAGCCCATAACCATGCACCGGCATTGACCAGCAATAAGATTACGTAAATTGCGGCGATGCGGCCGCGAATACCATCGGCGGCATCATTGAACGGAGCAGTCAGGCTCCCTGGACTTGTCGATCTCACTCTACCGACTCCGCGAAAGCCGCTTCTACCTTGCGATCCGAGTCCCTCGAGATCACGCCGGCCATAGAACAATCGAACACGGCTTCCAAGCAATCTTTTCATTATCTGCGACTTTCCCTCTCACCGGAAGGGTTCCCTGTCTGCCGGCTTCGAGGCTCGAAGGGACTCTAAACTCGTTATTGTGCCAGGGCTCCGAGTCCTGCCCGATGCCGTTCGGACGTTGGGTTGACGGCGGCTTGCCCACGATTTCAGAGCGGGGTCGGCCGAGTTACAATGCCCTCTTTGGCTTTATTTCACGCGGGGCGCTTACCCATGCCGATTCGCCAAATCACCATCATCGGAACCGGCCTGATTGGAGGCTCGATTGCGCTCGCTTTCAAGAGACACAAGTTTCCCGGCCAGATCGTTGGATGTGACCGCGAGCCTGTGCTCAAGCGCGCCGCCCTGGCGGGAGTAATTGACGCCAGCCAGGTACGTCCTTCGCAAGCGATCCAGGGCAGTCAGATCGTGGTGCTGGCCACGCCGGTGCTGAGCATTATCGATTTCATCGCCCGTTTGGGTCCTGCTCTGTCGGCAGGCACGCTGCTGACCGATGTCGGAAGCACCAAGGCCGACATTTCGGCGCGTGCCAAAGCCGTCTTCGGCAAGAATATGGCGGCTCGCTTCCTGGGAGGACATCCCATGGCCGGCAAGGAACAATCGGGAGTGGAGTTCGCAGACCCGGACCTGTTTCAGGGAGCCACATGGTTTGTCACGCCGGTTCGAGGACAGAAAATTTACGAAGGGCGAAGCGGAGAATATCTGGAATGGCTACAGAAGATCGGTGGGCACATCGCATCGATCGATGCCGAGGAGCACGACAAACTCTGTGCCTGGATCAGCCATCTGCCACAGATGGTCTCAACCGCGTTGGCGGCGAGCTTGGTCGAGGAATACGGCGCGGAGGCGCCGCTGGTGGAGGCTGGAGGCCGGGCGCTACGCGAGATGACGCGAATTTCGAGCAGCCCCTATTCCTGGTGGCGCGACGTCGCCTTCACGAATAAGCGGAACCTTGAGGACGCCCTTGGGAAGTTAGAGCAGCACTTGGCCCACATCCGGGACAATCTTGCCACCCGGGAATTGGCGGCGGAGTTCGAGCGCGCGCACCAGCTGCGGAAAGTTCCGCTCAAACCGCCGAATAGGAAGACCTCACAAGCTAGCTGAATCGTGAAGCTTGCGGGTGCGCAGGGAGCGGCGTAGTGGGAAGAGCATCCTGCGACCGTGTCGCCAGTCGGCGCCATGATATTCGGCGTCGGTACCCCTGCCGAAATCACGGTCCTTGTCTATGCGTAACCAGGAAGCTTATCGTTTGCCTCGCCGCATGATTCTGTAACGTCACGCTGTCGATCGGGGATCGGAAAATCAAGGTAGCTTACGAATCGCAGTGCCTCCATGTTCTCGATGTGCGATTTCGTTTAGAATTCGTTGCTTATGAACAAGGTCGTGGCTAGCGCCGAGGAAGCGGTTCGCGATGTCTTTGATGGCGCCACGGTCATGGTCGGGGGATTTGGCCTCTGCGGCATTCCCGAAAACTTGATCCGGGCATTGGTGAAGAAGGGGGTAAAGAGACTTACCACTATCAGCAACAACGCGGGCGTCGATGGTTTCGGCATGGGACTGCTTCTCGCGGCCGGCCAGATTCGCAAGCACATTGGCACCTACATCGGTGAAAACAAACTGCTCGAGCAGATGATTCTCGAGGGCTCAATCGAGCTCGAACTGGTGCCGCAAGGGACCTTTTCCGAGCGTATCCGTGCCGGAGGGGCCGGCATCGCTGCCTTTTATACCCCCACAGGGGTGGGTACTCTGGTCGCTCAGAACAAGGAGACGCGAGAGTTTGGCGGGCGCAAGTATCTCATGGAGCACGGTCTGCGAGCGGATTTTGCTTTGGTGAAAGCCTGGAAAGGGGACGCTTGGGGAAACTTGGTTTATCACAAGACTGCCCGCAACTTCAACCCTATGATGGCAACCGCAGCCGATGTAACCATAGCCGAGGTCGAGAAGCTGGTCGAGGTGGGCGAACTTGAACCCGACATGATCCATACTCCCAGCATTTTTGTGAAACGCATCTTGCGAGGCCAATTGTATGAAAAAAGAATCGAGAGGAGAACAGTCAGGAAAGCAATCACCACTGGTTGAAGCAGCAGGGGCAAAGAACTCCGGGAAGACAAATATGTCCACTCCTCCGAAGGTCGGCAAAGACGTAGAGAAGCGCCAACGTATCGTCAAGCGCATCGCGCGGGAGTTACGCGATGGTTTCTATGTAAACCTGGGTATCGGGATGCCGACCTTGGTCGCCAATTATGTGCCCGCCGGAATGGATGTGATCCTGCAAAGCGAAAATGGCATGCTCGGTATCGGCCCCTATCCGGTCGAAGGTTCCGAGGACGCGGATCTCATCAATGCGGGCAAGGAAACCGTGACCGAGATCAAGGGCACCGCCTATTTTTCTAGCGCCGATTCCTTTGCCATGATCCGCGGTGGTCACATTGACCTGAGCGTGCTCGGGGCGATGGAAGTGGATGAGGAAGGGAGCCTGGCCAACTGGATGGTCCCCGGCAAAATGGTGAAGGGCATGGGAGGCGCGATGGATTTGGTGGCCGGTGCTCGGCGTGTGATCGTCGCCATGGAACACACCACCCGCGAGGGCCAACCGAAGATCCTGAAGAAATGTAGTCTGCCCCTGACCGGGGTCCGTGTGGTCAACACCATCGTTACCGATATGGGCTTGATTCAGGTCACGCCCAACGGACTCTTGCTCGAGGAAATTGCGCCTGGACTCACGATCGACGAGGTGCAGCGAGCGACCGAGCCCAGGCTGATCCCGAATCCCAACCTGAAAATCATGGGAAACTAACAGGAGTGCCACCTTCGGTCGAGCTTCAGGCAGCGGGCGGAAATTGAGCGGCAATCAGACGGAATCTGTTCCTACTCTCGTCCGCTGGCACGGTTGCCTCGTGCGGGGGCGAATTGATCGCCTTTTTGCCAGCCGATTTGCTCTTGCTGAGCCGCTGCCTCCCAACCTAGCGCAAAACCGAAGCGGGCCATCACAGCGTCGCCCGTGAAGTCCATCCAAGGATGATACTCGTCACTAGGCTGGTGATAGCGCTGAGCGGTAAATTCGTCGGCCTGCCTCTGTCCCCATGCGGCGTCATGGCCTTTGTACTTGACGCCTTCATTGATGGCAAAGGCGGGAATGCCCACCTGTGCCAGGCTGAATTGGTCGGAACGATAATAATGTCCGGCTTCGGGTTGGGAATCGGGACGAATGGTAAGGCGAAAAATCCTGGCCAGGGCCTGGATCGCGGGATAAAACGTCGTCCGCTCGGCGCCTGAAACCTCGACTTCTTCCGGCGCGCCCAGTGGAGGTACATCATCGTAATTCAATCCGAGGCTGATCTTGTTGGCTGGAATCGGCAGATGTTGAACCATGTATTCCGATCCGAGCAAGCCTTGTTCTTCCGCGGTCACGGAGGCGAAAAGAATCGAGCGGCGAGGCCTTTCGATGGATTCCGAGTACACTCGCGCCACCTCGAGCAGGATACCGCAACCGGTGGCATTATCGTCTGCGCCGTTGTAAATGTTATCGCCAGCCATGTCCGGACGGATCCCCAGATGATCGTAGTGCGCCGTATAAATAATCGCTTCATTCTTTAAGCGCGAGTCTCTTCCCGGCAGGACGGCAAGCACATTGCTCGATTCGAAGGGCCGGACCTTCGTGACCATGTGAGCCTTCAACTTGAACGGCAAGCTCACCGGGTGAAAGTTTCGCGACTGCGCCTCTTCCATCATTTGGTCTAGATCGTGACCCGACCGGTTCGCCAGTTGCCGGGCCGCCTCCAGCTGAATCCAGGCCGCGACTTTCAAAGCCGGCCTGCCTTCGAGCTTCAGATACGATTTCTCGCCGGAATTGGAATTGCGCACCACATCCCAGGGATAGCTGGCCATATCGGTCTTGTGAATCAGGATCGCTCCCGCCGCTCCTTTGCGCGCTGCCTCCTCATACTTGTAGGTCCAGCGCCCGTAGTAGGTGAGCGCCTTGCCCTGGAAGAATTTCACATCTTCGGAAGGTGGTTCATTGACCAGCATGAGCAGAACCTTGCCACGTACATCCACTCCCTTGTAGTCGTCCCAGTTATATTCCGGAGCCTCGATGCCATAGCCAACATAGACCACTTCGGCATCCACATCGGAGAAAGGCTGCTGCGTTTGGTCGTAGGCAACATATTGCTCGAGCGGCTGGAGATCAATGGCGGACCCCTTCTCTGGAACCAGGGAAAAGGTGGTTTCCGGCAGCGTGGTGAGGCCTACCAACGGGATCCTCTGCATATAAGTCCCGGCCTCGCCCGCGGGCTTCAGGCCCGCCAGAGCAAATTGAGTGGCCATATACTCGGCGGCGATTTCTCCGCCTCTCTGCCCCGTCCCCCGCCCCTCGAGCAGATCATGCGCCAGGAAACGCACGTGTGCCCGGATGCGCTCGGGATCGATCTTTTGCATGGTGGCGATGGCGGCTCCGGAAAGCCGCACGCGGGGCTCTACCGATCGGCTTGCTTTCGGGGGCTGCTGGGCCAGGGAAATGCTTCCCGCCAACAAAACCAAAAAGATACCTACTCTTGTCGACAGCATTCGGTCGAGCCTCCTCGAAACGGCCAAATTCGGAACAAAACTGTATTGTACGGAATTCGGTGCTCGCGATAGCGAGCACCTATACTTACCGAAGTACACTTAACCTGGCAGGTACCGGCACCATCGAGTTGGTACTCCCGTTTGGTGATCGTGCGCCCTAGGATGGATTGCGACCTGCCCGCGACCGCGGGTTAATTCTTGGAGCCTCAACCCGGACGAAAATCCGGCACATCCTCGTCCGGACGGAACACAGGCTTCACGCCTTCCCCGTTCGTTTGGGCGGCCTTGCGGCCGATCTCGGCAATGTCGTTTCTCACCCAGCCGACACTGGAGATCTCGATCTCGCCGTCTTGGGCGATCCAGAAAGTGCTAGGCACGTTGGTGAGGCCGTATGCGTTTGAAACCCGGTAATGTCTCGGATCATCGAGCAGGACCGGGAAGCTGATGCCGTATTCGCCGATGAATGCGGCGGTGTCCTTGTTTTCATTCTGGGAGATGCCAACCATGGTGACATTCCGCTGGCCATAGGATTTGTAGATGCGCTCGAGATAGGGAAAGGCAAATTGACACACCGGACAAGAAACCTTAAAAAAAGCGATAACCACCGGTCCGCGGAGGAGCGCTTCTTTCAGGGAAAATGGCTTACCATCGATTGTGGGTAAGGTGAAATCCGGTGCTGACGTCCCCGTCTTCAGCGCAGCCATGCTCAATCCCTCCAAGAAATGGTGAACCGTTCGCCTGGTGGCTTCAATTTTAGATGAGGTTTGCCCGGCGAAGGATCTTGCGCGCCAATCCCGTCAACGGCAAGCTTCCGACTCGCGATGTCTTGAACCAGCGTCCCCTGGCTTCTGGAGGCAGTCGAACCCAGGCCACGCGGACCAGATAATCGGTCGAGGTAATCGAATGCCGCAGGCTGAACCGCGGTTCGCTCGAACCGTTTCCCGCTGGGATTTGAGGCAACTCCCACATCCCCGGCATGAGCGTCGTATCCCTGGCTCGTCGGACCAGGAAAACCGAATCCCGGCGGCAATCGAGTGCGTAATCGACCGCTTGTTTTGTTTGTCGGCGGAGTGGTTGGGAGCGTTTCAGCTCGCCCTGAGTTCGACACATCCCTCGAATCGGGCACAAGCCACACTTCGGGTCGCGGGGCAAGCAAAGGGTTGCGCCCAGCTCCATCATGGCTTGATTGAAGTCGCCGGGCCTCCTCAAACTCAACAATTCCTCCGCCATGTGCCACAGGGCGTTCTCCCCAATCGATCGTCCCAAAACGCGCTGCAGAACACGTTCTACGTTACCGTCCACTGCAGCAACAGCTTCGCCAAAGGCGATGCTGGCAATCGCGGCGGAACTATAGCGGCCAATTCCGGGAAGTGCTTCGAGTCCGGTTCGAGTCGTGGGCAACTTCCCCTGGCCGCGACGGACGACTTCTCGCGCCGCCGCGTGCAGACGGTGAGCTCGCCGGTAGTAGCCGAGGCCGCTCCATGCGGCCAGCACGCAGGACAACCGGGCCTCGGCCAGCGTCTCTAAGCTCGGGAAACGCTCGAGAAATCGGTGGTAGTGCTCCACCACGGCTCGAACCCGCGTCTGCTGCAGCATGATCTCGGAAAGCCAGACATGATAGGGATCGCGATCCCGCCGCCAGGGCAGATCGCGCTTGTTGCGGTCAAACCATCGAAGAAGATGATGCTGAAAATCGTGCGGTGAAGCTCGGAATTTCGCCTCGACGGTAGATCGCTCGCTGCCCGGTGACGACTTCTTATTGGCGCGCTTCCCTTTTTTCTTCATAGAACCTGAAACCGTCGGTTGAGCACCCCCGAGCCAACCCCGAGAGATCTCCTATGCCGCGATTCTACCCCACCAAAGACCTTCGAAGGGCGGTGCGATCGTCGGGGTTATGACCAGCGATGCCTCCGGGTTGACCCGGGCTTCCGGGCAGGAAATAATGAACTGGCCTGGCATCCGCAAACGAAGAGTGGCCATATTCGCCCTCACAAGGAATTGTCATGAGCGATCTCAAGGACAAGGTGGAAGAGGCCTCAGCACGCTTCAGCAAGTCGGTGGCAGAGGTCACCGAGACCTTGGAGAAGGAATCGGCGGAGCTGCTCAATTTCTTGAACGACGAAGTTGTTCCGGCCGTGCGCCAGCACTCGACGAAGGCCTTACGAATCGCGGCCGAGAAGCTGACTCGCCTGGCGAATTACATGGACGAGCAAAACCCGCGGCAAAAATAAATCGTCTCAAGCCGATTCTGCGAATTCCTTCGAGAACCGCTGTCTGGTACGCAGCTTTTCTTGCACCTTGCCTCGTATTCTTGACCGCTTGCGGCGGAAAGAAGCAAGTGCAAGTAAGCGTCCCCCCTCCTCCCTCGATCGCACCGGCGGATCCGGCGAGTTCCAAGCATGCGCTGGCGTCCGCCGTGGAACCGGCACCCCTGGCAGAGGAATTGACCGTCCGAACTTCCGTCGAGACTAAGCCGCTGACGACAGAAACCGGATTGGCCAGCTGGTATGGCGGAGTCTACGACAATCGCCGGGGATCAAACGGTGAAATCTACAACATGCATGCGATGACTGCCGCGCACCGCAC
>DASPVG010000014.1:0-25058 GCA_035622455.1 Terriglobales bacterium
GACCGCCCATGGCATCCTTCGCCTGATCGCGTTCGTCTTGCTATGCATCGGGGTCCAGATCACGGCGAATGGGGTGGCAGCCATCGTGAAAACGATGTTTCTCAAGACCTAGCCTGTCGCAGAATCCCACGATGGCCCTCCTGGACGCCGACCAGCGTGGTTTCGAAATCTGCCTGACTTCGCAGAATTCTCATGTAATTTTAGTAAACAAGACCTTAGATTGTAGTCAAGTCAATGAAAACTGGGCGGTTAGCGGATTCCTGCCAACATGGTTGATGTAAAACCCGCGATTACACTCTTGCGTCAAAGAATCCGGCTGTGATGCTCGACTTTGCGCGTGCCGCAAGGGCTCAGCTGTGGTGAGACGTTCTCCGCGGGGCATCTGCGAGTCTCCCTTCCGGCAGAGAAGGTCAAAATCTCGCTTGGATTGACAAGGAGGCGCGTGACACGAGGAGTAAACCCGTATGGCTAGAATATCCACTAGACTGAGAAACATCTTCTTCGTATTGGAGTTTGTACAACCGGGAGTTGAAATGCTTTAGAAAGCGATTCCGCTTGATTCCGTGCACAAGAACTTGCCTCGAATGTGCGGTGGATCGAGCAGAAGGAAAAACTTATGCGATTGTCGCATGCTGGTCGTTCGATGGTGCTGTCCGCGCTAGTAGTCCTTATCTTTCTGACTGCATCGTTTGCACAGGTCGGTATCTCGATCACGATCGGGCCGCCCCCGCTGCCCGTCTACGCGCAGCCACTCTGCCCCGATCCAGGCTATATGTGGGTACCTGGCTATTGGGCATGGGGTCCGTATGGCTATTACTGGGTACCAGGGACCTGGGTGTTCCCTCCTGCGATCGGCCTTTTGTGGACGCCGGGGTGGTGGGGATGGGGTGGAACCGCGTTTATCTGGCATGTGGGGTACTGGGGTCCGCTCATCGGTTTCTACGGCGGAATCAACTACGGGTTCGGATATTTCGGTCACGGCTATGATGGCGGGCGCTGGGAGAACGGCAACTTCTTTTACAACCGCACGGTGAACAACGTGAACGTCACCAAGATCACCAACGTTTACAACACCACCGTGGTCAACAACAACGTGAACCGCGTCAGCTACAACGGAGGCCAGGGCGGGATCGAAGCTCGTGCCACGACGGAAGAGGAGGCCGCCGAACGTGACAAGCATATTGGGCCTACCTCGGTGCAAACGCATCAGGAGCATGCGGCCCTTACCAACCCGCAATTACGAGCCTCGGAAAATCATGGCAAACCTCCGATCGCGGCGACCCCGAAAGCCGGAGCCTTTAAAGACGGAGTCGAGCCGGCGAAAGAGGCCGGTGGATCCTACCGACCTGAAAACAACGTCCCTCGTCCTCCCAATGCAAGCGGAGTAATTCACGCGAAGGATCTTCCCCCGCACCAACGCGGTGAGGCTCCAAACACGGGAGACCAGAAGCTGGACCAGAAGAACCAAGAAGAGCAGAACAAACTCTACGAGAAGCAGGAGCAGGAACACCAGAAAATGGTGCAGCAGCAGGAGCGAGACCACCAGCAGGCCGAGCAGCGACAGGCCAACGAGGCGGAGAAACAGCAGATGGAACAAAAGCATCAACAGCAGACGCAGCAAATGGAGGAACGACACGCCCAAGAGCAAGAGCACCTGCAGGCTAGACAGCAGCCAAGAGGTGGCGGAGGCGGACGTCCGCACTAAGGTGTCCTTGCTGATCACCGAGTGTGGATGCTGGCTCGGCAACCACCGTGGGCCGCTGCACGCGATAACAGCTACTTGTATGGTTTCTAGTTGTACGGTTTTGCTGGTACAAGATGGCAGGCTCGCTGGGTGAATCCCGCGAGCCTAGCCATGTTTTTCTGAGAAGCCGGGAACCGTACGGTGTCCTCTTACCCGCGGCTGTGCGTCGTCCACAAGAAGCTACTCATAACGCCCACAGCCTCGAATTCCGAACCGGCTGGCCAGGACTTTCCGCTAAGCGACGCGATGTGTGGTGATCGACAGCCGGGTGTTTTCCGCGGCCCGAACCATCCAACGAGCGAGTTCAAAGCGCAGGCCGTCGGCCATAAATCCTCGTCAGCTCCTAGCTCAAAAGTTCTGCAGGACGGCGGGGAGGAGGGCAAAGTCGTATCCGTGTACGGTTGCACCCGGATGATTTAGTCTTGCGCTTTATGGACCTACAACCATGACCCGATTCCTCACCTTCCGACTGCTGGCCGTTCCGCTCGTCTTGTCCTTGGGTTTCGCCGCCAGCCCCACGGCCGACCGCGTGTATCGCAATGGCACGGTTTACACAGCCGACGCCCACGGTTCGATCGTCGAAGCCGTCGCGATCCGTGAGGGTCACATCGTTTACCTTGGCAACAATGCGGGGGTGGTGTCGTACATCGGTCCGGCCACGAAAGTCACCGACCTTCAAGGCGGCTTCCTCATGCCGGGACTGGTCGATGGCCACCTGCATCCTCTCGAAGCCGGCTTGAAGCTCGCGAACTGCAGCCTCGACTATCAGTCACTCACCGTAGCCGAACTCGAGGAGCGGGTGCAGGCTTGCCTCGACAAGTCACAGGGCCAGGAGCCCGACGGCTGGCTGGAAGTGGTGAACTGGTTCCAGGAGAGCATGCGTCCGCCAGGTGTGAAGACGAACCGTGCCACGCTCGATGTGCTGAAAACATCGCGGCCTATCATCGTCGTCTCCTCCTTTGGACACACGGCGCTAGTAAACTCGCGGGCACTGGCCCTCGCGAAAATCACCAAAACCACACCCGAACCACCCGGCGGGAAGATTTGGCGCGACGCCGACGGCAATCCTACCGGCGTGCTTGAAGATTCAGCCTATGCGGTGTATTCCGAGTTGATTCCCAAGCCGACTCCCGAAGAGAACATCGCTGCCGCGAAGGCGGCGCAGAAGGCCCTCAACCGCCAGGGCGTCACTTCGTTCCTCGATGCGGATGCGGCTCCTGAGGACATGGCAGCCTTCACCGCAGTTCAAGCCGCGGGAGAACTCACTGTCCGCGCACACTTCGCCCCGAAAATCGCGGTGGCTGAGGCCGGCGATCCGGCGAGCGCAGTGGCGAAGGTCGTGAAGTATGAGAAGCAGTACGACCAGGGCACGATCCATGCGAAGCCTGGGATCACGGTACGCAACGCCAAACTCTTTCTCGATGGCGTGATCGCTGCTCCGGCGCTAACCGGTGCCGTGCTCGAGCCGTACCGTGTGAACGCGGGAACACCGGAGCATCCCCGCTGGGTGCCCGGCCAGAGCCGGGGTCCGGCCGTGTATTTTCCGCCCCAGCCACTCGCGGAAATTCTGGTGCAGCTGGGCCGCGCCGGCATTGACCCCCACATGCACGCCGATGGAGATGCCGCCGTGCGTGCCGGCCTCGATGCGGTCGAACTGATGCGCAAAGAGATTGGTCGAGTCGATATCCGTCCCGCGATCGCACACGACGAGATTGTCAGCCCAAACGACTTTCCCCGATTCAAAGCGCTCGACACGATGCCGGTTCTCTCTTTCCAGTGGGAGAAGCCGGCGGGTGATACTTTGGGTTTGACGAACTACTTTGGTCCGGAACGCATGAGGATCCTTGAACCCGCCGGGTTGCTGGCAGGTGCGGGCGCACGCGTCGTCTTCGGTAGTGATTGGCCGGTGGATCCGCTCGACGAATGGTTTGCCTTGAAGGTCGGCGTGACGCGCACGAACGCTCCCAACGCCGCGCCGGAATTCCACGGCAGGTTGGGCGATGATCCCGGCCTCTCGCGCGATGCTGTTCTGCGCGCCGCTACGATCGACGCCGCCTATGAACTGCATCAAGACGACATCACCGGCTCCATCGAAGTTGGCAAATTCGCCGATTTGATCGTCGTGGATCGCGACCCGCGGAAGATTCCCGCGGAAGATATCGCGAATGTGCACGTGCTCGAGACGCTCATTGCCGGGCAGACAGTTTATGAATCGACACCCCTGCAATAGAACTCCACCCGGACGGTTACCAGCGTGAACCACGACCGTTGATTCGAGCGGCGTTGTGGTGTTGGAACCATCCCCCTCCAAGATTGTTTCGGCGCATACCATTTCTCGTACGCGCACACGGGCTTGAGGTCAATCGGAGTCACCTGATCGGCAAGGCCAGGGGCGGCGATGATCTCCCGATTCGCGAGCCTTGAGATCGAATTCGAGCCCTGCATTGTCAGAACGAATTCCAACCGGTCCATCCAGCGAGGCCGCGTCCGTTCCGATGTCTCCTTGCCAAACCTCGCGGTGGTCCACAAACACGCCTAATTCCTCTCGCTTCATTTCTGCGCGAAGCGTGTGAGACTCACCGGGCTCGAGATGCGGAAGGGCCGACGCTTTCCGGGGCTTGATGTTGGTATACCCGTGATTGCCGCATTGCGCACTGGTGTGCTCGGATGGATTCCGCTTCACTGAAACGACCAGTTTCGACTCGGGATCGATGCGCCACATGGCGTACACCAGGTTGCACGGGTCCTGGGCGCGCAGTTTCAGCCCGAACTGGCGGCGCATCTGACCCGAACCGAGAGCCGACTCCTTGCCCGTCGGGCCGGCGTAGCGAAAGCGAAGTTCGATCGATTGCGCCGTTGGGGCGACGATGTAGGCACGCACTTTGGCATCATCCACCGACATGCGATCGCTCCCTGCTTTCTCGATCGCGCCTTCGGTCACACACAGGTCATCGCGGCTGACCGTAAACCACTCTCCGGCTGGGGTCTGAGCGGTGGCCAAGTTCAGCAGCATCACAGTCGATCCGCACCCGAGGAGAAATGTCGCCACGCCTTTCATATTCTTTGAGCCGCCGTGATCCAGTCCCTTTTCCGGCTCCAAAGGGTAGCTGTTGTAATCCTGTTCGATCCCTCGGACCGTGACATCTCCCTTTCGTGGAGGGGTGACTTACGGCTGTTTGGTCACAGTGATGGGCACCGAGGTTGAGCTTCCGTAGACTGCAATCGCTGGTCCTGACACAGGACAACACGGCCTGATTGAATTTCCCGAATATACGGCGGTTACTGTGTGCAGGCCGGGTGTGAGTCGTGATGCCACCAGCGGTAGGCTGGCCACAGACGCGGTGGCGCTGGCCGGCAGCAGGGCTCGCTCTTCGAGCAAGGTTGATCCCAGCAGGAACTTCACCGTACCGCTGGGCACACCCCCGCCGCCGGGATTGGCGGACACCCGGACGGTCAGAGTGGTGGTTTCACCCGGCCTGAGAGTGTACTTGCCCGCACTCAGATACACCGCCAATTCGTTGGCGACGGCAACCCCGGTATTTTCGTAGGCACCCATGTCTATCCTCGAGCCGTGCCGACGAGGATTCCCGATGAAGTCGGTGCTCCCATAGATCGAGTCGGGAGAATTGCCATGGGGATCACACCAGCCCACCCGGCACGAAAGGCTGGCGCTGCCCGCACCGACGGCTGGAGAAGAAGGAATGGTGTCAAAGTTGGGCGGCCAGTCGCCCAGGTTGACAAAGAGCGGATCGGTGTCCAAGGAGTGGGCATCTTCGCCGCTGGAGCTCTGCCAGTTGGAAAAGCTCGTATAGCTGGTGACGTTCCCCCACCAGATGGACGTGCCTTCGACGTAACCCGCTGCCGAGTGGTACAGGTTCCAATCGAGCGTCGCCGGCGGGGGAGGGTACAAGGCCGCAAAGGGAACGTAGCTGAAGATCCAGGTATTGAACGCGCCGGCATAGACAATGTTGTTCTCAAAAATGGCCCCTTGCCTGCTACCCACCTGCCACTGAATCTGGAATTCGCCGGTCGAGCCGCCCTCGGATTGGTTGCCGAGTTGGGTGGCGTTGTTGTAGAGAGTGTTGTTGACGAAGACGTCGCGATAGCTACTGCCTCCGCCATTGCTCTGGCCACCTTCACGGGACGCGGCGGCATAGCCACCGATCGAGTTGCCACAGGCGTTCGCGTTGTAGAAGAGGTTGTTGCGCACCGTAGCATACCTGCCGTAACAGGGAAACTTGCCTTTCGCCGCCGTTCCGGTATTATCGGGACCCGTCCACTCGGTGCCATTACTGAGGCAGACCTGATTCTCGCTGGTCGTTTCAATGCCGTAGTCGACCTGGAGGATCACGTTCCGCTCGAAGGTGACGTAGGCGCACCCGTCGCAGTAAAGTCCGTCGGCATCATATTCATAGCCCTCACCGGGATTGGTTATCCCGCTGATGTTGTAGACCGTGTTCCCGCTGATTTCCCCATACATCGCCTCGTCGTAGCCGACCGGACCGACCCCTTCGTATCCAATCGCGTCGATGCCGATGTTGTCATTGTCGTGAACGAGATTATTGGTGATCTGAAAATGAGTCACGTTTCCGTCCACGTTCACCGATTCGCTGTTCCCAGTCCTTAGGTCATAGACCTCGTTTCCACTGATGACCAACTGGGTGATGGGAACCTTCGACGTGCCGTAAACGGAGATGCCGAAGGCGTTGCCGTTTGCCTCCGACTGGGTCGTGATGTTGTGCACTCGATTGTTCAGAATCTGGACTCCTGTGCCCGAGCCCGTGATCCAGACGCCAGTCGGAGTGTATGCGGCTCGATCGGTGGTGTAATTGCGGATCTCAAATCCGCGGACGATGATGTAGCTCTGGTTCGCGATATTGATGAGGCCCTGAGTCACGTTCCCGCTCGACGGCGGGTTCGATGAGCAGCAGCTCACGCCGGTGCCATCGAGGATCGCCGTCTGTCCCGGGTAGCTCTCGAAGATAATCGGTGCCGATGAGGTTCCCGACCTCGGAAAATTTACCGACTCGTGGTAGATCCCAGCCAAGACCTGTACGATGGCGCCCGCCGAAACCGAATTCGCTGCGTGCTGGATGGTGAGCCAGGGTGCGCGGATCGTGCCGCGATTGCTATCGCTGCCTTTTTTCGATACATAGAAGCGCGCGCCGATTTGCGCGCTCACCGAGTGCGCCGCCAGCAGGACAAGCGCCAGGACTGTAGCCTGGGCAATGCTTCTGGGAGGCATGAGCTTCTCTCCTTGCCAGCCAAGACCTGACGCGTTCGGAGCGCGTCGAGTTCGCTACGTTACGAATGCTTACTTTTACTTTCGTTTTTAGTCGGTTGTCAAGGAAATATCCGGTGCCGGTTCTCCGGAAGGAGCTTGTGAAAACGACGGAGGAATCCGCGCTTGGCGAAGGCAAGGCTGGGTTCGAACGAAGCTGAGGAGTGCCGCTTTCAGGGGTAGGAGGATTTCAGTGGATCAGCGTTCCCTCCTCCTCTTCCTCGGGTGGAATCACCACGGCGGCGGCGACGCGATCTCCCGGTTCGAGTTGCAGCAGCCGCACCCCCTGGGCGGCGCGGCCGGATTCGCGGATCGTACCTGAATCCATGCGGATGATCTTGCCGTATTGGCTGATTAACATCACTTCGGAGTCTTCCGCAACCTGCGCAATGCCAACGACTTTGCCGTTGCGCTCCGTGGTCTTGACGTTGATCACTCCCGATCCGCCGCGTCCTTGCAGACGGTATTCGTCTGCCGGAGTGCGCTTGCCGTAGCCATTCTCGGTGACCGAGAGAATGAGGGAACCTTTGATCGGAATGGTCTCGTCGGTG
The DNA here is from genome assembly GCA_035622455.1 of Terriglobales bacterium. GTDB lineage: Bacteria > Acidobacteriota > Terriglobia > Terriglobales > Acidobacteriaceae > JAFAGX01. The sequence continues at coordinate 7,577 of DASPVG010000014.1, forward strand.
GCCGTCGCCCCAGGGACGGCCCCGCGGGCTTTGGCCTGTTCTTCCGCTCTTTCTATGTCTTTGGGTGTGGTAGCCATGCCGACGATATAGTCATCGCGGTCGAGCTTCATCCCGCGAACCCCGAAGGCCGGGCGTCCCATCGGGCGGACATCATCTTCGCCGAAGCGAATCGCTTGACCATCGTGTGACGCCAGAAACACAATCTGCTCGCTGTCGGTCAGGGTGACTCCAACGAGCTCGTCTCCGGTTTCGACGCCAATGGCGATGATTCCCCGCGACATGACATGGGAGAAGTCCTTGAGCTCCGTCTTTTTTACCGTGCCGTTGCGCGTGGCAAAAAAGATGAACTTACCCTCTTCTTCGAGGTCACGCACGGCCAGCATCGTGCGCACCGTTTCTCCCGGCTGCAGGCCGACCAGATTTCCAATGTGTTTACCCTTGCCAGCGGCCCCCACGTCGGGAATCTCGTACACCTTCAGCCAGTACACTCGGCCGGTGTTGGTGAAAACCAGAATGTAGGCGTGGGTCGAAGCGATGAACAGATGCTCGACGAAATCCTCGTCGCGGGTCTTCATCCCGGTTCGACCCGTGCCCCCACGGCGTTGCATGCGGTAGGTCGAGATCGGGGTACGCTTGAGATAGCCCCCATGGCTCACGGTGACAGCTACCTGCTCATCGGCGATGAGGTCTTCCAGCTGGATTTCGGCGGCTTCGTCTTCAATACGGGTGCGGCGCTCGTCCCCGTAGAGCTTCTTGGTTTCTTCCAGCTCTTGGATGATCACTCCGCGAAGTTTCTTTTCCGAGCCAAGGATGGACTCGAGCTCGGCGATGTTCTCTCGGGTGACGGTGAGCTCCTTGGTAATTTCGTCGATCGAGAGTCTGGTCAGGCGATGCAGTTGCAGCTCGAGGATGGCGTCGGCCTGAGTAGTGGTAAACGGCCGTTCCGGATCGACCTTGGGCGCCCGGCCACTGGTATTGATATCGATCTTCTTTGCGGCGAAGTACAGAACCAGGTTGTCGCGGGCATCAGCCCGGTTGGCACTGCCGCGGATAATCGTGATCACGTTATCCAGGTGGTCGAGGGCGATCTTATAGCCCTCGAGGATGTGCTCCCGCTCCTTCGCCTTGGCCAGCAAGAAGGCCGTGCGGCGGCGAACCACATCCACGCGATGGTCGATGAAGTATCGAATCGCCTGGATCAACCCCATTTCCCGGGGCTGGCCGTGGATTACAGCCAGCAGGATCATGCTGAAACTTTCCTGCATCTGGGTGTGCTTGAAGAGCTGATTCAGAACGATCTGTGGCTCGGCTCCACGCTTGAGCTCGATGACAATGCGCATCCCGTCGCGATCGCTCTCGTCGCGAAGGTCAGAGATGTCGTCAATGGTTTTGTTATTGACCAACTCTGCCATGCGCTCGAGCAGCCGCTTCTTGCTCACCTGATATGGAATTTCGGTAACGATGACGGCCTGACGGTCTTTGCTGAAGGTTTCAATGGCGGCCTTGGCCCGCATCATGAAACGACCGCGCCCCGTCTTGTAGGCTTCGAGAATCCCGCTCTTTCCGTGAATGATGCCCGCGGTGGGAAAGTCCGGCCCTTTGACAACCTTCAGGATCTCCGGGAGCGGCGTGGCAGGATTCATCACCAGCATGATGGTTGCGTCCACGATTTCCGTCAGGTTATGCGGCGGAATATTGGTCGCCATGCCCACGGCAATTCCATTCGAACCATTGACCAGGAGATTCGGAATGCGCGTGGGCAGAACCAGCGGCTCTACATTGGAGTCGTCGTAGGTGGGAACGAAATCAACCGTATCCTTGTCGATATCGGCGTTGAGATCCTCGGCCAGACGAGTCAGGCGACATTCGGTGTATCGCATGGCGGCGGGCGGATCATCGTCCACCGAACCGAAGTTCCCTTGTCCGTCTACCAGCGGATAACGCAAGGAGAAGGTCTGCGCCATGCGCACCAGGGCATCGTAAAGAGCGGTGTCACCGTGGGGATGGTACTTGCCCATGGTCTCGCCGACAACCTTGGCGCACTTCACGAACTTGCGATTATGCAGCAAGCCCATGTCGTACATGTGATAGAGAAGACGCCGATGTACCGGCTTCAACCCGTCGCGCACGTCGGGCAGCGCGCGGCCGATAATTACCGACATCGAATAATCGAGATACGACCGCCGCATCTCCTCTTCAATGTTGACCGGTTGAATGTTGGCCGCGCCACCTCCCCCGCCGGGGGGAGTTAGGGGAAGTTGAGGATTTTGCTCTTCAGCCATCGGGTTCGCTCTCGATTGGGTCCCTGGATCTTGCGCTTAGATTTATCTAAGTAATTGTTTATATTGGGTTTAGATAGAAGCGCGCCAATAAAATTATAACACGGTTTTCATCTCGAAGCCGGTTTTCGCTGGAGCTCGGGTGCCGAAAGGATAACTTCACCAAGGTTGTTGATCCGCCCCGAGAACCTAGGGTCGGGTGACTACCTCGTTCGGGGCCGTCGGTAAGACGAAAATGACTCCGTTCTGCTGGTTGGCGCTGAGGGTTTGAGGTACATCCAGTGCTGCCAGCTCGACGGTCCTGGTCCAATAACCGTCTCGCCAGTAATTCCCGCGAAGATACAATTTGCCGCTGGCGATGACGTAGTCATGTACCTGTTCTCGGTGCCCATCGCGAAAAACGAGCACGGCAGGGGGAAGCTGAGGTGGCTTGACTTCCCCGGACGAAGAAGAGTGAGCCGACGATCGCCCTTGTCCGGTGGACGAATTGGAGCCGGCGTAATCCGCCAGGGTGTGAACCTGGTCGGCCTTCGTACCGCCGCCGTAACGCACATACCGGTCCCCTTGCCAGACGATCATCAGCGGCTCGGACGGCGGCGTGGAAGGAGCGGGATTAGGGTTCGATTGAACGACGATCAGCGACGGCACCGGCTGATCCGCCGCGAGAGAAGAGTAATCTGGATAAATCAAGGGATCACCGAAGAAGACCAAGCTTGCCGGGAACCCCTGCCGTCCGAAAAATCCGAATCGGTTTCCGAATCCGGGATTACCGAATCCGGGACGACCGAATCCGCCGCCAAAACCGCCACCTCGCACTTGCGGCCATGCAGCCACGGCCAAAGCCAGGAGCACCGGCGGGATGATCAGACATTTGCGCACGGCAAACCCCTCAAGTGCCTACCGGCACCTGGAAGTCAATTCCACGTTTGTCGTTCTCCTTCGTGGTGGCGCCGAGGTCCAAGTCGGCAAGCGGAATCTTGTGGCGAGCACCACCGCTCAGGTCATAAAGCGTATTGCCTACGATGGCGTAGTTTTCGATTTCCAGGCGCCGACCATCTTTGAAGACCAGCACGGTAGCGGGCTGGTTCGCGATCGGAGCGGTTTCGCCAGCCGCCGGCGGGGGAACAGATAAAGCCGGCGGGTCCTCAGTCTCCGCCGCTTGGGGCCGAGGGGGTGTGCCCCGGCCACGTCGATCGAAGACCGTGGGACCACCATCGTACGGATCCTCGGAGGGGTCAGCCTCAGCTTCGTAGCCTGGATCGTAGTTGGCATAGGCATAATAGGGCAGCACATAGATACCGCCCTGAGGCACGAAGCCGTCGCCTGGATGGTGGTGATGATGACCGTTCAATGACGGGACAGGATGCAGATTAAACATCGGTCGGCTGTTGGGGAACGCCGGATTGAAACCTGGAGTGTACCCCTGCGGCCCCAGGGAGGTGACGCTGGGAAATAGAGGGCTGAACGGACGCCCGCCAAATCCAACCGAGGTGACCGAAGGCGGAACGGCATTGATCTGAGCTCCTGCGCTTCCCACCGCGAGCAGCGCCGAGAGCACGACGATCGTCCAATTCGGGCGTGCCACAAGGTAATCATACTCCTGTTTCGAAGACATTGGGCCCTCCTCTAACCCCCTATTAGATCCAACAAGACTCTACGGAGATGGCCTAATCTATCGCCTCGGAAGCCATTTTGGAGATCATTCCTGCGTCTCTCGCCAACTTGGCCCGGTGTCGGCCACGACGGTCGGAAGCTCCCCATCAGCCACGTCCTACTTTGGCCAACTGCACGAGGTTCCAGAGGGCACTGCCTGTCAGCCACCCCCAGACGCATGCCGTTAGCAGGTTGCGGTGCTCGGTCTCAAGCAAGTCGGCGGTCATGCCCGCAACAAATATGAACAGGAACGGCAGGGCTACAAGCTCGAAACCAGTTCCGGCGTGGGTGGCGGCTACGCTCATGATCAGGAAAAATAGCGCCAAGACGAAAGGTACGGTGTTTCCAAAATAACGGGACCGTGGCCACAGGACATACGCTACGATGGCGATGGGCAGGGCGAGAATGAGCGATGGCCCGCCCTTGAGCAATGCGGCCCCTGCGGTTTGGTACGCCGGGCCCATGGCGAAAGCTCGTCGGCTGATGTCGAGCCAGCGAACGTGATGCATTCCCTGCCAACCCGCCTGCGCGTTAAATCCGTAGGCGGCAAACAGAAGCGCGAATGCCACTCCAGAGGCCGCTATCCAGATCGCCAAAGCGGCAAGCCACCGGCTGGGTGCAACGTACCACATGAGGGCGAGCGAGATCGGAAGCAGCAGGATGAGTGAAAACTGGCATCCCACGGCCAGCGCCAACGACAGGCCCAACAGCAGGATGCGACGCCAGTTCCATAGCACGACCTCGCGAGGGGCATACAGGGTGTGGGCTACCGCAATCGCCGTGAAGACTGCGCCGAACGTACCCCAGGTTGCGACGATATGAGGCTGAGCGAGCCAGAGCGTGCTGCTTTCGATGATCGCAGGTGAGAAGCAATAAAGAGACAGCGCGATAAATCCGCCTGCGTTCCCGTAGAGCCTGCGAGCGACGTACCAAAGGGAAGCGCCCAGCAGGAGGCCGCAGACGATGTAGGGCAATCGTGCTAGCCAACTCCAATAGCGCATCGATCGGATCGTCGATAAGCCGGGGGAGCGCGCGAACGCAGCCGACGCCAGCAGATACCACAGAGGAGAGTGGTGTGGATCATAGCCCTGGTTTTCCTCAATCTCGGCGGGTGGACCACTGGCAGCTTCTAACCTTTCCGGCGCAGGTGTTCCTGCGATCCCATTGCCCTGCCACTGCCGGACTCCTTCCTGTACCCGGAAAAGCTGGGCTGAGTCCACATCCAATGGTGAACTGCCGCGGGCGAGTAGCCAAAGACACTGGCCCAGGAAGATCAAAAGGAGTGAGCCTGCTAGGACTTGCGGCTGACCGAAGCGCTCGCCGGTGAGAAATTTACCCATGGCACTGGGGAGCGAGTGTTTTACCATTTTCCGAGGCTGTTGGGAAATCCCGCGATGCATGACCTGAAACCAGAGCTCGATACCAAGACAAGACTGGCCGCCGGGAGCGAACCTCCCTCCATGCCTCTGTCTCGTTCCTCGAGCTCGCCGAATCCGACGCACCGCATCTTTTTCGGCCAGGACGGACTGCGACCCGCCTGGCGCGTCTTTCTGTATCTGGGAATGGGGATCATCCTCTTCCTGATTCTCGCGAGCTTTGAGCCTCTGATTTCGGGGCAGGGTTCAGGCCGGCTGTGGCGCGACTTGTTTATCGAGGCAGCGCTCGCTCTTTCCTGTTTGGTGCCGGCTTACGTCATGGCGGCGATTGAGAAACGCTCATTCTCGAGCTATGGGTTCGTCCGCGCTCGCGGGGTCAGGCGGTTGTTCGCCGTCGGACTTCTCTGGGGAATCCTGGCTCTTTCCGCGCTGATGTTTCTGTTGTGGATGGTAGGTGTTTTCTCCTACGGCAGCCTGAGTCTCGGTGGTCCCCGCATTTTGAGGTTCGCCCTGTTTTGGGGGTTTTTCTTCCTTCTGGTGGGAGTTTTCGAAGAGTTCACTTTTCGCGGCTATAGCCAGTTCACCCTGGCCGAATGGATCGGATTCTGGCCAGCCGCCGGCGTTCTCTCGTTCCTTTTCGGTGCGGCTCACTTATGGGGAAACATGGGCGAGTCCGCGGTGGGTTCTCTGTGCGCGGCACTGATCGGCCTGTTCTTCTGTTTCACGCTACGACGCACCGGAAGCCTGTGGTTTGCTTTGGGAATGCATACCTCCTGGGATTGGGGCGAAAGCTATCTGTACTCTGTCCCGGATAGTGGCGCCAGGGTTGCGGGGCATCTGCTGAATTCTTCCTTTCACGGTTCCCAGTGGCTGACCGGGGGGACCGTGGGTCCGGAGGGGAGCGTACTGGCGTTTGTGGTGATCGCAGCGAGCTGGTGGGCGTTTGATCGAATCTATCCCGGCGAAAAACCGGGCCGCGAAGGCGCGGGGGCATCCGGCTCGGCCGATGTGAGGAGTTCTCTGAGGGAATCCGGGTAGCCCGCAGCCAGTCCTCCCTCCTCATCCGTCTTGAGTCAGGGTAAAAACGTAGGCTGCTACTCTGACCCTGGTGGTTCCGGCAACACTTCGACGACAACTCCCGAAGCTTGCCCCTTCGAGCGATATACACGCTCGGTCGCGGCCACAAAGTCAGACGGTTTCGCATCGGGGATATTCAGGAAAGTCTGCGGATTACGATCCGTCAGGGGAAACCACGTACTCTCGACCTGAACCATGATGCGATGTCCGCGCCGAAAGGTGTGATTGATGTCCGGCATAACGAAGTTGATTTCTTCGACCTTCCCCGGGGTGAATGGCTCGGGCTTTTCAAAGCTGTGACGAAACTTTCCGCGGAAGGGCTCGCCGCGTACCAGTCGCTCGTATCCGCCCATGCTCCCGCGATCCTCGGGAGGGTAGACATCGATCAACTTCACGTCCCAATCGGAATCGGTGCCCGTGGTGGAAACGAAGAGGTGCGGCGAAACCGGCCCGGCGATGACCAGGTCTTGCTGCAAAACCGGCGTCTGATAAGTCAGCACATCGTTTCGGGAAGCGGCAAACCGCTGGTCAGAGACCATGTATTTTGGTGGAACATCGAGAACAGAGTAGGCAACGAAGGGCACGGGCCTGGCGGGATCGCTCACGTATTCGTCAAATGCCAGGGAGTTTGCGGCGGGGGGATCGAAAGAAAGTCCGCCATGGCCGAGAAAATACAGAGTTTTCTGCCGGACGGATTGGGGAGGCCAGCAAGAGTATTGCCTCCACCGATTGGTGCCGGTCTCGAAGACATACGCTCCGGCAAGCGTCGCTTTCTCACCACCTTTCAAATATCGATCGAAGAATGGGAAGAGAATGCGCTTGCGGTAATACTCACCCGCGCTCGAGGGAGATTCCCGGCGGCCGAGACGGTCAACCTCCGGCCGAGCCCAGCTGCCGTGCGCCCATGGGCCGATCACCAGCACGTTGAAGATACCCGGATTGTTCCTGGCAATCGCCTGGTAGGTGGAGAACGGACCTTGGAGATCCTCCGCATCGAACCAGCCGCCCACGGTCAAGACGGCGCAGTGGATGTTTTTCAAGTGAGGAGCCAGATTGCGCGCCCTCCAATAATCGTCATAGGTATCATGACGCACCTGGTCGAGCCAGAGACTCTGGCTGGAGAGCATCTTGGTAAAATTCGCCAGCGTTCCGGCGTTGAGAAAGAAATCGTAACCACTGCGTGTGCCGTAATCGAAGGGGGTCGAAGCATTCGGCGGGAGCTCGGGATTGGCCTGCGGCCGGAACGAACTATAAAAGTCGAAGTTCGCCGCCAGCATGAAGGCCCCGCCATGATAGGCGTCATCGCCCATAAAAAGATCCGTCATGGGCGCCTGTGGCGAGGCCGCCTTGAGCGCGGGATGCGAATCAATGATGCCGGCCGAAGTGTAAAAGCCGGGATAGGAGATGCCCCAAATTCCCGCATTCCCGTTATTGTTGGGCACGTTCTTCAGCAGCCATTCGATGGTGTCGTAAAGGTCGCTGCTTTCGTCCACGTCCTCCTTGGATTTCTTGGTATCAATATGAGGACGCATTTCGATAAAGTTCCCTTCCGACAGATAGCGGCCGCGGACATCCTGAAACACGAAAATGTATCCGGCTTCGTCAAACTCGGAAGACGGGCCCAGGCGCTTGGGGTAGCGATCCACTCCATAAGGAGTCACGCCGTAAGGAGTCCGGTTGATCAGAAAGGGGTAAGGCTGAGAACTGTCTTTGGGAACATAGATGGCCGTGAACAGACGCACACCATCGCGCATCGGGATTCGGTATTCGGATTTTGTGTAATGCTCTCTGACATCGTAGGAGGGTATCTCTGGCTTGCTCTGCCCTATCACGGCGGCGCCCACCAACACTCCTGCAATTAGGACCATCCTCCAACCAAGGGCTCGACCGCGCATTTTTGCTCCCAGCTAAGGAAGGACCGAATAGGCAAGCTACATTGCAGGTGTCACCCAGTGCTTAGGTTGCGGGAGCGAGCCGTGGAACCACGATCGCCCGCTACCGCGGCGGCTACCACCCAGCCGGCACCGACTTAGATGTCCAGGTTCTTCACATCGAGCGCGTTGTCTTCGATGAACTTGCGGCGCGCTTCCACATCCTCCCCCATGAGGGTGGTGAAGATGGTTTCACACTCCGCGATGTCCTCCAGTTTGACCGAAAGCAGCGTCCGTCTTTCCGGATCCATGGTGGTTTCCCAGAGTTGCGGCGCAGTCATCTCTCCCAGGCCCTTGTAGCGCTGCACGTCATACCCCTTGCGCCCCTCGGCGAGCACGTAATCGCGTAGATCACGAGCCGTGGCCTTTTCCGCGATTTCAGGTTCCGTCCTTTTCTTGGCGGTCTTGCCGGGCACTTCCTTGGCGGTCTTCTTCTGCGCCTTCTCCCAGTCCTCGCGCTCGGCATCACTCAATTCTTCCTTCTCGCCGTTGGCATTGCCCTCGGATAAGGCACCCTTGGCAACGGTTTCGACCACGAAGGGAGGTTCCAGATAAGCCTCGATCTGCTTGAACTTGGACAGCAGTTGGCGGTATTCAGCGGTCGATGCCAACTCCCAATTGATCAGATGCTCGGCGCCCTGCGAGTTGACGTAGCGGACCTCCCAGAGGGTGTGCTCCTCGTCAAAGCGCATCTCGACTGCCTTGAACTGACGCTCCTTTTCGAGCTTTTTCAGCTCTTTTTCGAGCTTCTCGATTTTCTTTGGCGGCGTCTTCTTGTCGCCCTCGAAATCACTGCGTTTCGAGAGGTCGAGTTTGGGTAACAGATCGGTGACCTTCTCGTCGCGGACTCGCTTGTCCACTTTTTCAAACAGTTTCAAATATTCATCGAGAGTGGTGATGAACTTGGCGAGGGCCGCGCCCTCCAGCTTGGCCGCACCCTCGCCGTGGCGCACGATGAGGCCCTCCGAAGCACGTTTCACCATCACCTTCACGTATTCCTTCTCATCCTTGATGTATTGCAAGGACTTGCCCTTCTTGATCGAAAACAGCGGGGGCTGGGCGATGAACACGTTGCCCCGCTTGATCAGCTCCTGCATGTGGCGGAAGAAGAAGGTAAGCAGCAGGGTTCGTATGTGGCTGCCGTCCACATCTGCGTCGGTCATCAGGATGATCTTGCCGTACCGTAGCTTGGCGGCATCGAAATCTTCCTTCGAAATGCCCGTGCCCAAGGCGGTAATCATGGCGCGAATTTCTTCGTGGCCGAGCATTTTGTCGTAACGCGCCTTCTCGACGTTGAGAATCTTCCCTTTGAGGGGCAAGACCGCCTGGAAGCGACGATCCCGTCCTTGCTTGGCGGTGCCCCCTGCCGACTCGCCTTCGACCAGGAACAGCTCGCAACGATCGGGCTGGCGTTCGGAGCAGTCGGCCAGCTTGCCGGGCAAGCCACCGCCGTCGAGCGCACCCTTGCGCCGCGTCAGATCGCGCGCCTTTCTCGCCGCCTCGCGGGCCCGGGCCGCCTCCACCGCCTTGTTGATAATCTTGCGGGCTGCCGTTGGATTCTGTTCCAGGTACGCCCCCAGCCGCTCGTTGACGAAGGCCTGTACGACTCCCGCGATATCGGAATTCAGTTTGCCCTTGGTTTGGCCCTCGAACTGGGGTTGCGAGAGCTTCACGCTGATGACTGCAACCAGGCCTTCACGCACATCGTCACCGGTCAGGTTCTCTTTGACATCTTTGAACAAGCCCATTTGCTGGCCAGCGTAGTTGATGGTTCGCGTCAATGCGGTTCGGAAACCCGACAAGTGGCTTCCGCCGTCCACCGTGTTGATGTTGTTGGCGAAGCTGAAAACTGTCTCCGAATAACCGTCGTTGTACTGCAAGCCAATTTCCATGGCTACCCCGTCGCGCTCGGCTTCCATGTAAATGGGCTTATCATGCAGGACAGATTTTCCGCGGTTCAGGTGTTTAATAAACTCCGCGATGCCGCCGTTGTACTTGAATTCGACGGTTTTGGGCTCGCCGGTCTTGGGATCGGTCGTGCGATCGTCGGTCAGGGTAATGAGCAACCCCTTGTTCAAAAAGGCAAGTTCCCGCAGCCGTTGCGCCAAGGTGTCGAAGTTATACTCGGTGACGGTGAGGATTTCCTTGTCGGGAAGAAAATGGACTTTGGTCCCGCGCTTCTTGGTTGCTCCAGCTTTTTTCAGTTTGGTGGTGGGCTCGCCTTTGGAGTATTGCTGCTCCCAGGTAAAGCCGTCGCGCCAGATCTCGAGCTCCAGCTCATGACTCAGGGCATTCACGCAAGACACACCGACCCCGTGCAGGCCGCCTGAAACCTTGTAGGAAGAGGAATCAAACTTGCCGCCGGCGTGCAGACGGGTCATGACCACTTGCGCTGCCGGAATTTTTTCCCCGTCGATTTCCATCGCATCGACGGGAATACCACGGCCGTTGTCCACGACCGTAACTGAGTTGTCGATATGAATCGTCACTTCAATGCGGTCGGCGAAACCCGCCAATGCTTCATCGACGGAGTTATCGACCACTTCGTAGACCAGATGGTGGAGTCCGAGCTCTCCCGTCGATCCGATGTACATCGCGGGGCGTTTGCGAACAGCTTCCATGCCGCCCAATACTTTGATCGACTCGGCGGTGTAGGTGCCGTTGCCTCCGTCCGCAGGACTCGTCTTCCCGTCTCTACTCTCGGCATCGACAGCGGGTGGTCCGATCTCTTTTGTGACCATTATGCTCCCAAGAGATTCCGTCCGGAATCCAGACCCCGACTGCAGGCCGTTTCCGCCTCACGGAACCTTAGTCAAGCTGCTGAAATTACTAATAGTTAGGCCGACAGATACTACTTAGAATTTTAGCATATCCGAAGCTCTTTTTCGACCCGGAACCGATCCGGTAAACCCCGGTATTGCCAGTAGTTAGATAGCCCTTCGCAGGGCTTTCGTGAGCGCGGGCTAGCCCAGGGGTTGAAGTGCGGGTACACCCAAATTAAGGCTGTCCAGGAACCGGGCGAGCCCCCCCAAAAAACCTGGCCCGGTTCGAGAGTATGGCGAAAAAGGATCGTCACTCTCTATCTCCGATCACACTGCCAAAGCAGCGCGAACCCGGCCACTTCTCTGCTACTTATGGGCTGGCTTATGGGCTCGCTCGAAAGCCAGCTGCTCGATGAGTGCGGTGACTTCGTCGTCGCTGCCGCCAAGGAATGTGAACGAGACGATCGACCCCTTGGTCAGCAGGGCGAGCGTGCTTTGATGCATGCTGATGGCAGACATGGTCCTAACGAAGTCGCGACGCACAATGGGCCGACCGTCGACAGGAAATTCATAGGGGTCGGCGACCGGCTTGAAACCTTTCGCGGTGGTGAGCTCGGTCACCGGCCCGAAATACTGGGCAGCGGATTTCAGGCCGGGATAAGCGGACGCTGCCTCGAACGCGATGACCACGGCAGCGTTTACCGTGTCACCCTGGGCTGCGGGCGGCCGCTCAAATATTGCCAGCAGGACGCCTGCCTTCGCGGGATCCGTTGCCGTCTCGCGCATCTCCTCGGTGCGATCAACCCAACCAAACGGGATCGTATAGCGGAAGCCGACTGTCGAATTGTGGTAAACACCATTCACAATCTCCCCCGGCTCGATGGAGGCAACCGTGGCGGGCGGCGTGGATTGAGCGGGAGGTTGTTGACGGGACGTCGGTTGAGCTTCGAGACCAAGCGTCAAGGCGAGAACAAACAAGGTGAAAGGGAGATGTCGAGCCATGAACCCTATGGTACAGGACTCCATCTTCCAAGGGGCACGGCAGATTAGTCGGCGGCCAAGCCTACCGCAACGGGCTGGGCACAGTGGGAGCAGCGCTTGGCTTCGATGGGAATGTCACTCAGGCATTCCGGGCATCTCTTGGTGGTGGGATCGGCTGGTCTCGGAGCCTTTTTTACGCGCGCCAGCAGCATATTGACCGGAGTCACCACAAAGAAATAGACCGCGGCGGCGACCAGCAGAAATGACACAGCGGCGTTGATGAAATCACCGATGGCGAAGGTGCTGCCATTCACAGTGAACCGGATGGCCGAGAAATCAGGCTTACCCACGACGGCGGCGATCAGGGGAGTGAGCAGATCTTTGGTGAAGGCGGAAACCAGGGCGGCAAAGGCGGCGCCCACCACCACGCCTACCGACATATCGATGACGTTACCCCGCAGGATGAACTGCTTGAATCCGCTCAGCATGAAGCCCCCCGTGGGGTCCAACTTTAAGGCGAACCGGGCAGACCGGTCAAGGAAAACCGACACAGCCGTCCCACCCCGAAGCCGGCCTCATCAATCGTATCGGCGGCCAACTAGCGAAGCACGAAGGCTTTAGACGTGAGCTAGAACCGTCGAGACCCTCAGATCCGCATGGGCATTACAATGTAGCGGTATTTGTACTCTGCGCTCTCGGCTGGGCGCATCTGGCCGGCGGATTGCGAATCCTTGAATTCCAGCTTCACATCGCCACTGCCCACGGCCCTCAGGAAATCCAGCAGATATTGGGCGTTGAATCCGATCGCCAGAACCTCTCCGTCATCGTCGGTTTCGAGAGAATCTTCCGACTCCCCCATATCTGCCGAAGAAGCCGACAGTTTCAGCTCTCCCTTTTCTAAGCGCAGGCGCAGGGCCCGGGAACGTTCGTCGGCAAACTGAGCGACGCGTGCAATGGCCGCCGCCAATTCGTCACCGTGCACGGTCACGACTCGGTTGTTCTCTTTCGGCAATACCGCTTCATAGTTGGGGAACTGTCCGGTGAGTTGACGCGCGGTCAGCAGGCGGGGGCCCAGGCGGAAGTACAGTGTGGACTCGTCTTTGGCGAATTCTACTTCCTCTGTATCGGGGGAAACCAGAAGCCTCTCGAGCTCGTCCATGGCCTTCTTCGACACCAGGGTCTTCATCTCGCCAAAGACGCCTTCGAATTTCGTCCCGCTGCATTCGATATGGGACAGGCGGTGCCCGTCGGTGGCCACCATGGTGATGGACTCGGGTTTGAGCACCATGAGCGCGCCATTGAGGGTGTAGCGCGATTCTTCGTTGGCCACCGCGAATCCGGTCTTTTCGATGAGGGTGCGGAGTACGGATACGGGAATCTTAACCATACTCGAGCTGGGAAATGCCGGCAGGCTGGGGAAATTCGAGCGCGGCATGCCGACCATCTTGGTGTGGGACCGTCCACAGCGAATGCTGATCCAATGATTTTCGAGTAGCTTGATGGTGATATCGGCATCCCGCAGCAGCTTCACGTACTCGAACAGCTTGCGAGCGGGAATGGTGCAGGAGCCTTCCTTGATGATCTTCACGTTGCACGAGGTACGCAGGCTCAGATCCAAGTCGGTGGCGGTGAGTGAGAGCTTGTCACCGCTGGCCTCGAACAAGTAATTGGACAGAATCGGTATGGTGGTTTTGGGTTGAACCACGCCCTGCGTCGCCGTAAGCTCTCGCAAGAGCTCGGACTTACTGACGGTAATTTCCATCGTCGTGGTTCCCGCCGCTGTCGCCATGGCTTCTACCGGCATACACGGAGTCTCCCGGGCAGAGGGATCGTTTCACACTCCCCTTATCTTAAAAGAAAAACCCGCAGAACGCCCCACCGGTGGCGGCGACCCTGGTTCCCGGGTCTAGGGCTGGACCCAGTCACCGAGGAACGCGAGTGCCTTATCCACCCAATTGTTCGGTCAGCTTGTTGAGCAACCGGTTCAAATCCTTGTCGGTCTTGCGAACCTCATCGATCTTTTCGACCGAGTGCAGCACGGTCGTATGGTGCTTGCCGCCGAACTGGCGTCCAATCTCGGGCAACGAGGCTTCGGTCAGGTGCTTGGCCAGATACATTGCGATCTGCCGGGGATAAACAATCGCCCGGGAGTTATTCTTGGCCTTGATCTCGACCAGCCGCAAGCCAAACTGCTCGGCCACGGCCTTCTGAATCGACTCGATGGTGACCTTGCGGGCTTGCGAATCGATGAAATTTTTCAGCACCTGCTGGGTATAGGGGAGGGTAATCTCCGCCCCAATCAAGGACGAATGCGCGATCAGGCGAATGAGTGCCCCTTCGAGTTCCCGCACATTCGACCGAATGTTGGAAGCGATGTAGAGCGCGACATCGGTGGGGAGTGTCACCTTCTCCTGCTCCGCCTTTTTCTGCAGGATGGCCACTTTGGTTTCAAGGTCGGGAGGCTGGATGTCTGCGATCAGACCCCATTCAAAGCGGCTGCGCAAGCGGTCTTCAATTTCCGCCAGATCTTTGGGAGGGCGGTCGCTGGCAATCACGATCTGCTTCATCGATTCGTGCAGGGCATTGAAGGTGTGGAAGAACTCCTCCTGGGTCCGCTCCTTCTGGGCGATGAACTGAATGTCGTCGATCAGAAGCACGTCCATGTTGCGGAACTTATCCCGGAAACTGGTCATCTTGTCGTAACGCAGCGAATTAATCATGTCGTTGGTGAACTTGTCGCTGGAGACGTAACAGATCGCCGCTTGCGGCTGGCGCTTCGAGATCTCGTGCCCGATGGCTTGCATGAGATGGGTTTTCCCCATGCCCACCCCGCCGTAGAGAAACAGGGGGTTGTAGGCCTTCGAGGGACGTTCGGCAACCGCCTGGCAGGCGGCGTGCGCGAACTGGTTGCCGCTGCCAATCACGAAGGCGTCGAAGGTGTAGCGAGGGTTGAGCTGCGCGGCTCCATCCCAATCGAAGCGGGCCTGCGACGGATGCTCGGCCGGGAGGAGGGGGGCCGACAGCCCGCCATCGTGACGAACCGGGGTCGCCGCGGGATCGTTCTCCGGGGTGACGAACTGCACTTCCTGGTAGTCGAGCCCGAGGTTGTCGAGAGCTTCCTGGATGAGATCAAGGTACTTGTCGTTCTGCCGACGCGCCTCCTCGGTTTCCACCCGCACGAACAGAACTCCACCGCTCGAGTGACTGTACCGTGTGGGCTTAAGCCAGCGGTCGTAGGCAGGCCGATTAATCTTTTTTTCCAGGGCGTCAAGAACGCGTGACCACGGATTGGCAATAAGACTTGGAGTTGGAACCGACATATGAAATTTCTTGTGGGCCTGCCGCCGAAGTCAGCGCCCGGTCAGAACACCCTGATCCACCATGTCTCGTTGTGCAGCGGAGCAAACCGCGCCCGAGTGGCGGCTTCGCTGGAGCGAGATAACCGTAGCCGTAAGATCAGTTCGGCATACTAGCACAAATCTCGAGAGTTTTCGGAAAACTTTGCCAAAGATTTTCTGTGAACTCAACGATTCAAAACGCGAAAGGAAAACTCTGTCAAGTGGCGACTTTATAACTGCCGCGCGAGTTGTGCAGCTTTGCTTTTTCATTTCTGGATTCCGCTTACGCTCTCCGTGCGATGATTCGCTCGCACACACCACGCAAGGGGGCTGCCAGTTGAGTGGTAGCCTTGACGCATCGGTTTGCTCCCATGGCGCTACTCATTTATACTTTTTCTTCCATCGAGCAATCGCGGTTACTGACAAAGGGAGTAGATTGGTTGCATGCCCAAGCGCACATTCCAGCCCAACCGGCGGCGCCGCTCCAAGACACATGGGTTTCGCGTGCGGATGAAGACCAAGAGCGGCCGCGCGGTGATCTCCCGCCGGCGCGCCAAAGGACGCCGACGGGTTTCCGTAAAGCCTGGCTTTCGTGAGTAGACGATCCTTCCCGCGAGGCGATGGGGGCGCGAGTCCCGTAACTTGAGTTCGGATGGTGAGTGTGAGTGGGCTTCGTCCGGAGAGTCGTCCTGATGTGCCCAGCCCCGGCAAGCGCATGAAGTTCCCGCGAAGTTTGCGGCTCAATCGGCGCGGCGACTTCGAAAAGGTCTACAAGCATGGCAGGCGCCATTTCGCCGCCCATCTCACCGTCTTCTATCTCGACCGGGAGAGAGGGGGCGGACCGCGCATCGGATTGCGGGTAGGGCGCGTGTTAGGCGCGGCGGTAGAACGCAATCGCATCAAGCGCCGTCTGCGGGAGGCGCTGCGGTTGCACCGCTCGGAGCTGTCGAGTGCCGTGGATGTCATCGTGCACCCGAAAAAGTCAGCGCTCAAGGTCGACTTTGCTGGGTTAGAAAAGGAGATCCAGCGGGCCTTAGAGGCGGTCGAAAGAGCGGTCACCGGCCCATGAAAACCATGATCGAATGGCCGAAAACCGTCGTGCTGGTTCTGCTGCGCGGCTACAAGTGGGCCGTGTCACCATGGTTGCTGCCCGCATGCCGCTATGTGCCGACTTGCTCGGAATACGCCATGGAGGCGGTCGAACGCTATGGGGTTGCGGTGGGGAGCGCCAAGACAGTCTGGCGGCTGCTTCGTTGCCACCCCTGGGCGAAAGGCGGACTGGATCCGGTAACGAAAGGCAGCCTCTCCCGGCTAGGCATTCACTGAGAACGAAACTTGCCCGAATTCAAAAATCCCCAGCAAGAACCCGGCATGGAACGGCGGGTGCTGCTCGTCTTTCTGCTCACCTTTGCCGTGATCGTGCTTTTCCAGGCAGTGCTGAAAAAGTATCAGCCCGCGCCGCTTCCATCCGGCGAAACCCATGCTCCGGCTGCCAGTGCCGCGCCCGTCAGCAATCCCGTCGCGGCTGCCCAGGCGGCAACGCCAGCTCAGTCTTCTGGCTCGAAGCAGGCGAGTCTAGAGTCGGAAACCATTATCGAGAATGATCTCTATCGCATTACCTTCACCAACCGCGGCGCGCAGGTGAAATCTTGGATCCTCAAGAAATTTGATGACGAGCACGGTCGCCCCCTCGAACTGGTGAATCGCCTGGCGGCCGAGAAATACGGCTTCCCGCTTAGCCTGTGGACCTATGAGGAAAGCCAGCGGAATAAGCTCAACAGCGTGCTCTACGTCGCCTCCGCGTCCGGCCAGCTGAGCGCTCCCGCCACCCTTACCTTCGAATACGCCGATCAGGATGAGTCGGTGCGAAAGGCGTTTCGCTTCGACCATACTTACCTGGTGGTGGTGGAAACCTCGGTTGTCGCTAAGGGGAGCGAAGTTTCGGCATTCCCGATGTGGCCCGCCGGGTTCGGAGATCAGGCTACGCCCGCGGGATACGCCGCCGCTCGCATCGAGTCTCAGTTCAACAGCACGATCGAGCGGATCCCATTCAAGAAAGTCAGCGGCGGCAATACCTTGCGCGGT
>DASPVG010000015.1:0-22209 GCA_035622455.1 Terriglobales bacterium
ACTACATGTTTGTCAGTCGTCGCAGGTCCTGGCACTACTCGGGGCGTTTCTCGTTGTTGGCATCCGAGGGGGCGTACCCGCTCCGCTCATGGCATTCGCGCTGCTTTTCGCCAGTAGTTACTTCTCGGTGATCACCCCGCAGGGGGGAGCCAAAATATCATTTTCGTCGGTAGCGGCTATCTCAACTCAACGAGAACTCTACCGCCTAGGGCTGCTTACCACACTCTTTTTTCTGGCTGTGTTTATGACGATCGGGACGGGGTGGATATTTCTGGTGACCCGTGGATCGCTGCTCACTTGACCGTGACGCTTAGCCGACAGCTGGAAGGCAACGCTTGGACAACGGGGAACCGATCTCGGCAAGGATTGCGCGTGCTTCCGCTCCCGGGTCTCGAGCTTCGGTGATGGGCCGACCAACAACAATATGCGTCGCGCCGGCGGCCTTCGCCTCTGCCGGCGTAACCACTCTCGCCTGATCGGCCGGTGCACTTCCAGCCGGCCGCACCCCTGGGGTTACGATCGCGAAGTCGCCCTCGAGCTCAGTGCGCAACCGCAAGGCTTCTCGGGCGGCTGCAACCACTCCGTGACATCCATTGGCCAGGGCGAGCGCTGCCAGGCGCAATACCTGGTCGTCGACCCGGTCATCGACGCCCAGTTTGGCAAGGTCCCGATCGGAAATACTGGTGAGCACTGTGACGCCGAGGACCAGCAAGCCCGGCTTGACTGACGCAGCCTGGGTGGCAGCTCGCAGCATTTTGTCTCCGCCAGAAGCGTGTACCGTCAGCATCGAGACTCCCAGCCGTGCTGCCTCTCCGACCGCCGAGGCAACCGTATGGGGAATGTCATGATATTTGAGATCGAGGAACACCCGCCGCCCGGCAGAGACCAAATCATGAACGACGCGCGGA
Source organism: Terriglobales bacterium (assembly GCA_035622455.1). GTDB lineage: Bacteria > Acidobacteriota > Terriglobia > Terriglobales > Acidobacteriaceae > JAFAGX01. The sequence continues at coordinate 909 of DASPVG010000015.1, forward strand.
CCTTCGGCGGTGTAAAGCTGCATCCCTACCTTATAGGCGAACGCCGCGTCGCCCACCGCGGCCACGATGCTTTGTGCCAGGGCCGCCGACGATACATCGAGGGCAACGATCAGACTTGGGCCCGCATTCTGCATCGATTGCACCGAAAAGGCTTTCGCTCAGCTAGTACGACGCCGGATGGAGCATCGCGATCTCGTCCGGTTCGATTTTCGTGGATGTAACCAGATCGATACGTACTTTTTGTAGGCCTTGATCTTTGAACTGCAAGATTTCGGCGGCCCGATACGAGAGGTCAATAATCCGGCCGTCGACAACCGGTCCGCGATCATTGATCCGCACGTAAATCCTTCGGCCGTTCCGCAGATTGGTCACCCGGACTAAACTGCCGAGAGGCAGGGTCTGGTGAGCTGCCGTCAGATCATACATGTTAAAGGGTTCACCACTGGCGGTGAGACGGCCTTCAAAATAGCTACCATACCAGGAGGCAGTTCCAATCTGATAAGGTTTGGTCTGGTATTGCGTCTGCAATTGGGGAGACCTGACTGCTTCCGGCTCCTCGGAGTTCGGTTTGGTTGGCCCTTGCGCCGCCCCTACGCTGACGACCAGTAAAACGCTTACCAGTCCTCGAGCTATACGCTCTCTCATTCAGCCACCTCCGGTATGGAAAAGCCAACCCACTCCCGAACCCAAGATGCATGTCTAGTCGGCCAATCCTAAAGCTGGCCAAATTCTCTGTCAATGCTAAAAAGTAACCTAAGAGTTATCGATATCACAACGTAACTCACTGTCGAGCTTGGGAGATGACACGGGTTTGCCTTTTTTTGCAATCACTTGGACAGTTATTAGTTAGTAAATACTCGTGCGCCAGGCAGGGTGCAAGATTTCCACAGTCATTGTTTTCATTGGGTTACGATGATATCGGTTAGAAAGCAAGGTCCGGCCAGAGAATCCCGGTTGACTTCGAGTAGAGTTTGGATATGGCGTCTCGCCCGCCCGTTGTTCTCACCATCGCAGGCTTTGACCCCTCCTCCGGTGCCGGGGTCACGGCCGACATCAAGACCATAGCTGCCCATGGCTGCTACGGAGTCAGCTGTATCACCTCTCTGACCGTGCAATCGACGGCTGGGGTCCGCCGAGTTGAGCCGATCGCACCCGAGCTCGTCCGGGAAACCTTGGAGGAGCTCGCCTCTGACGTGCCAATTGCCGCGATGCACATCGGGATGCTCGGAGTGGGACCGGTGGTCAGAGTGGTCGCTGAATTCCTTGAGACACAGGCGGCCAAAAATGTCGTGCTCGACCCGATCCTGAAAAGTTCTTCCGGAGCTGAACTTCTTGATGCCGAGGGGGCACGCCTGCTGGTAGAACGGCTGATTCCACTTGCGACCGTGGTAACGCCGAACCTGGGGGAGGCCTCGGCGCTGACCGGTCTCGCGGTCGAAAACCTGGAGCAGATGCGGGCGGCTGCCTACAAGCTTCACGCATTGGGGTCTCCCGCCGTGGTTGTCACCGGCGGCCACCTGGAGCAAGCGATTGACCTGCTGAGTTTCAGAAACGGGCAGGGAATCGACCAGGAGGTTTTTAAATCGACGCGCCTGCGGTCGAACTCTACCCATGGTACGGGGTGTGCCTTCGCCACTTCGTTGGCGTGCCACCTGGCTCTCGGACGAGGATTGCCCGAGGGCGTTCTACTCGCCAAGGCTTACGTAGCCGCATCGATCAGCAATGCGCATCCCTTAGGGCGGGGTACGGGTCCGATCCATCACCTCTATCGCATGCAGCAAAAAAGGCGGGAGAGCCTGCGGGATCCGGAAGCGGTCAACTGATGTTTTCACGCCGCGCGGCGGATCGCCGAGAGCTGGAGTGCGTGACCGGTCACAACCGGAGCTCGGCAAGGATATTTCTTGGACTACGAGCGATGAGCAAGCAAAAGGGCCGAGGCCATGACACGCGCTACGTCCGCATGCAGAGGAATTATTGCTTTGCCTGCGGCAGGGATAACCCCGAGGGCATGGGCTTGCGCTTTGCCTACGATCAGAAGCGGGCCCGATTCGTGTGCCGTTTTCGGCTTGGCAAGCGCTACACCGGCCCGCCCGGACACGCCCATGGTGGCGTCATCGCCACCGTTCTTGACGAGGCGATGGGCAAAGTCAATAAGCTCCGGCACGTCATCGCTTTGACCTCGACCATCAGGGTGCATTATTTGAAACCGGTGCCGCTCAACCAGCCGCTTCGAGTGGAGTCGCGCGAGCTCCGGGTGCGGGGACGCTATCACACCAATGCCGCTGAGATCCGGAATGCGAAAGGTCAAGTTCTGGCGCACAGCGAAGGGGTATTCGTTGCCATCGATCCCGAGCGCAGGTTCCGAAGGTTTATCAGCCGCTAGGGTTCCTTGCGCAGGTCGAGCTCTCGGACAAAAGGGGAGGCGGGGACTGCACTTCGTTCGGGCTGCGCGAGCTTAAGAGCGACGTTGTAGGCACTCGTTGAGCGCCTGCGCAAGCCGCTCCACCCCCCGCGTCAGCTCGCGGGCGTCCACGGCGGCAAAGCCTAGGACCAGACCGTTTCTGGGGGTGCGGCCAAAGGCGTAGCGGCTCAGGGGCACCACCTCGACCCCGTGTTCTGCGGCGGCTCGGGCCGCCCGCTCGGCAGGAATTCCCTGCTGCAACCACCCCACGGTTCGCAACCCCGCCTCCACATTCGGGACTTCCAGCAATCCGGCCAGCCGTTCGCCCGCGGCCTCGACCAGCACCGACAATCGCTCGGCGTAGAGCTCTCGCATGCGGCGAACGTGCCGGGCAAAATGTCCTTCGCGAATGAAATCGCAGAGAATCGCCTGGTCAATGAGGGGCGGGTGATGCGTACTGACCGATCCGGCTGCCGCAAACATCTCGATCATGTCGGAGGGGACCACCAAGTAGGCAAGTCGCAACGCGGGAAACAAAACGTCCGTGAAGCTGCCGGCAAAGATTACCACTCCCGCTCGGTCCAGGCCCTCGAGGGCGGGAATCGGGCGTCCTCGGTAGCGGTATTCACTGTCATAGTCATCCTCAAAGACGAAGCTTCGGGACCGCCGCGCCCACTCGAGCAAGGACAACCGCCGCCTCAGGCTCATGGTCACTCCCAGCGGAAATTGGTGCGCCGGAGTGAGGTACACAAGGCGGGGATTCGGCCACCGCCTGCGTCCCGCCTCAAGGTCCAGTCCTTCCGAGTCTACCGGCACGGGACAAATCCTCGCGCCCACGGCGCGAAATGTGGAAGCCGCGCCGGGGTAACCGGGCGCTTCCATCCACACCGGATCGCCCGGATCGAGCAGAAGGTGAGCCGCGCGATCCAGGGCCTCTTGCACCCCGGAAATGATCAGCACCTGATCGGCGGAGCACCGCACGCCGCGGGAGGTGTTGAGATAATCGGCGACCGCCTCGCGCAGCGGCCGATACCCCAGGGCCTCTCCTCCCGCCAGCAAATTCGCCGAAACGCGCCGCAAGCGCCTGGCGGCTACTTGCGCCCACAAACTCATGGGGAAGGCATCGAGCGCGGGCTGGCTGGCGCGAAAGGCCCGCGCCGGGCGTGGCTCGGCCGCGGGCAGAGGGTGCAAACGGCGGGCGTAGGCCGAAAGCCGGATCCCCGGCCGTCGTGGTTTGGCAATCAGGTTGGCCCGTGGGGCCTGCAGCAGCTCTTCGGGGAGGGTCTGGCTGACATAGGTCCCCGATCCGATCTTACCCTCCACGTAACCCTCCGACCGCAGCTGCTCAAAAGCGGCAACTAGGGTCGGACGGGAAAGGCCGTACTCGGTGGCCAGTTCGCGGGTAGCCGGCAGTCGTCCCCCTGGACCGAGACGACCGGCCAGAATCGCGGAGCGCAGCTCCTCATAGAACCAACGGTACAGAGGAATTCCTGCTCTCGGTTCATGCAGGTTCAGCGGCAGCGTGCTCGGTCGCTTGGCCACGGGGCTTCTCCGAACCAGGCTTTCGGACCTTGGCGGAACCGCCAGAATCCAGAAAGTGGTATGTAAAGAATACCTCAAAATGGACATATGCATCTATCCACTTGTGAGCTATCCTGGGAACAATTCAGAACCAGAGAGGTCGTTATGGCAGAGAAGCATGGCAATTCGACGGGCCTTCGTCTCAAAACTGGCCTGGCAGAAATGCTCAAGGGGGGTGTGATTATGGACGTCACCAACGCCGAGCAGGCCGAGATCGCGGAGAAGGCGGGAGCGGTGGCCGTGATGGCGCTCGAGCGCGTGCCCGCCCAGATTCGAGCCGAGGGCGGGGTCGCCCGCATGGCTTCGCCTAAGAAGATTCGCGAGATCATGTCCGTGGTTTCCATTCCGGTGATGGCCAAGTGCCGGATCGGCCATTTTGCCGAGGCGCAGGTTCTCCAGGAATTGGGCGTCGATTATATCGACGAGTCGGAAGTGCTGACGCCTGCTGACGAGGCGCACCACGTGGACAAACACGCCTTTACCGTTCCTTTTGTGTGCGGAGCTCGCAACTTGGGCGAGGCTCTGCGGCGAATCGGGGAAGGCGCGGCGATGATCCGCACCAAAGGGGAGGCTGGCACCGGGGACGTGGTGCACGCCGTGAAGCACATTCGCCAGATCGTCGACGAGATCAGAATTCTGACCGTGCTCCGGGAGGACGACCTGTATGCCAAGGCCAAGGAACTCCAGGCTCCCTACGAGCTGGTCAAGCTGGTGGCGAAGGAAGGAAAGCTGCCCGTGCCGAACTTCTCGGCCGGGGGGATTGCCACTCCGGCCGACGCCTCGCTGGTGATGCAGCTCGGCGCCGAGGCGGTGTTCGTTGGGTCGGGAATCTTCATGAAGGATTCGATCCATTTCGCCGATCCCGGGGAAGCGGGGAAGCGGGCACGCGCCATCGTGCAGGCCGCGACCCATTACAACGATCCCAAAGTACTGCTGGAGGTCAGCGAGAGTCTCACCGGGGCTATGAAAGGCTTGGCCGTGGCAGCGCTCGAGGAAGCGCAGATGTTGCAAACGCGAGGCTGGTAAAGCAAACCGCGACCCGCCATGCGCGGCAATCCAGGGAGTGAGCAGGAGGGAGAAGCGACTGCCATGAAAATCGGTGTCTTGGCCCTGCAGGGCGATTTTGAGGCTCATCGCAAGCGACTCGAAGAGCTGGGCGCGGCAGTGGTGCTGGTGAAGAACCCGCAACAGCTCGATGGGATCGACGGCCTGGTGATCCCAGGCGGAGAATCGAGCACCTTTCTCGAGCTGCTCGGGGAAGGCGGACTGGAAAAGCTGAAACGGTTCTCCCGCAGAAGGCCCACGTTTGGGACCTGCGCGGGTGCAATTCTGTTGGCTAACGAGGTCGAAAATCCCAAACAAGCGGGGTTGGGGGCGCTCGACATCCGCATTCGCCGCAATGCTTACGGCCGCCAGATCGATAGCTCCATTCGCCAAGGCAAGTTCGGTACCGCTCCGATGGAAATGGTTTTCATCCGTGCCCCAAAGATCGACCGGCTCGGCCCCAAAGTCGAAGTACTCGCCACCGAAGGCAGCGATCCGGTCGTCGTCCGTCAGGGAAATGTGATGGCGGCGACCTTCCATCCCGAGCTCTCCGCGGACAAACGGGTGCACCAGGCGTTCCTCAGCCTGGTGGAGGAGTGGGGGCGCGAGGCTCAAGCGGAGTGAGCGCGGGAGGTCTCGCGGGGGTTTGCCGTGCGTCCGATTCCTATTTCGATCGCAGGGCCTCCATGGGATCGATCTTCGCCGCCCGGCGAGCCGGCCCGTATCCGGCAATTGTCCTCGCCCTGGATGAAACTGCATTCGAGGTCGGCCCGACGGGAGTTCTTCCATGCGGATGGCGGCCATCTACGACATTCACGGCAACGTGCCCGCGCTCGAGGCCGTGCTCAAAGAAATTCAGCAATGCAAAGTGGATCAGATTGTCGTGGGGGGCGATGTGCTGCCCGGCCCGATGCCGCGTGAGACCCTGGCGTGCCTACTAGGTCTCGGTACGCTGGTCGAATTTATCTACGGCAACGGAGAGATCGCGGTCCTCGAACAAATGGCGGGCCGGGATCCGGTTACGGTTCCCGAGCAATATCGCGGGCTTGTGCGATGGAATGCCCAGCAACTGGATGAGGAACACGAAAGAGTGCTGGCGAGCTGGCCCAAGACCGTGCGTGCTCGAATCGACGGGTTGGGCGAGGTTCTTTTCTGCCATGCCACGCCGCGAGACGAAAATGAGTGCTTTACACGCCTGACACCGGAAGATCGGCTTCTGCCCATCTTTCGAGGGCTGGACGCGCCACTGGTGATCTGTGGTCACACCCACATGCAGTTTGATCGAACCATCGGGCACATTCGGGTGGTAAACGCCGGTAGTGTGGGAATGCCGTTTGGAGAGCCGGGTGCGTATTGGCTGTTGCTGGGTCCCAAGGTTGAGCTGCGGCGCACCGCGTACGATCTCGCCCATGCGGCGTACCGCATCCGGGCTACGAAGTATCCGCAAGCGGAACCGTTTGCAGCCCAAAACGTCCTCAGCCCGCCAACCGAGGCGCAGATGCTCGAATTCCTGGCGAGGGCGGAATTGAAATGACCTCAACTCCGAGTAATGGAGGTAGTTGTCAGTGCAATTGCCGGTTCCTTATCCTCTCCGGCTCGGTCCCGACCGGCGTGGTTACGCGGCGCGCCCGCTCAATTCCACAGGGTGCGCACCTTTCAATTTGTTGACCACGGATTCGATCATCCTCTCCTTGCTTTTCAGTGCGGACTTAAACTCATGATGCCTCGCCCGCGCAATCTCCCTGATCAACTGACGATGGTGTTCCTCGAGTACTTCCAGCAGCAATTCTCTTTCATCGGATGTGAGCATCAGTTCCATAACTCCTCCTCGCCGCTCGATTTCCGATGGTGTAGGAAACATCCCTGTCGGCCTCCTAAGCTGCGCTGGCCACAGTTTTTCCCTTTGTCAGTTTTATGATTTTTGGATGCACCAACTTTTCCAGGTCCCCCCACGCCATCCGAACCAGTTCTCGATGCGAACCCGCGTTGAAGGCAATCTCTTCGTCACGCGTCAGGCTCTCGTCTGCGAACACCGACATTCCGTATAGATTGCCAAGAGGCGGCATGGCGCCGGTTTCGCAATCCGGAAACCTGTCTTTGAATTCTTCTTCCTCGGCCACGACCACAGTTTTCGCACCGGCTGCCGCCTTCAGCAGCTGAAGATCAACATGGCGGGATGCAGGAACAACTGCCATGGCCAGAGTACCGTCAATCTTTACGATGACAGTCTTGGCTAACTCTTTTCCTGGTATATGGGTGAGCGCAGCGATTCCTTGGGCTGTGTAAGCCAGCGAGTGGGAAATCACCACGTACTTGATCTTGTGGCAGTCCAAACATTCTTTCAATCGGCTGAGTGACATTGCGACCTCCTGAGGATATACAGCGCCGTTCCTATCCCGCGCCTGCAGCGATCGCCGTCATGAGCCGCTGACACCACATTGTCTTCTCTTCGTTCCCAGTCACGGTTTCACGCCGGAATCGATGCTCTTCATGGTCGAACTGCGCCTCGCCCTCGCTCTCTACCTTCTATTGTCGATCCCCGGCTTAATAATCAAAGGACGAAGCGCACAGGGCTCTGTGATCGATTGCAGCATCTGGGGAATGCTCTCACCCGACACCGTACTCAAGACTTCGCGTAGTGCGACTTGCAATTGGTTCGGTGTAGCAGTGTCTTCGTGTTTGCTTGCTGTTTAAGCGCGTCCTTGGCGCCCGCTCAGGCTCATTCCAGGAGACGGACTCCCTCAGCAGGTTGCTCGAAAATGAACCACCGGCGGTAATTCCGCGCGTTTCTACGAACGGACGATCTATAACCTGCGAATTGCTTCTCTCACCGGGCCACCTCCAGGCGTACCCGACGATGAGCGTGGTGCAGGCGATTTCGATAGACCCAAAAAACAAATAGTGAGGACTTGGCGGTGTTCTGGTTTTCATCGGGGCGAGGTAAGCAATTGTGAGCACAACGACAGTGATCTATTCCAACACGCAAATGTGTTTCTTTGCGCACATCTCTTTCAAGATCTTCGGCCATACCGCTACACTGACTTCGCCGAGATGCGCTTTCCTCAAAAGCAGCATCAGTGTTCGTGACTGTCCGATTCCGCCACCGATCGAAAGTGGAAGTTCATTGCTCAGAATCCCCTGGTGATAGGGCAGCTCCAAAAGGTCGAGTTGACCAGCCATCTTCAGCTGCTTTTTTAGAGTTTCGGCCGTGACCCGAATCCCCATCGATGTCAGTTCGTGGCGCCGTCTGGTCACATGGTTCCATACCAGGATGTCGCCGTTGAGTCCGTGCGTGTCTCTCCCGGTCTGGTCGTGCGTGTCCGTGATCCAGTCGTCATAGTCGGCGGCACGCATTTCGTGCGGATAGCCATCTTTGAGAGGCCATCCAATTCCGAGGATAAAAATCGCCGGATGTTCCTCGAGAACTGCCGTCTCGCGCTGCTTACGGGGCAGGTCGGGATACATGTCGAGGATGTCCTCGGCATGGAAAAATTCCAGCTCTGGGGCGAGATTGGGGAAGCGGTAGTCCGCCAGTTGCGGAAACATGGACTGCGCAAACTTCTCCGCCCCTACTAAGACCTTCCAGATCCTGCTGACGATGGCCTTGAGAAATTCCAGATTGCGCTCTTCTGCAGTGATCACCCGCTCCCAATCCCATTGGTCGACATAAGCAGAATGGTCGTGATCGAGGAAGTAATCCTTGCGCACCGCACGCATATCGGTGCAGATGCCCTCGCCCACCTTGCACTCGAACTGTTTCAGGGCAACGCGCTTCCACTTCGTGGCAGCCTGCACGACCTGAGCGTCGATCGGATGAAGGTTGTGATCATTGGAGATGTGGAACTGGATCGGTGTGCGCGAGCCGTCGCGGTCCAGCAGGTCGTTGACGCCGCTGTCCGCATCCACGATGAGTGGCACCTCGACCATCATGAGGTTCAGTTCCTTGCAGAGGTTGTCTTCGATATAGCGCTTCACATGAAAAATGGCCTGCTCCGTCTCTCTTCGCGTGAGCAGGGAGCGGTAATTCTGCGGGAGAATTTTCTCCAGTTCTTGGTAGTCGCCGATGCCGGGTCCGGCCAAATCGGCCTTCTTGTCCGATTTCGCATCCAGAACAAGAGTGCTCATAAACGACCTCCTTGGTCAACGGACCAATGCGCTGACACGCCGCGACACGCCGCGACACGCCGCTGTCCAACGTTCTATTCGAGTACAGGGATGGTCCGAGGTCTGTGTTGGCCGTCACAAGCGAGGGTGAGATAGAGGCCATCCTGGCGAGACCGCCCGGAAGAGCTCCTGGCAACTGGTCAGGGCGGGTCAACCGCCCCGAATCGACGACAGTTGAAGGGATGCCCCACGGCAGCCAGAGGCAAGATTGGCATCCTCAGAACGCAGTCACTCGGGCGCGGTGAATGAATGCTCGGGTTTCCCCGCTTCTGCTGCCCGCTTTACTTCCATCAGGTCGACTGCTTTGTTTGCGATATGCTCGGCGCTGAGTTCGAATTCCTTGATCAGTTCCCAGGGTGCGCCCGACTCGCCAAAGCGGTCGTTTACGCCGATCGCGCCTGTGATCACGGGCACTCCGTAGAGCGCTGGGGTTTCTGTGATCACACCGCTCACTCGCCAGGCAAGCGCTCCGATCTGATGTTCTTCCGCGGTCACGATCACGCCCGTTTCTTGGGCCGCGCGCAAAATGGCGGCAGCATCGATCGGTTTCAGGGTGTGCAGATTGACGACTCGAGTCTCATAGCCGAACTCATTCTTTAGAATCCACGCTGCCCTCATCGCCTCCGGTACCATCGGACCGCAGGCAAGGATGGCCAAGTCCTCGTTTTCGTTGCGGTAATCGGAGGCCAGCACGGTTTCGAAAGCTTCGCCAAACGTGGTGTTTTCCTCCCGTAAACGGATCACATTGGCACGACCGAAGACGAAAGGGGTGCGCTCATCGCTGACAATCGGGGTTGCCTCCCGCGCGAAACGAATGTATTTCGGTCCTTGATGGTGGAGCAAGAGATACTCGGTGGCTTTGCGCGTCTCGACCACATCGCAAGGAACAACCACGGACATATTGGGCAAGCTACAAATGGCGAATAGATCTTCGAGCGCCTGGTGAGTAGCGCCATCCGGGCCAACCGAGACACCGCCATGGGCGCCCGCAATCAGCACGTTGAAATTTCCATAACACACCGAAGTGCGAATCTGGTCGAGATTCCTGGCCGCAGCAAATGTTCCGTACGTGCCCAGAACCGGTAACTTTCCCTCCTTCGCTAGGCCGGCAGCCACCGAAGTCGCCGACTGCTCGGCGATGCCGATGCTGATCCAGCGCCGCTTCCGCTCGGGCTTCGCGGCATAAAAATCACTGATGGTGATGGAGCCGGAGATATCCAGCCCAAGGCAGACTACGCGTTCATCATCCCCGTTTAGCGCCAGCGACTGGCCGAAGCCTTTGCGCGTGGGCTCCATCTGGACCTGCATGTTCTTCGCCGCATTCCACCAGTAATTGCGGCTGAATTTGGGCATCCTGGTGTCCAGGCGGCGATCCACGGCATCTTGATAGGTCCGCGCGCTCCCGAGCAGCCGCTGGTAGGGAATTCGCTCCGTCAGCCCCAGTTCCGCCAGGCCCCGCATCAGTTCATCGTGATTGGGTGCCCTGCCGTGCCAGGCTGCGATGTTTTCCATGAAGCTCACACCTTTGCCCTTGACCGTATCCGCTAGGATTACAACCGGCTTGCCACATCCGGCTTTGGCTTGTTCCAATGCCTCGACCACTTGCCGCATGTCGTGGCCGTTGACGCGCACCACTTCCCAACCGAAACTACGATATTTCGCACCCAGAGGATCGATGCTCATGACCTGAGAAACCCAGCCATCGATTTGCAGCCGGTTACAGTCTATGATTCCTATCAAGTTGTCCAGCTTGTGATGGGCCGCTTCCATAGCAGCTTCCCAGATCTGGCCTTCTTGCTGCTCACCGTCGCCCATAATGCAGAAGGTTTTGTGGCTCTTGTCATCAAGCTTGGCAGCCAATGCCATGCCCACCGCGATACTGAGGCCTTGTCCGAGCGATCCCGTAGAAACCTCTACGCCCGGCAGCTTGAGCCAATGCGGATGCCCCTGAAACGCCGACCACAGCTTGCGCAGGAGGATGACATCATCGAGCCGACAGAAGCCGGCAAGAGCCAGGCCGAGATATAGGCTGGGCGCCTTATGCCCGGTGGACCAGACAATTCGGTCGCGCCCAGGCCACGACGGCTCCGAGGGATCGTGGTCGGCGATTCTCAGGTAGAGTGCGGCAGTGATGTCCATGATGGAAAGCGTTCCGCCGGCGTGCCCCGACCCAGCCGCGCAGAGTGCCACTAAGTCATATCCGCGCATCAAGTGGGCAGCTTCTTTGAGATCGTCGATGGAGTATTCGCGAATGGTCTTGCCGGTGTTCGAGTCCTTGATGGCCATCGTTTTTCTCCCTCCGCGCCAGCGGGACAGCACAATTTGCCCTGACCCTTACCCGCTGCGTCCCAATAGGAGTCTAGGTGGCAAGCTTCGCCGGCTCAGTGTGGCCGGTCACAAACCGGTGTGACAGGAAAGCGGATCGGGCCACCGATTGATTGGGGCAAGAGGGATCGCCAGGTTGAGCGGCGCGAACCCGAAGCCAGTGACGGAACCCGCGCCGGCGAGGTTGATGAGTCGAGTCCGCGGTACTCAATCGGCAGGAGAACACGTGGCTATCAGCATGTGGCGAACTCGCAGAATCCGGTTGATTCCCCGGGGGAACCGCGCGCGTGGGATTGGATCGCGTCTTGCGGATCGGATTCGCCGGCCGCGAACTTGCCCGGGTGATGGAGATCACCGTGTGTGGGTCGATTTCGGCTTATAAGCAAAGAGGAGAAAGGGGGAACTTCCGTGGAGACCATCGAAATAAAGCAAAGCGTGTCGTTCAAGAATGTTCTCCTGGCGACCGATTTCTCCTCGATTTCGAAATCTGCCTTGGCGCCTGCCATCGCGATTGCAAGTCGATACGGGGCCAAGATCTATATCGTCCACGTGCTTCCTCCCGAACCACGGATGCCCATTCCCATGGAGCCATCATTCCCCGAGTTGGATCGTGATCGCTTCGAGGCCGAACTCGCCATGCAAGCTTTTGTGAGCGGAGATCAGCTCAAGGAAATACCTCACGAGACATTGTTGCCACGGGGGCCAATCTGGCCCGTGCTCTCGGAGCTGATCGAACGGGACGAAATCGATCTGCTGGTGCTTGGCACGCACGGGCGCGCGGGACTGAGGAAGCTGATCCTGGGTTCGGTTGCCGAAGCACTCTTTCGCCAAGCCGCTTGTCCGGTGCTAACCATCGGACCGGCGGTGCCCGCCGCAATCAGAGGCGAATTTCGTCGGATTCTTCTGGCCACTGATTTCGCTCCGGCATCTCTCAATGCACTGCCTTATGCATGTTCTCTGGCCACTGAGAGCAAAGGTGCGTTGACACTGCTCCACGTGTTGACGCAGGTGCCCGTGCTCGATGTTCATCCCTACTGGTACTTGGGCAGGGAGGTGGGGGAAGGGCTGGAAACAGCCAAACGGAACACGCTCGAAGGGCTCAAGAGGTTGATTCCGCCGGGGGCGAAGCTCCCGTCGGAGCCAGAGTTGCTGGTGGAATTCGGTTCGGTGTCCCATGAGATTCTCGAGACTGCTGCTCGCTGCCGGGCAGATTTGATCGTCATGGGGGTGAATCGAGCGGTGTCGGTTCGTGTTTCCACCCATTTGCCGTGGGCCACCGCCCAGGAGGTTGTGTGTCACGCAACCTGTCCGGTTCTCACGGTGAGAGGCTGACTCGGCGTTCTGTGATCTGAGGTGAGGCACAAGTGTGGTCGGAGAAACCTACCACCGCAGAGTGAATCCTTGGACCGTCACATTCTCGGTGATGCTGGCGACGTTCATGGAAATACTCGACACCACCGTCGTCAACGTCTCCGTTCCTCACATTGCCGGGAATCTAGCCTCCACCATCGAGGAAGGCACATGGGTGGTCACGTCTTACCTGGTTTCGAATGCCATCGTTTTGCCCATGTCCGGCTGGTTAGCCAACTACGTAGGCCGCAAGAGGCTGCTGCTCACTTGTGTTGCTGGGTTCACCTTGACGTCGTTGTGCTGCGGGTCGGCAACCAGCCTCTCCGGGTTGATCTTCTTCCGGGTACTTCAGGGACTCACGGGGGGCGGTTTGCAACCCCTGGCACAGGCCATTCTTCTCGAAACCTTCCCGGAGCGGAAGCACGGCCAAGCCATGGCGGCGTTTGGCATCGGCATTCTGCTGGCGCCAATTCTGGGGCCAACCCTGGGGGGCTGGATTACTGACAATTACAGCTGGCGTTCGATCTTCTACCTCAATTTTCCGGTCGGAGTTCTCTCTCTCCTGATGATCAACCGCTTTGTCTTCGATCCACCCTATATCAGGCGGGGGGAGGGAGGCGTTGACCGTTGGGGAATCGGCTTCCTCGCCCTCGGTCTGGGCACCCTGCAGGTCGTCTTGGATACGGGAGAACGCAAAGACTGGTTCTCTTCGAACTACATTCGTTGTTTTGCGCTGCTGTGCATTGTGGGGCTGGTCTCGTTGATCATTCGAGAGCTGAATACATCGACACCAGTAGTGGACCTGCGAGCCCTGCTGAATCGTTCTTTTAGCACCGGCGTGTTTCTGATCAGCCTGTTGGGTTTTGTCCTTTACGCCAGCCTCGTGCTGTTGCCGATTTATCTGCAAACGCTATTGGGATATCCGGCCTATAACGCAGGGCTGGCACTCTCTCCCCGGGGCGTTGGCTCTCTTGCCACGACTCCGCTGGCGGGGTATTTAACCAGCAAAACAGATCCACGAAGACTGCTCGTATTTGGCTTGGTCCTAGGATCACTCACTATGTTCGCTCTTTCCCGACTCAACCTGAATGCCGGTTACTGGAATATCCTGTGGCCGCAGGTGTTTCAAGGCGTCGCGCTGAGCTTTCTGTTTATCCCGCTCCTGACCTTGAGCATGGCCGGCATTCCGAAGGAAAAGCTGGGTAACGCTACCAGCATCTTCAACCTGATGCGCAACATCGGCGGCAGCGTTGGAATTGCCATCATGACAACGTTTCTTGCGCGGCGAAGCCAGATGCATCAGAGCCGTCTCATCGAAGGCATTACGGCCGGCAGTTTGAAGACGCGAGACATGCGGCACGGGCTCGAAGCCTGGTTCCACACGAATGGGGCGGATACTCATACGGCGTCCGGGAGAGCCTTGGCTGTATTGTACGGAATGGTCCAACGGCATGCCTCCATGCTTTCGTTCGTCGAAGCGTTCTGGGTGATGGGGGTAATCTTTCTGGTCATGCTGCCCCTGCTCCTGCTGCTGCGAGACCCCAGGGCGAAGTCTGGCAAACAAGCTCCGCCAGCCACTGCCGAAGGAACGGTGGAGGTTCGTCAAGAATTACCGGAGGAAGAGCTCCTTTTAGTTCACTGAAACATCCAACCGAAGACCACATGCCGCAGCACCTCGCCGGACTTCTGCACGGAGTCTACGGGCAAGGTCATGGGTATTGCAGGCAGCGGTGGAGAAACAGGTGCCGTTGGATCTCGGACAGGAACATCGCATTCCGTCCAGTGCACCATTCCCCGCAAATTTCTCTTGACACAAGAAACTATGTAACCTTATAGTTACGCATTATGCGTCACCGGTCGGTTACATATTCTCCGGAGGCGACGTTCAGCGCGTTGGCCGACCCCACCCGTCGCGCGGTGCTCGATCTGCTGCGCAAGGGAACCCAGCCTGCAGGCCGGATCGCCCGGGCATTTCCCGTCTCGCGGCCGGCGATTTCGAAGCATCTGCGCCTGTTGCGGCGAGCCCATTTGGTGGAGCAACACCGCCAGGGCCGCCTCCGGGTTTATCAGCTCAATCCAGAACCCTTGAAGACCGTCGATTCCTGGCTGGAAGGATACCGGAGTTTTTGGCGTACCAGCCTCGCCGGCCTCAAGGCGTTTGTGGAAGCCGAGTACGAAAAAGAACAATCCCGGGGCAAAAGGAAACGACATCCAGGTTCAAGGAGAAATCGACGATGAAAATGAAAATGCTTCCTGCTCGATCTGCCGCTCTCGTCCTGCTGCTGACTACGCTCGCTCTCGCCGCCCCCGACGGCTCGAAGGCTTTTGACAAGCTCAGATCCCTCGAGGGTTCCTGGTCGGGCAAGACACCCGACGGACACACCGTGCAGATATCCAATCGAGTCACTTCGGGCGGGTCGGTTTTGATGAGTGAGATCACGGGCCACGAAGACATGATCACCATGTTCTACATGGATGGCGGTCGCTTGCTCCTGACTCACTACTGCGCCGCCGGAAATCAGCCACGCATGGTTGCGAGCTTGTCTCCCGATGGCAAAACCATCACCTTCGATTTCCTCGATGCCACGAACTTGCTGCCCAGCCAGGGAGGGCATATGGAGCGTGTCGTGTTTACCCTGATCGACCAGGACCACCACACGGAAGACTGGCAATTCGCGGGAAACGATGGGCAGAAGCAGCACGAAAGGTTCGATTTGCAGCGCCAGAAGTAAGAGTGGGCCGACGGAGGGAGGCCGGCTTCGACCGCTGAATCACTCCTCTGGCCATCGAGGCCGTAGGTGACGACGGGCTCCTCGGTTTCGCTGCCAGGGGAGTGCCCGAGCGAGCTCCGGCATCCGTGCGAAGCCAGGGTTTGACATCGCAACTGTCGGCAAAGGAGAAGGCATCATCATGGCAACCGTGGTTGTTAGTGCGGATCAGGATGCCATCGTCAGCGAAGTTTTCGTCGCTGCACCGCCGGAGCGGGTGTTTCAGGCCCTCATCGATCCCCGTCAGGTCTGCCAGTGGTGGACGTCGAAGGAATGTCCGATTGAGTCCTTCACATTCGACGCGCGGCCAGGCGGGCGTTGGTCCTACGATAGCAGCCACGGTTCCGTAACTGTAAACGGCGTTAGCAAGTTTCACTGCGAGGGCGAAGTCTTGGAGTTCGATCCGCCCAGTCGGCTGGCCTATAGCTGGATCGCGAACTGGCACGACCAGCCCAGCCGGCAGAGCGTGGTGCGATGGGAATTGTTCAAGTTGGCAAAAGGCACGCACGTGAAAGTCACGCACAGCGGGCTGGCGCCGCTGCCCAAGGCCCGCCAGGATTACAGCCGTGGATGGCCGGGCGTAGTCGAATCGCTCAAGAATTTTGTGGAGAAGCAGCCGGCCCGGTAAGGGCAAAACCCATCGTGCGAGCCGGAGGTGCTGGCGGGAGAGGCAAGCGTGGCCACAGCGAGAATCACCCCTGAGGAAAACACCATGGTTGCGGAAGTCTTGATTTCCGCGCCTCTCGAACGCGTGTTTCAAGCCATCTCAGACCCCGACCAGAGATGCCAATGGTGGGGCCAGCGGGGCCTGTATCGTACGACCGAAACCCACAGTGACCTCCGCCCCGGCGGGAGATAGTGGAGTACGGGAGTGGGTGCAGACGGCGGTGGAAGGCGAATATCTGGAGGTGAGCCCGCCGCGGCTGCTCGTCCACACCTGGTTGCCCAGCTGGACGCACCCACTGAAGACCGTCGTGCGTTGGGAACTGGAGCCGCATGAGGTTCCGAGCCTCGAGGCCAGAGTGGTGAGGATCCGCCATGAAGGCTTTGCAGGGAAGGCCAAAATCGCGCTCGATCATGAGAGCGGATGGAAGCGCGTTCTTGGCTGGATGCAAGGATTTGTGGAAGCCGGCAAAACGATAGACACACCAGACGCTTCCTAGCACAAGCGGGGAAGCGAACCATGGCTCGCTTCTTGAAGCTAACGACTCAGGGCGTGAGCGTTGGTTCGCTCGGCAACGACTCGGCGCGCGTTGTCAGCCAGTGCCTTTGCCTCCGGCATAAGCTCGAGCGCCTTGAGAACCAGGGGATCGGCCTCTTCTTTTACCTTTAGCCCTTCCTGCTGACCGAAGGCATCGGTAAAAATCTCACTCTTAATGTTGGCCCGGATCCAATCATTGTCCTGGACGAGATCTGCCTCGGTGTAGGGAATCTTCTCTTCGTCCAGAAACTTGCGGAATTCCTGCATGGTGGCATCATCCACCTCGAACTTCTCCGACGGATGATGGGTCACCACGTAGCGTCTGGCGAAATTGAAGAAGGCGTAATGCTGGAGAAGCGTGTCCTCAAAGCGGTCGGTCTTGATGGGAGGAATATCATGATCCGGGCGAATGCCGCCCCCGCCGTAAACGGTTCGGCCGCTATCGGTGAGTTTCACTTCGTGGTTGGCGGTGTTATTTTCCGTGTCCCGCTCGAAGTAATAATCGTAGAGCGAGATGTTCGAGTAATCCCGCTGAATCAGACGCCCGCTCGGCGTGTAGTACTTAGCTGTAGTCAGCGCCAGGCCGGTGTTTTCCGAGAGAGGATAGACGGTTTGTACCAGGCCCTTGCCGAAGGTGGTTTCGCCCACGATCAGACCGCGGTCGTGATCCTGAATCGCCCCGGCGACAATCTCCGCCGCCGAAGCCGTCCCCCGATTCACCAAAACCACCAAAGGATAATCCTTGCCGCCGTTACCATTTCTCGCTACATAGCGCTTCTCGGGCGAACTCCGCCCGTGGTGCGACACAATGACTTGGCCCTTGTGCAAAAACTTGTCCGCGACGTCGACGCCTTCGCTCAGCAGGCCGCCGGGGTTCGAGCGCAGATCAAGAACCAGGCCCTTCAGGTCTCCCATTTCATCCAGGGCCTTCTGTACCTCGTTCTCCGTCTTATCGTTAAAGCCGGTGATGTGCATGTATCCAATGCCCGGCCGAAGCAAAAAGTGCAAATCCACGCTGTAACGCGGAATCTCAGCGCGCACTACGGCAAACTCGAGCGGCTTATCCGACCCTTCACGCAAGATCGTAATGTGCACCGTGGTACCTTTGGGTCCCTTCAGCAGGTCGGCCACGTCGCTGGTGCTCATGTTGTCTGTGGACTTGCCGTCGACCGCCACGATGATATCTCCGGGTCGGATTCCAGCCCGATAGGCCGGTGTGCCCACGAACGGCGCAATCACGATCACCTTGTTATTTCGCGGCCCCACGGTCATACCTACGCCGTAGTATTTACCCTGCTGGTCTTCCCGCAACAAGGCATAGGCCTTGGGGTCAAAGAAATTCGAGTGGGGATCGAGCACATGCAACATGCCGGGAATGGCACCGTCGTAAATGGCTTTATCGGCATTCACCGGCTCGGCGTAGTTCTGCTCCACGAGGCTGTATACCTGGGTGAACTCACGCAGGCTATCGCGAGCTTCTGTGTCGCTGCCGCTGGCGGCTGCAGGAGTGATCTTTTGTCCGAAGACCATTCCCAAAAAACCGCAGCTGGCAAGCACAAAAATAACTAAGAAGAGGGTGCGACGCGAACCAACCATCGTGGAATCCTTCGGTCCGGGCTTCCAAAGTCCCGGTCACCGCATCATGAAGCCCAGTATAGCACGTAAAATTTACCTCCCGGTCCCTTTTCCCGACCAAGAGTAACTCATGTAGCTACGCCTAACGGCATAGATGCGTGGAGCGGGGAAATCGATGCAATCAGCCTGCCCAATTGGCAAAGGTTACGCGAGGACGATGGCCTCGCGCACAGCCCTAACCGGATAACGATCTATACCTTATCGCTATCGTTCTCTTGAGAACCTCGATCTCGGGCACGACTGCATAGGAATTGGCAGCACAAACCTGTCGAAACGGATCTCGGTCTTCCGACGTTCCAACCGAAACCGGCTCTCGCGAACCCGACAGCGAGTCTTGCGAGAAGCATGCCGAGTCCTTCTCGAATTTCTACCTTGCCTGTTCCGCCGGTCGGACCTTCGAACCTGGAGCGGAAGAAGCACTCGCTATCCATGGCTGAAGAATTTCAGTCCTGATTCAAATCCACATGGGCCCCGATTGCTGTCGATCCTCCTGGGCAGTATCATGGGCTGAATGGGGTTTTCCGAGACCATTTTTTTGTTCTTCCTGGCCCTCCTCATCTTCGGGCCCAAGAAACTGCCGGAGATCGCACGTCAGGTGGGCAAAGCGCTCAATGAGTTCAAGCGCGCTTCGAATGAGTTCAAGGCACAGATTGCCTCGGAAATCGCACAGCTCGAACACGAAAATCAGCGCCCGGTTCTCCCGCCCGCCCAAGAGCCAGTGGGCACGATCTCGACCGAGCCGTCGGCGGCGCCCGAGGTGAGCACGGTTCCGGAGCTG
Organism: Terriglobales bacterium; assembly: GCA_035622455.1. Lineage (GTDB taxonomy): Bacteria > Acidobacteriota > Terriglobia > Terriglobales > Acidobacteriaceae > JAFAGX01. The sequence goes on from DASPVG010000015.1 coordinate 20,156, forward strand.
GCGAAGGAGCAGGATTCCGCAGCGAAAGTGGGTTCCGATGTCTGAGATCGCAGCCGAACTGCCCTCCAACCGAACCGAGGAGGAAACCATGCCGGCCATGAGTTTCCTCGAGCACCTGGAGGAACTCAGAAGAAGGATCTTCTATGCCCTGATCTCCGTGGTGATTGGCTTCTTTCTTTGCTGGGGCTACGCCGAGAATATCGTCGGCTGGATGCAGAGGCCGATCATGGAGGCGCTCAAACGCAACAACATGCCCCAGACGCTCGTCTACCTGAATCCCACCGATCCCTTCAATCTCTACCTGAAGGTTGGGTTGCTGGCGGGACTGTTTGTGGCTTGTCCTTTTGTGCTCTATCAGGTTTGGATGTTTATCTCCCCCGGCCTGTACCGGAACGAGAAACGTTACGTGGTGCCATTCATGGTCTCCACTATCGCGCTGTTCATATCGGGAGGGTTTTTCGGTTACAAATTGGTGTATCCCGCCGCGCTCGATTTCCTGATCGGTTACGGCAAGCAATTTCAGCCGATGATCACCATCCACGAATACACGGATCTGTTCTTGACCGTGATTCTTGGGCTGGGCGTGGTTTTTGAGCTGCCCATTTTAGTGTTCTTCCTCGCCTTGATGGGCGTGGTCAGCGCAGGCTGGATGTGGCGCAACATACGCTACTCGATCCTGGTCATATTCATCATTGCCGCCATCTTGACGCCAACCAGCGACATCCTCAACATGTGCATCTTTGCCGCCCCCATGGTTGGGCTCTACCTCGTGAGCATCGGCATCGCCTACCTGGTGCACCCCAAGCAGAGGAAGGCGCGAGCCGCAAGAAAGGGCTGATGGGAACCACTGGCCACCGTTCTCAGTCTTTCGCGAACGTCCCGTGATTATGAAGCGCTTCGGTATCACATGCTTGACTCTGTGCTGGGTGCTATTTTCCTGTACCCAGGCACGACCTACGGCCGCCGGGCCGAACCCGGGTGTTACCGAGGAATCTTCTAAGGCTCCCAGTTCCCCCGATTTCGAGGTGGCCGCCAGTCCTCCCCCTAAGTTCGACTCCGGTCGTGCCTTCCAATATGTAAAGGAAATCGTGGCCTTCGGTCCGCGTCCGATCGGGAGTCAAAATCACAAGAAGGTTGAGGAGTACATCCTTTCTCATCTGAAAGGTGAATCAGTGGAAGAGGATGCCTTTACCATCGAGACCACCGAGGGCAAGTTTCCGGTGCGCAACATCATCGCCAAATTCCCCGGTACTGGCAGTGGAATCATTGTGATTGCCAGCCATTACGATACCAATTATCCCCTGCGGGATACGCCCTATGTGGGAGCGAATGATGGAGGTTCCTCGAGCGCCCTCCTGCTCGAAATCGCCAACCAGCTGCGCGGCAAGAAACGGGAAGGCAACGGCGTTTGGTTGCTTTGGGACGACGCCGAAGAATCCATGCGCCTGCCCTGGTACGACCCTGAGAGCTTGTATGGGGTGCGTCACTTGGTCGAGAAATGGCAGGCCGATGGCACGATTAAAAATATCAAAGCGTTTCTGTTGGAGGACATGATTGGGGATGCCGACCTCCATATTGAGCGCGAGGCGAACTCCACCCCGTGGCTCGAAGACATGATCTACCAGGCGGCCACGCGACTGGGCTATCAGTCCCACTTCTTTGAGCGCACCTCCCAAATTGAAGATGATCACATGCCCTTCGTTGAGCATGGCGTGCCTTCCGCCGACATCATCGACTTCGAGTACGGTTACAACAACGTCTTCTGGCACACGCCGCAGGACACGGTCGATAAGCTCAGTCCGAAGAGCCTGGAAATCGTAGGAACCGTAACTTTAGAAACTGTTCAGATGCTCGACCAGAAGTAGCCGGGGCGGAGCGCAAATCCGAGTCGCACCTGCCCAGCCATCCGTCTCGGGTACGGGCCATCGACGGGTTTGCCGAATAAAAAAAGAATTACCCTGGGCGCCAAGGAGTCGATCGATGAGTGGTTTTCTGAGTGCGGAAGAGCTGAAGAGGCTGAAGCCCGCGGAGAAATTAGCTTTCTCCTCCCCGAT
>DASPVG010000016.1:0-23740 GCA_035622455.1 Terriglobales bacterium
GACTTTTCGAGGACTTCCGCTTCGCCTTCCGCTTACTGCGCAAGACCCCGGGGTTCACGGTGGTCGCGGTTCTGACTCTGGCGCTGGGAACGGGGGCCAACACTGCCATCTTTAGCGTGATTCATGCGGTCTTGCTGCGACCTCTTCCATTTCACAATCCTCGCCAGTTGGTGGCGGTGAATACCACCGAGCCAGGCCGGGCAGACGACCCTAATGTTTCCTATCCGGTGTTTCTGGACTGGAGATCACAGAACCACGTTTTCGAAGGTCTCTCTGTATTTCGTGTGGACGATTTCACCCTTACCGGGAGAGCCGAACCCCTCCATGTGAACGGAGCAGTCGTTTCTGCGAATACGCTTTCGCTGTTGGGCGTTGCTCCCGTACTGGGAAGAGATTTCAATGCCGAAGAGGACCAGCCAGTTGGCACCGGCCTTCCAATCATCTTGAGCCATAGTTTCTGGCAAGATCGTTTTGGGTCTGATCCGAACGTCTTGGGCGAGAGCCTTACCTTGAGCGGCCAACTGTTCACCGTCGCCGGTGTGATGCCGCCTGGTTTTCAGTTTCCTGTGCAGCCGACGACAGTTGACTTCTGGACCACCATGGCTCTGGATGCCCAGCCGATCAATGGGTCACTACCCATGACGGCGCAGCGCGGCGCCGCATATCTAGATGTCATTGCTCGGCTGAAGGCTGAGGTCACGCTGGCACAAGCTCAGACTGACATGAGCAGGATTCAGAGCGCTTTGAATAAGCAGTATCCGGAGAACCGTCCCCGGGGAATCGCGATTGTTCCGGAACTTGATCAAGTGGTCGGGGAGATACGCCCAGGGCTTTTGATTCTTTTCGGGGCCGTGGGACTGGTTCTGCTGATCGCTTGCGCCAACTTATCGAATTTGTTGTTGGCGAGGGCCACCGCCCGGAGCAGAGAAATCAGTGTGCGTAAGGCACTAGGAGCTACCCGTTGGGTTGTGGTGCGACAGATGCTCGCGGAAAGCATGCTGCTCGCTGCCGTCGGGGGGGCAGCCGGGCTGGTCTTCGCGGTCTGGGCGGTCAACTGGTTTACAAGACTGGCACCAGGAGACCTGCCCAGAATCTCCGAAAGCGGACTCAACCTCGAGGTCTTGATTTTCACCGCAACCGTGGCGGTCTTCACCAGCCTTTTGTTCGGGTTAATCCCGGCTCTCGATGCAAGCGGCAGGGAACTGGCCACTTCTTTGAATGAAGGCGGCCGGAGCGGAACCGAGACTCGCGGGCAGAGCCGACTGAAGGACGCATTCGTGATCACGGAAACGGCTCTTGCCGTAGTGCTGCTGGCGGGGGCAGGCCTACTGCTGCGAAGCCTTCAAGGATTGGGGAGAGTCGACCCCGGATTCCGAAAAGACCACGTGATCACCTTTGGTCTTGACCTGCCCGGTCGCTATGGACACCCGCAACGAATCGAATTCTATCGGCAGCTGTTGGGTCGCGTCCGAAGCCTTCCCGGGGTGCGTTCCGCCAGCGCCGCGTTTCCTCTTCCACTGTCGGCCGATGAGGTCAAGACTGTCTTTGAAATCGACGGGCGGCCTGTGAAGGGATCGGAGCGTCCGGTTACAACTCTGCATGTGGTGGATCAGGACTATTTCCGGGTTCTCGGAATCCCGCTGCTGAGCGGCCGCGAATTCGATTCTCGCGATGATGCTCCCGACGCGACTGCGGTTGTAATTATCAGCCAGAATCTGGCCAAGCGAGCCTTTCCCGGCGAGGATCCCATCGGAAAGCGGATCCGGCCGGATATTGCGAGCGGTGACAAAGAAGCTCCTCCCATCAGGTTTGTTGTAGGCGTGGCTGGCGATGTGAAGGCCGAAGGATTGGCTGCGCCGTCGATTCCGGAATCTTACGTGCCCTACGCGCAATTGCCTTTCGCTCCCATGTCTCTCGTCGTACGCACCGCGATGGACCCGCAAACCATAGTGCCCCCACTCACCAGAGAGGTTCAATCTTTGGATAAGGATCTGCCGCTTTTGCACGTGAAGACACTCGACGAGTACGTAGGTGATTCGATTGCCGATACGCGCTTCGAAACTGTCCTTCTCGGTAGCTTTGGTGTGCTGGCATTGGTCCTCACTGCAGTCGGTCTCTATGGCGTGATCTCCTACACGGTCGTCGAACGGACACGGGAAATGGGCATTCGCCTCGCACTCGGCGCAGAGCGCGATGCGATTGTGGGAATGATCGTCAAGAATGGAACCTGGCTAGCCGGCATGGGAATTGGTATCGGGCTGGCGGCGTCGTTTCTCGTGACGCGACTCATTCGAGGCTTGCTCTATGGGGTCAGTCCTATCGATCTGCCCACTTTCGTAGCTGTGCCCATCGTGCTGATTGCGGTGGCAATCCTGGCGAGCTACATCCCAGCACGACGCGCGGCCAGGGTCGATCCCATGGTGGCGCTGCACTATGAGTGAGCATTCATGATGAACGGACTAATCCAAGACGTTCGCTACGCCCTGCGACGATTGCGCCAGAGTCCGGGATTTACCGGCGTCGGCGTGCTTACGTTGGCCCTCGGTATCGGAGCCAATACGGCCATGTTTTCGGTCGTTCACCCCGTCCTGCTCCAACCGCTGGCGATCGAGGCGCCCTCTCGTGTCCTTTACGTGGAGGCACAATGGCGAGAGGTCTTTGGCGGTGTCTCGGTAGGAAATTTCGCCGATGCGCGGCAGCAAAGCACTCCGTTCCTGAATCTTTGCGCGTCGAACCAGGCGGGTTTCAACCTGGCAACCCGGGAAACTCCGGAGCGCACGACGAGCCACGAAGGTCGAGCCCTTGGTGGCGTTGCGCAACGAATGAAACGGATGCGATGAAAACCTTTGTTTATTCCCGGTCTGCAGGCTGCGCCAGAAACCAGGTTCGATTGTGCGACGGGCTGTCCCGTAGCTCTGGCGATAGGTTTGGTTTTGAAAAGGAGAATCATGGTTATGCTTAGGAACGGTTCGTTGTTGCGAGTAATACCTAAAGTGCTACTTGCAGCCATTCTTGGGGGCTCATGTGGCGCCCTTGCACAGAGCCTGCTCGATTACTCGAAGCCCAAGGCTCACCTTCCCAATCCTATCGCACCCTATGTTTCGCGCCAGGTGCCGGCGCCCAGCTTCGGCAACACACCGCGAATCGAGAATTTGCTGAAGGATGGCAAACTCCGCCTATCGCTGAGTGATGCGGTCACGCTCGCACTAGAAAACAACCTCGATCTTGCGATCGCGCGCTTCAACCTCTCGATTGCCGATACCGATACCTTGCGGGCGAAATCCGGTCAGGCGGTTCGTGGTGTGGCCACGGGATTGGTGCAGGGAACTCCTGGCGGAGGCATCGGAGGGTTTGGCAGCGGCGCTCCGGGTGCAGGTGCGGGAGGCACGTCCGGAGGCGCGGGCGGTGCTGGAACAGGTGCCGCAGGTTTGGTGGAATCCACCCTGGGAACGGGCACGCCGATTGATAGCTTTGATCCCATCGTGACCTCGAGTGCCTATATCGATCACGCCACCTTTCCAGAATCGAGCCGGGTTCTTTACGGAGTACCGTTCTTGCAACAAAACACCAGCTTGGCCAATTTCGGTTACAGCCAAGGCTTCTCGACGGGAACGCTCATGACCGTTACCTTCAACAACGACCGCATCACGAACAACAGCCTGTATAGCATTCTCTCTCCCAACTTTGACACCGGTTTTCGCCTGAGTCTGCGGCAGCATTTGCTGGCGGGCTTCGGCTTCGGCCCGAACATGCGATTCATCCGCATCGCGCGCACCAACCGGGAAATCTCTGACGTCGCATTCCGCGGGCAGGTGATCGCTACGGTTTCGCAAATTCAGAACATCTACTGGGATCTCGTCAATGCCTACGAGGACGTCAAAGTAAAAGAGCGCTCTCTCGAATTGGCGGAAAAAACTCTTTCGGATGACCGCGAACAAGTGCGCATCGGCGCCATCGCACCCATGGAAGTGATGAAGGCGGAGGCGCAGGAAGCGACCGCCAGCCAGGATCTTCTGCTCTCCCAGAATGAACTGCAGTTGCAGGAGCTTTTAATCAAGAACGCGGTCACCCGCGACTTGAGCGATCCCGTCCTGGCGTCGGCCGCGGTCATTCCTACCGACACCATGAGCATTCAGGAAAGGGAGCCGGTCGTGCCAATTCAGGACCTGATCGCGGACGCCGAGCAGCATCGGCCCGAGCTGGCGGAAACGCGCATGGATTTGACCAACCGCGAGATTACCCTGAAGGCGGCGAGTAACGCCCTGAAGCCCACTTTAGATCTGATTGCCTGGTACGGCACGTATGGTCTGGCAGGCTTGGAGAATCCCGCCTATGCCAGCTATCCCGCCAACCCTCCCATTGTGCCGCCCGTGCAGCCGGGCGGATGGTCCAATGCCTTTTCCGATCTATTCAAGGCCAATTCCCCGGATTACGCCGTTGGCCTGAGCCTCAACATACCTTTGCGTAATCGTTCCGCTCAGGCTGATCAGATTCGCTCGCAACTGGAGTACCGGCAGGCGCAATTGCGCTTACAGCAGTTGCAGAATCAAATCGGCATTGAAGTGCGAAACGCCCAGTATGCGCTCGTGCAAAACCGCTCCCGCGTGGATACTGCCCGCAAAGCCCGTGATCTCGCCCAGCAGTCCTTTGAGATCGAACAGAAGAAGAAGGCTTTGGGCGCCTCCACCAGCAACCTGGTGCTCGAGGCGCAGCGCGACCTGGCACAGGCCGAATCGAATTTCGTGGCCGCCATGTCTGCTTATGAGAAATCGCGGGTGGAACTCGACCGCGCCACCGGCCTGACCCTGAGCCATGCGGGCATCGAAATTCAAGACGCCGAGCAGGGAGTAGTGCATGAGGGGCTGCATTTCTCCGGGGTTGAGCCCGCACTCGATCGACCGGTCGAGCCATCGGGCAAGGAGAAAAATTGATCGGTTCGCGACTTTCGATATGGAAAGGGATAAAATCTCTGCGCACTCCTCGCCCATGATGTCAGGCTCCAATCACGGGAATCGACTGCTGATTGCCGACGATCAGCGGGACGTGCTCGAAGCCCTGCGCCTGCTGCTCAAGCCGGAGGGGTTTTCGATCGAGGCCGCAACGTCGCCGGCCGGGGTTCTCGATGCCCTGACTTCGCATGAGTTCGATGCGGTCCTGATCGACCTCAACTATGCCCGGGACACTACCTCCGGCGAGGAAGGTCTCGACCTGCTCTCGCGGATTCAGGCGATGGACAGCACGCTGCCGGTGATCGTGATGACCGCCTGGGGAAGTGTGGAGCTGGCAGTCGAGGCTATGCGGCGGGGCGCTCGCGACTTCATCCAGAAGCCCTGGGAGAACGCCCGTCTGCTCGCCTTGTTGCGCACGCAAATCGAGTTGGGCAGGGCCTTGCGGCGAAGCCAGCGCCTGGAAGCGGAAAACCGCATGCTGCGCGCCGAAGGGCTTCCCCAATTCATCGCCAATGCCGAGAGCATGCAGCCGGTGCTGCGACTGATCACCAGTGTCGGCCCCTCCGACGCCAATGTCCTGATTACCGGTGAACATGGCAGTGGCAAGGAGGTCGTGGCCCGAACTCTGCACGCGCTTTCGACGCGATCATCCCGGCCACTGGTGGCTGTCAATACCGGAGGTCTGCCGGAAGGAATCTTTGAAAGCGAGTTGTTTGGCCATGTCAAGGGAGCTTTTACCGATGCCAAAGCCGACCGCATCGGCCGCTTCGAATTGGCCCATGGCGGCACGTTGTTCCTCGACGAGATCGCCAATATTCCTCTCTCGCAACAGGCAAAACTGCTGCGGGTGCTCGAAAGCGGGGAGATGGAGCGCGTCGGTTCCTCACAAACTCGACGGGTCGATGTGCGCATCATCTCTGCCACCAACGCCGATCTCGAGCAGGAAGTCGCCGTAGGGCGTTTCCGCCAGGACCTTCTATTTCGCCTCAACACGATTGAGATCAAACTTCCACCATTGCGTGAGCGAAGAACAGATATCTCATTGTTAGCTATACATTTTCTTGATCGTTATTCACAGCGCTACCGGAAGCCTGCCAAGAGCTTAGATCCGGCTGCCCTGCAATCCCTGCTGGACTACCCGTGGCCGGGCAATGTCCGCGAACTGGATCACGCCATCGAACGGGCGGTACTGCTGGCGAGCGGAGACACGGTGAGGGTTAGTGATCTGGGGTTGAAGATCCCGCGGGACAGCACGCAGCGGCTCGAAGAGCTGAGCCTCGAGGAAGTGGAGTCTCTCTTGATCCGCAAAGCAGTCGACCGGTATGGTGGCAATATCAGCCAAGCCGCTGAGGCGCTCGGATTGAGCCGCAGCGCGCTTTACCGTCGGCTGCAGAAATATGGAATCGGGAGCAGTTAGCGATTCTCGGGATCAGGTCGCGCTCGGCGTTGCTGCCGCGCCCCAGTCTCCGGTCCATACCCGCCCCAGGGCGAAGCGTGGCGTGAGCCATGAAACCCGAATTCTGCTACTAACCCTGGCCTCGGGAGCCGCACCCATGATGGTGTCGTTAGTCCTGCTTTGGACTGGCGATCATGCTTCCGATACTCGCTGGAGTCTGACCTTCCTTCTCCTCATGCTGTGGTTGGGTTTTGCCTTTGGCGTCAAGGGGGCTGTGGTGCGCCCTCTGCAGACGCTCTCCAATATGCAATCCGCGCTGCGGGAGGGCGATTTTTCCTTTCGTGTGCGTGGCGCAAGAACGGGAGATGCGCTCGGCGAGCTGATGCTCGAGGTGAACACACTTTCGGCGATGCTCCGCGAGCAGCGCCTGGGAGCCATGGAGGCCGGCGCGCTGCTCACCGCGGTGATGACCGAGATTGACGTTGCGGTGTTTGCCTTTGACGGCCAACAACGGCTCCGCCTGGTGAATCGGGCGGGGGAACGCCTGATGGCACAAAATGCGGAACGGTTGCTCGCGCGGACGGCAGACGAACTTGGATTGCTCGAGTGTCTGGAGGGTGAGTCGGCGCGAACCTTGAAGAGAACCTTTCCCGGGCAGTCTGGCCGCTGGGGTGTTCGTCGAACCATGTTTCGCCAGGGAGGGATGCCACATTATTTAGTGGTGTTGGCGGACTTGAGCCGAGCGTTGCGGGAAGAGGAGCGGCAGGCCTGGCAGCGACTGGTGCGGGTTCTCGGGCACGAGTTGAATAATTCGCTGGCCCCTATCTGTTCGATTGCAGCCAGCCTGGAGGACATGACCAAACGCGAACCTCGGCCCGTCGACTATGAGGACGACCTGCGCCGCGGCCTGCGCGTCATTGCCGACCGCTCCGATGCCTTGAATCGCTTCATGCGCGATTATTCCCGTCTCACCCGGCTGCCGAAACCGCAGCTTCGACCGGTCGATCTTGGCACACTGGTTCGAACCACGGCGGGTTTAGAAACGCGAATGCTGGTGGAAATCGAGCCTGGACCGGAAATCAGCATGACGGTCGATCCCGATCAACTGCAGCAAATGCTGATTAACCTCATTCGCAATGCCGTGGATGTGTCGGTCGACAACGGCGGCTCTGTCAAAGTGGGTTGGTCGAGAACAGGCAGCTCGGTGAACCTGTTCGTGCGCGATGAAGGTCCAGGAATCGCGAACTCCGCCAACTTGTTTGTTCCTTTCTTTACCACCAAGCCGGGAGGTTCGGGGATCGGTTTGGTTTTGAGCCGACAAATTGCCGAGGCTCACGGAGGCAGCCTGTCGCTGCAAAATCGCTCCCCAGGAAGAGGCTGCGAGGCTTTGATCCAGTTGCCGATCGGAGATTAATCCACTTCGAGTATCAGTCTGCGCCTCGGGTCGCCCTTCTCTTCGATTACAATGCGAGTTCCGCGACAAGAGCCCAATAAGGGGGAGGCCAGAATGAAGTTGCTGCTCGTGTGGGCAGGTCTATGTCTGATCCTATGCGATTCGTTAGCTGCACAGAGTCCATCGGTGACCCAAGCAAGCGATCGATTCTTTTTCCCGCGTGACACGTTCTGGGGTTATGCACAGTTCGACCTGGCTCCGCCTCATAACGAAATTGATCCCAACTTGTGCGCCTCGAATGCCGGTCAGTATGGTGGAGTCAATGCTCCCTGCAGCATGTTCGCGCGCTACATGCTCTCGGGGGAGCTGGAAGTGCGTCCGTTTGGCCAGGGGCAGCTTCGCCGCTTCATGCTCTTCGGCGAACCCTATTTTCTGTTTGGCAAGAACATTCCGAAGACGCTCTACACGTGGTCGTTTGACGCGATCGGTATTTCCCACGCCTGGGGCCTGGGTGTGTATCTTGGGAAAGGATTTGAGTTTCGCGTAACCCAGCATTTCCTGTTCGATCGTCTCGGCGCTCGGGATCGCAATCTCGGTACCGCAGATCTGGGAAACAACGGGCCCTGGGGAAGGTATAACGCATTCGGAGTACGCAAGTATTTCGGAACGCGCAGATGGTGACCGGGAGCTCCAGGCTCTAAGCAGTTCAGGAGGGGAGACCACTCCTTCCCCCGGGATGCGCGGCCGCCGGCATCGGCCTGCGGCTTCGCTGAACCAGCCAAATGATCAAGGCTACGATTCCGCCCAGAAAAATCAAGGGGAACAGCAGGAACAGCAACATCCACCCGGCGCCTCCGAGTGAAGTCACATCCCCGGCAACCATCGATTGGGAATCGCGGCGAACCGTGCCGGCCACGGCAACCACGTCCCCGGCGACCTGCGTGCCACCCTCCAGGCGGACACTGCCTAGAACCGCGGTAACGTCTCCTGCAACCTGTGCCCCCTGCTCAAGGACGATCTTTCCTCCGACCGCCACAGCATCTCCCGCAGCCTGGCCGCGAAGGTAGATCGAGCAGGCAACACAGACGACATCCCCTACTTTCTCGGCTTGTTCGACAACGATGTTATGGGCGATCTGGACGCGGTCCGTACTCTTCTCCGCCTGCGCCAGAGATGAGAGGAGTGCCAGCCCAGCCAGGAGAGTCATGGTGGGGAAACCTTTGTGGAACATGTGCTCCTCCGCCGCTCGCGACCACGGCACGACGATCGGTAAATCACCATCGGTTCCGTTTCTTGGAGTATACGCGGTCGATCCCGCGCTGTCATAAGAGTAACGGAGGAACGGACAGGATCAGGAATGAGGTGTCAGTGGACGTGCCTTGATTCCAGGCAATAGTTGCGCACCGCTCCGAAAGAGGTCACGCTGATGTGACCGATCGACATCCAGCGCTCCAATTTGTGATGACCGGTGCGATGAAAGATGTAGGAGATCCCAACCGAGGTCATGGTTCCGGCGGCTTCGAGGCTGGTGAAGGCGGCCGAGTTGTTCACAACCTCGGGCGCAAGCAGGATTTCCTGGCGTCCGCGGGCTTGCATGTTCCGGGTGGAGGCGTAGTCCATCCCGCGGGCGAAGGCAACTCCGGCGAACAGCCATAGATTTTCACGATCCCAAAAGGCGTGGACGGGAGGGGCCGTCGTGGGTTGAGTTTCTACGGCGGGAAAAGAGCTTGCGGTGCTGCCATCCGCCAGCCCGCCTTCTCGCGCACCGAGACCCGGCCCGGACGACACCGAGATCTGCCCGGCCGCGGAAGCGACCAGGCAAACCAAGCCGAGAATTGCGGGAAGCAACTTCTGGCGAGGCTCACGGCCAGCACCCCTCGATTGTAAAGCCCGAAGCGGTCTTTCGAGGGCTACCCACGATATCGGTCGCCGCTCACCAACGGAGACGTGGCGGTCTGCCGGCCCGAGCCCGGTGGCATCCGCTCCCGACAAAGGGAAAGAGAACCTTTATAATTGATGGCTTCAAGAATCGATGGCTTCACTACCGGCCGGGAGGGACCGAGATGGCGGGTTGCTACAACAGGATTCCGCTGCCGACGAGCGGCGCGAGAATCAGCTACAGCAACGGGCGTTACCAGGTGCCCGACAACCCCATCATCCCCTTTATTGAAGGTGACGGCACGGGCCGTGACATCTGGAAAGCGTCGGTCCACGTATTCGACGCCGCGGTCACCAAAGCCTATACGGGCAAGCGCCGGGTAGCGTGGTATGAAGTGTTCGCGGGCGAGAAGGCATTCTCGAAGTTCAAGACGTGGCTGCCCGAGGACACGGTCGATGCCATCCGTGATCTCCGGGTCGCCATCAAAGGACCCCTGACCACGCCGGTCGGCGGTGGGATACGCTCTCTGAACGTGGCGCTGCGGCAGATCCTCGATCTCTATGCCTGCGTACGTCCGGTGAAATATTACAAGGGCACTCCCTCCCCGGTGAAGAACCCCGAACGCATGGATGTGGTCATCTACCGCGAAAATACCGAAGACGTCTACGCTGGAATCGAGTGGGAAGAAGGCACAGCGGAAGCCGCCAAGGTCATCGACTTCTTGAACCGGGAAATGCTCAAGGGGGGCAAGAAGCAGATCCGGCTTGACTCAGGGGTGGGTATCAAGCCGATCTCGGTGACCGGGACCAAGCGGTTGGTCCGTATGGCAATCCGTTTTGCGTTGGAAAGTGGCCGGAGGACCGTGACCCTGGTGCACAAGGGAAATATCCAGAAGTTCACGGAAGGGGCGTTCCGCAAATGGGGTTACGAACTGGCTACCCAGGAATTTCGCCCGCACGTCGTCACCGAGAGGGAAAGCTGGATTTTGGACAATAAGGATCGAAATCCCAAGATTACGACCGAGGAAATCGCCCATCTCATCGAACCCGGACTCGAGTTTGCCTCCGACGACTTCCGGCAATCCGTTTACCAGGAGGTCGGCGAGGTTCTTACGAGCATTTATGCGACCCATGGCAAAGGCGTGTGGAAGCAGAAACTGATGGTCAACGACCGCATCGCCGACTCGATCTTCCAGCAAGTGGTAACCCGTGCCGATGAATACTCCGTTTTGGCCACTCCCAACCTGAACGGAGACTACATTTCCGATGCCTGTGCTGCCCAGGTGGGAGGACTCGGCATCGCCCCCGGCGCAAATATTGGTGATGGCTACGCCGTTTTTGAAGCCACCCACGGCACTGCGCCCAAGTATGCCGACAAGGATGTGATCAATCCAGGATCGGTGATTCTTTCGGGCGTCATGATGTTTCGCTTCCTCGGCTGGGGCGAGGCGGCCGATCTGATCGAACGTAGCCTGGAGCAGACCATCGAGCAGAAAAAGGTCACCTACGATTTCGAGCGGTTGATGCCGGGGGCTACCAAGGTCAGAACCAGCGAGTTCGCCGACGCCATCGTGCAGAACATGGACAGCGCCGTGCTCAGCACCGCGAACTAGCCGCATTTCTTTCCCTGCGGTTCGGTCGCGGTCACTCGAGAGAAGAAAGAGACAAGACATCATGCGTAAGAAGGTCACGGTTGTAGGCTCGGGAAACGTGGGTGCAACCGCGGCCCACTGGATGGCGGCCAAAGAACTTGCCGATATCGTTCTCATCGACATTATCGAGGGAGTCCCGCAGGGCAAAGGGCTTGACCTGCGGCAAGCCATGCCAATCGAGAAACGGGACTGCCGCGTCATTGGAACTCAGGAGTACGCCGATACCGCCAATTCCGATATCGTGGTGGTCACCGCCGGCATCCCCCGCAAACCCGGCATGAGCCGGGACGATCTCCTCTCAACCAACTACAAGATCATGAAGGATGTGGTGTCGAAAGCGGTCGAGTTTTCCCCCCATTCGATTCTGATCATCGTATCCAATCCGCTCGATGCCATGGCGCAGGCCGCCTATAAATTGAGCGGATTCTCCCGTGAACGGGTGATCGGCATGGCGGGTGTGCTCGACTCCGCACGGTTCCGCATGTTCATCGCGGACGAGTTGAAGGTTAGTGTGGAGAATGTCACGGCATTCGTGCTCGGCGGGCACGGCGACACCATGGTTCCACTGCCCAGGTATTCCACCGTGGCCGGCATTCCGATCACCGAGCTGATGGATGCCCCGACCGTGGCGCGGCTCGTTCAGCGCACCCGCGACGGCGGCGCCGAGATTGTGAAGCACTTGAAAACCGGCAGTGCCTATTATGCCCCGTCGGCGGCGGTGACCGAGATGGTGGAAGCCATTTTGAAAGACAAGATGAAGATTATGCCCTGCGCGGCGTACCTGGAGGGAGAATACGGAATCCGGGGCCTCTATGTTGGCGTGCCCGTCAAGTTAGGGGCGAGAGGCATTGAGGAGATTATCGAAATCAAGCTTACTCCTGAGGAACAGGAGCAACTCAACCGCAGCGCGGAAGCGGTGCGGGAACTAGTAAGCGTCATCGGAGTGTAGCCTGATCTTCCCCAGGCCCTCGCCGGGGATATCCCGGCGAATTTCTGCCCATATAACCTCGCGCCGAATTTTCTCCTCGCCGTCGGTTAAGGCTTGGTCGCCTTCGGGGCATGCTCGATGGTGATGTGGTTAATCTTCACCGGACGGTAGGGGCGGTCGTTCGAATCGCGTCCCATGCGCGCAATCTGCTTCACCAGCGCCACGCTGGCGTCATCACATTGGCCGAAAATCGTGTAGCCGCCGTTCAGACTGGGGTAGGCAACCTCGGTAATGAAAAACTGAGAGCCGTTCGTGTCAGGGCCGGCGTTGGCATAGGCCAGGCGTCCCGGGCGATCGAACTTTAAGTCGGAAGAAACTTCATTTTTGAACTGATAGCCCGGGTCGCCCGTGCCGTTCCCTGCAGGATCGCCCCCTTGGATCATGAAATCAGGAATCACGCGATGGAAGATGGTTCCGTCATAGAGCGGTACCCCGTGTTTCTTTTGGTGGGTCACCGGGCTGATCCAATCCTTCGTGCCCTCAGCCAGGCCAATGAAGTTCGCCACCGCGATCGGAGCTTTATCCGGAAACAGGGTGCAGGTAAGCTTGCCCGCGGTCGTATCGATGATCGCTACCGGCTGCGCCTTAACCACGGCAGGCACCGTGACCGAGAGCAGAAAGAGAATGACAGGACCCACGGAGACAATGGTTTGATGCATCTCGAAAGCTCCTTTGTCGCATGACACCCATGTATTCCTCAGCGCTGAAAGCCGGTTGGTGACAAATCCCAGGATGCAATGCTGAACTATGAATTGTACGATATTACGACTTTACTTGTCGGGTTCGGCAAGAATCAGGTGGTTTCCCAGAAGGTGCGTGGATGACTCGCGAAACACTAAAGCCCTGGTTGGAAGAACCATCTCTGCCGATTTTCCCTGTCTTCGAAATCGATATACTGCAGGCGAGGTTGGGATGAGAAACCTAAGACTCTGCTTGGTGATGCTCTCTCTACTGACAGCAAATAGCCGGGTGTTGGCGCAGGAGCGCCGGAAAGTCATCATCGACCAGGATTGTTCCGGGCCCGGCGGCAGCAATCTGCAAACCTTGTTGACCCTGATTCAGTCTCCGCAGGTCGAGGTTCTGGGGATCACCGTTGTCAGCGGCAATCAGTGGCGCGACGAAGAGGTGGCACATGCCCTGCGCCTGCTGGAATTGATCGGCCGCACCGACATTCCGGTTGTACCCGGAGCCGTGTTTCCGCTGGTACATCGCCGCCCGGAAGCCCAGCTGTGGCAGGCAAGATATGGAAAAGTCGCATTTGCCGGAGCCTGGGACGATCGCTGGTGGCACGAACATGACGTGATACCGCAACTGCCTGAAGGTGCGCCGCACACCAAGCCCGCCGACGTCGACGCCGCGCACTTTCTGATTCAGATGGTGCACAAATATCCCCACGAAGTGACCATTTACGAGGGAGGCCCCATGACGAACCTGGCGCTGGCGAACGCCATCGATCCTCATTTTGCGGAATTCGCGGAGCGCCTGGTGTTCATGGGCGGGAGCTTGAATCCGCAGACCGATGATCCGGAATTTCTCAACGCGCCCCGTCACGAATTCAACTTCTGGTTCGATCCCGAAGCAGCCAAGAGTGTGCTCGAGGCTCCCTGGAAAAAGATCATTTGCACGCCCGTCGACATCGCAGTAAAAACCAGAATCACGCAGGCGATGGTTGGAGAGATCAACAAAAGCAACAGCGCTGCCGCACAGTATGTGGTGAAATACTTTATGAAAGATCAGGGCGGCTCTTACATGTGGGATGAATTGGCCGCCGCTGCGTGGATCGATCCGACGTTAATCACCCAGAAAGAAACCCGCTACATGAGTGTCAGTATCGACCACGGAGCCAGCTACGGAGACACTCTGACCTGGACTGATAGCGATAACCCGAAGCTTGGCGCCCGGCCGGTCGAAATCCAGCAGGATCTGGACTTGGCCAGGTTCGACAAAACGTTCACGGATTTGATGAAGGCATCCACTCCATCGGTCCACTGAGCATGGATGGCGAACGAGAGGCAAGACAGCCCAGCCGAAGGCAATCCGGGGGGCGAGTCATGGGGGCGGCAAACTGAGCACCCTGCGCGCGGAGCCGATGCGATACGGCAATATGCCTTCCCCGGAGTGTTGACGATCGGCCTGGCGCCGTTACTCCTGTTCACCCATTTGCTGTGTCAGGTACCGTTCGTAGCCTAATTCTTTGATTTGGTGCAGTTGCGCCTCAAGAAAGTCCACGTGTTCTTCTTCGTCCTTGAGGAGCTGAACCAACAGGTCGCGGGAGCCGTTGTCGCCTTCTTTAGTCGCGATCGCTACGGCGTCGTTGTATTGTTTCACCGCCGCGATCTCCAGCGCCAGATCGCTCTCAATCATTCCCTTAACGCTCCCGCCGATCTTCAATTCCAGCGGCATCATGGACGGGCTGCCATCCAGAAACAGAATCCTCTCGATCAGCACTTCGGCATGTTTCATCTCGCCGACGGATTGCTTCTTGATGAATTCGGAGAGCTTATGGTATCCCCAGTTCTCGTACATTTCGGCGTGGAGGAAGTACTGGTTGATAGCGGTTAGCTCTTCCTGGAGTGCCTGGTTCAACTCAGCAATGACTTTAGGGTTACCTTTCATAGCGCCACAGAGTATCGCAAAAAGAACGGGTCGCGGCAATAGCGGCGTCGATCGAGTACGCCCTGTGATTTTGGTCCAGGGTGTCTGGGTTGATCCCTAATGAATCCTGACGCGGCTTTTGCGGAGGGAAGAAGTGCCGGGATCTTTCCCATAGGGAATGTTCCGCACCGGGTAGCAAACAGGTTGGTTGTTTCTGTGGTGCGCCAAATGGCTTGCTACCCGGGGAATGCGGTAGAATCCGCCGGAAGGGGCGGAAGGCTCGAACCGGGTAGGGGGAGAACCAACTCCTCAGCGCAACTGTTTGGCCTTATTAATGAGCAGGTCAGCGGCGCTTCTGAGCGCAGCGACTTCTGCCGGAGTTCGAGTCCGCACATAATCGTTGACCAATTGTTCGCAGTTCTTGCGGACCTCTTCATAGGCGGCGGGATCGCGACCACGAATCGCGAGGAGTTCCTTCAGCCAGCGCTTGCCGTAACTGGCATGCAGAGTTTCGTCGGCCCAATCGAAATCCATGTCATGTTCACTTAAGGAATCACCATAGGAATGAAACAGGCGCGCGCGTTCCGGTTTATGCCGAATATTCTTGGTTTCAAAAAAGAACAGCATGCCGAGCAGATTCAGCGGGATGTCTCTCGCATCCACCGTCGTCGCACTCTCATAAATGTAGGTGCCCAAAGGTATCCAAGAAGGATCAAGCTTCCAGGCCATAAGTCGCTCATAGCCCATGCGACAGTGTCTCGATTCGTCATAGGTCCAGCGCGCGGAGTTCGAAATCCACTCCCAGGGCAGGACGTCCGCAAAGGCCGATAGGATCACCCCCCCTGCCTCAACCGCCCACACCTCATTTAGATGGCTGATGGCCGAACGCAACTGTAATTGCATCCCCTCCCCGTAGGGATAGGATGGATCCACAATGTCGGGCCAATAGAACCGGCACGGCCAGAATCGCCGATCCCTTGCCGGATGCGCGGGAATGGAATAGGGCCTTGCTCCCGGCAGACGCTCGGCGGGAAGCGACGGCCCGGGAGATTCGGCCCGGACCCCGCCGACCGCCGACATCCGCTGCGCGACTTCGTCTGTCCACGCGGCCGCTTCCGACCAAACCTCCAAGTTCTCGGATCGAGCCGCCTCGATCCACCGATCGAAACCACTGATCTGCTCGGTCTTCTCTCGAACCGCCAAGGTCAGAAATCGGTGGGTAGGGCCATCCGCGATCAGGTCGGAGGCCTGGAGATAGGATTGGTAGGCATTGCGCATCGCCGGCAGGAGAACGGTTCCAACGCTAAGCAGGAACGCCGGAACGGAAGGCGAATCCCTGACAGCATCGAAAATCGCAATCAGGGCGCGATCGTTGCCCTCATCTTCCATCATCCGGCTGGGAAAGCGAAGCTCGAAAACCCGCTCTCGTAGAGAGTTCGCGGCTTCCGCGCTTTGCCAGACATAGCGGGCCAGATTGGTCTTGATGTCCAAGGGCGCAATCGCCGGAATCCAGGCCGCCTGGCTTACTAGAAGCGAGCGCTCGGCGAAAAAAAATCGCTTGAGTAATTGCGCCGTGTCAATGCGCATCCAGCGGGCACGCTCTTGTGCCGTTAACAGGAATTCAGATGAGTGGGACATAATCTGCGGGCGCCCATTCGCGCTGTCCGCCGAACGCTTCAATTCTAAGATACAACCCGTAACGATGCATTGGTTCTAGGACAACCAAAGGGGTGGTTTTTGACCTTGTTGTCGATAAAACTGCAATACTTCATTGCGCGTCGGCAGGGAAGGGACCACGCCTTCCTGCGTAACTGCGAGGCCTCCGGTCACCACCCCGAAACGAACAGCGTCATCCAGCTGCTCACCACACGACAGAGCCACTGCTAATCCGGCATTGAAGGAATCGCCCGCGCCAGTTGTATCCCTGGCGAAGACCTTGATTGCAGGAATGTGCAAACAGGAATTGGCTGTGGCGATCAAGGCACCCCGCTCGCCCAGGGTGGTGACGACTTGCTTTACGCCACGGCGAAGAAGCTCTTGAGCCACCCTCTCCGGCTCCATGGCAGCCTCCGGACTTTCCCCGATCAATACCTTGGCTTCGCTTTGATTAGGCGTGAGAACATCGACCAATTGCAATACCGAGTCGGGCAGAATTCGAGCCGGAGCCGGATTCAGAATCGTGAGCGCTTGCCTTTCTCGACCGCGCGCCACAGCTGCCCCAGCCGCTTCCACAGGAATTTCCAGTTGCGTAAGCACGACCGCTCCCGGTGTCAAAGTCCTGAGACCTTCGAAGACTTCCTTGGCGGTCAATAGGTCGTTCGCGCCGGGATCGATGGTGATCGAATTGTTGCCATTGGCATCCACCACAATGAAACCTACACCAGTGGGTTGATCGGGAACCTGGATCACCGAATCAATGTCGACTCTTTCCCTACGGTGGAGGTTTAACGCCATCTCCCCGAAATTATCCCGCCCGACCTTGGCAATCAAGCTTACGCTCGCTCCTAGTCGGGCGCAGGCCACGGCTTGATTCGAACCTTTGCCACCAAAGTCGACGCGGTAACCCTTTGCCAGCACCGTCTCGCCAGGGCTCGGTAAGCGATTCACTCGCATGGTGAGACCCGTGGCATAGCTGCCTACGACGGCAATTCCGTGACCTCTCAAGTGGTGAACTCCGTCACGAGGATTCGACAACCAAAAATGCGAAGCTTATCACACACCCGGATCCCCAACATTTCCTCGAACTCGCAGAAGTAGCGCCCCCGGACAAGGGTTACAAAGTCTCTACCATCCCTATCGATTAGACCTTCCATTCCTGATGAGACTGCGTCGCCCGCCAGGCATAACCCAGAGACCGGTTCCTACCTCTCCCGGCGATTGGCAGGTTGCCGACGATTTGGCAGATTGCGTCAAGAAAACAGGTGAGTGCGATCTAGCAGCTTTGTTGAAAAACACCGTTCAACTGCAACTTTATTTAGATTGCGGTAGTGTCTCAGCTTGACATTCTCGACCAGGCGCCACGCTCTATGCTGGGGCCTCACCACCATGAGGGCCGTAAAATACGCGCCACAGAGCGAGGTCCTCGGTAATGTCCTGGAACTGATGCTCGGTCCCCGCAGCCACAAACAGGAGGTCGCCTGACTCGAACCGGTCCCGCTTGCTGTCGTGAATGAATACTCCTCGGCCGCGAATGATGAAATAAATCTCGTCCTGTGCATGCGGCGTCTGTTGGCTCGGTTGCAGAGGGAGGCCCAGGGCTACGTCAAGAGTGCCACGTTGCAGGACCATGACGGCGCGCTCGCCGGCGGGACCCGGGATACCCGCTTGAGCCTTGGCAAGACGGATAACACGGCTACGAACTGGCTTGCTCATGCTTCCCTCCATTAATGTTCCGCTCACTCAGACCGCAGGTAGCGCAAACGAGCCAGTCCGTGACTTCACCCAGTAGTGCTTGTTGAATGGACAGCTTTAACAAAATCAAGTCACGGTTCGTCATGGTGGGTCGAGAACCTGCGCGAGATCTCCTGGCTTCGCGTGCATCTCCCGGCTCACGCGCTCGACCTCCGCGAATACCCGCATTACGTTTCCACCCAGAATCTTGTGAATATCTTCTGCGCTATAGCCACGATCGAGCAGAGCCTGGCTGATTTTGGGCAAATCCGCGGCAGAGTTCATCCCCTGGGGAGTAGCACCGCTGACGCCATCAAAATCCGACCCCAGACCCACATGCTCCACCCCTGCCACTTTAGCAATATGATCAATGTGGTCGATGAGAACTTTGAACGGAGGACGGGGAATCGTCGCCATGAATTGCCTTTCCAGGCGATCCTCATCCAGATAGGTCGGCGTTTTCCCCTCAGCTTTGAGTTTTTCGAGACCCGCGCGAATGGCTGCCTGTTTCTCCTTGTCCTGTGCCTGGGAAGCATCCAAAAACCCTTGATCGTCGAATCCGGAATAGAAATTGACGTCGACGACTCCGCCGTTCTTGGCTACCGCCAGCAACATATCGTCGGTCATGTTGCGGGGAGCGTTCACCAGAGCGCGAGCCGATGAGTGCGAGGCAATCAAGGGAGCGCGCGTCACGGCGATCGTGTCCCAGAAAGTCTTATCTGCCACGTGGGAAATATCGACCATCATGCCCAGACGATTCATCTCCAGAACGACCTGCTTGCCAAATGCGGTCAGACCATTGTGATGGCGAACATCGGGATCGTTCATGTCGCCGGAGGAGTCTGCCCATTCATTGGTATTGGACCAGGAGAGCGTCATATACCGCACGCCGAGACGGTAGAAGTTCCGCAGCAGCCGAATATCGTTCTCAATCGAATGCCCACCCTCGATCCCCATGAGCGCTGCCAGCTTCCCTTGCTTGTGCGCCACTTCAATGTCCGCCACCGAGAATGCCATCATCATCCGGTCGGGATGACGGGCCGCCTGTTCGTAGACCGCGTCGATCAGATCGAGGGTTCGTTTGGCAAAGTGTCCCTGGTTGGTTTTCGGGTCTACCCAGATGGAGAAGAATTCCGCACCGAGATTTCCCGCGCGAGCCTTGTCGAGACTGATATGGCCGAAATCCTTGGGATCCGTATTGCCGATATCGAAGTTCTCATCGACGAACCGCTGCGGTGTATCGGCATGGGTGTCAACGACCAAGGCAGATTGATGAACGGCGCTCGCCGCGGCACTTACACCCGAAGCGTTGTTTTGTGCCACCGCCAAGGTGCAGGACACGATCCCCATAAGGACATGGAATCGAAAGCTGAAAATGCGGGAGATATGCGGTTTCTTCATAGCGCAAGGATTGTATACTCTCGCACGCCAGCCGGCGAAACCAGGGCGAAAACCTCGTTGGCTGCCGCTCGAGTGGGCTCTAAGGGCTGCGAATCTGTGGGATATCGAAAACTTGTCTACTGGTCGAAACTGCGTACGTCGGAAACTCGCTGGGGAAGAAACTCCACCTGGCCCGGATCGGAGAAAGGCGACGGCGGCTCGCCGGCCAAGGTCTTTGCCTCGTGCCAGTCAGCATAGCGCCCGGAGACGGCTACGTGGAACACCCACTGCCGGCGCTCCTCCTCTGGTTCGAGCAGGCCCTGCTCCTTGAGCGGGAGCATATATTGTTCTACCCATTGGATCTGCTGGCGGGTCATACCGCGGCGTTGGATGTCCACGGTGATTCCGGCCAGGTGAGAGGAAGCGGTCTCGCCAGATTCGGGAGCGGCATTGCGATTGTGGCGGCGTAGCTTTCTCTGCACCACAACCGTTCGCACCGCAGAGTTTACTTGAATCGGGCTGTGGAACTGCTGGTAATAGGCTTCGCTAAAATCGTCGAGGAAGGCCCGCGTCCAAGGCCGGCAATAACGGCGCGAAGGATCCAGCCGGCGCTCGATATGCAGGGTTTCGTTTTCTTCAATGGGAACCAGGTCACCACTCGCCACCAGCTGGCGAAGTTGCGCATCATCGTGAATTCGCGGCAGGGCAAGACGGTCAATCTCTTCGTTTTGCCGCAGCAGGGATTCGCGCGAAGGACGGAAGACTGGATTCCACTTCACGCGGTGCAGGTGCGTGCGGCGCTTGCCGGAATGGGAGCCCTGTGGGGAAACCGCTTGCACTCCCAAAGCCTCAAGGCAGAGGCCGAGAACCACCCCGAGAACGAAGCAAGCCCGCTGTGCTCTGATTTTCACGAAGTGGTACTGACTCCTCGCTTCAGTTGTTGCCGGGTTCTCATGCACCCCGCAACCAACCTCATCCGGATCTGGCAGTAACGTTACCAGCAGCCATCACACGCGCTGGGTTACCCCCGGTTACGGCCATGCCGGACAGCATTTTGATAAGCAGCTTAAATGCCGCGCGGAGATTGTACACCGGCGATGGGTAAGTCAGTGGTAGATAAGTACTGGAAGGCGGAAGCCGACTGTGACGCAAAAAGGCACAAGTCCGAGAATTGGCACTCTACTTACGAAACAGGTCACGAATGGCCTGTTTCATCACAGTACCGCCAACTTCGGAAATCGAGCGGGTGAGAGGGATATCCTTGGGGCAGATTTCGACGCAATTCTGAGCGTAACCGCATTCTTGGATACCGCCGTCACCCATCAGCGCCGCAAGCCGCTCGGGCTTTAAGGCGGCTCCCGTCGGATGGGTATTGAACAGCCGCACTTGGGAGATGACGGCAGCCCCGACGAACCCGGTATCCTGGTTAAATTGCGGGCAGACTTCCATGCAACAACAGCAGGAAATGCAACGGGAAAGGGGATAGGCGCCTTCCTGCTGCTCGGCGGTCATGCGCGGTCCGGGCCCGAGATCATACGTGCCGTCAATGGGGACCCAAGCCTTCACCGCCTTCAGATTTTCAAAGAGAACTTGGCGGTCCACGGCCAGGTCGCGGACCAGGGGAAATTTCGAAAGGGGTTCGAGCCGGATCGGCTGCTCGAGTCGATCGACCAGAGCGGAGCAGGCCATGCGGGCGCGCCGGTTGATGAGCATGGCGCAGGAGCCGCAGACTTCTTCCAGGCAATTGGAGTCATAGGTGATCGGCGTCGTAGCTTGGCCGGTGCGGGTGACCGGGTTGGCGGCGATGTCCATCAGGCAGGAAATTACGTTCATGCCCGGCTTATGGGGCAGCTCGAATTCTTCCCAATGAGGCTTCTCGTTGGGATTCGCTTGCCGCTTGATCTGAAGGATGACGGATTTGCTATCAGGCATTTGTCTTCCTGCCGAATACCCTCTCTACCGCAAGCTCGATCGCATGTACCTCGCCGAGTTCGCGGGTGCGCATGATGCCAGATCCCGAATCGCGGGCCACGCCAAGGCGGGTCGATTTCGTGGCAGTTGCGGGCGATGTCGAGCCGCCCGCGAACCCGTCGCTCGTCTGATCAATACTTCCTCGCCCTCGGTGGTATCAGCGAAATGTCTACCGGCTCAAACTCAAACTTTGGTTCGTCGGCGTCCGGGGCGAAATATGCCTTGGTCGTCCTCAGCCAATTCTTGTCGTCACGCTCGGGAAAATCCGGTTTATAGTGCGCGCCGCGCGACTCGTCACGCAGCGCCGCTCCTTGTGCGATTACCCTCGAAAGCTGCAGCATGTTGTAAAGCTGGCGGGCGAAAACCACACTGGTGTTGGCCCAGAGCGAGCGGTCGCTGAGATTGATGTTCCGGAATCGCTCGAGCATCTCGCACAATTTGGCATCGGTGTCTTCGAGGCTCTTGTTGTAGCGAATCACGGTGCAGTTTTTGGTCATCAGCTCGCCCAGTTCGCGCCACAGCTGAAAGGGATTTTCCCGGCCTTCCGACTGCATCAGTCGGGCGTTCGTTTCTTCCTGGTGCCTTTGCTCGGCATCGAAATGCCGGTTGCCCGGCGCGGCAGATTGATTGCGCGCATACTGAACCGCGGCCGGGCCGGCCACGAATCCGCCAAAAATGCAGGACACCAACGAATTGGCGCCCAGGCGATTGGCCCCATGATATTGGTACTCGCATTCGCCCGCGGCAAATATTCCCGGAATGCTGGTGGCCTGCTTATAGTCCACCCACAATCCGCCCATGGTGTAATGCATGCCGGGGAAGATCTTCATGGGGGTGTCGCGGGGATCGTCCCCCACGAACTTTTCGTAGATTTCCAAAATGCCTTCCAGCTTGCGGTCGAGGATCTTGCGATCGATGTGGGTCAGATCGAGATAGACCATCGGCTTTCCGTCGATGCCGAGGTTATACTCATACACAACCTTGAAGATCGCGCGGGTAGCGACGTCCCGGGGCACCAGGTTGCCGTACTTTGGATACCATTCCTCCAGGAAATACCAGCGTTCGTTCTCCGGAATGGATTTGGGATCACGAGTATCGCCCGACTTCTTCGGCACCCACACCCGCCCGCCCTCGCCGCGAGCCGATTCCGACATCAGACGCAGTTTGTCTTCCCCCGGAATTGAGGTGGGATGCACCTGGATGAACTCGCCATTCGCGTAGTAGCAACCCTGCTGGTATAAAGCCGACTGCGCCGATCCGGTGCACACCACCGAATTTGTGGATTTCCCGAAGATCGCTCCGATCCCACCGGTGGCCACGATGATGGCATCGGCAGGGAACGTGCGCACCTCCATCGAGCGCAGATCCATGGCGCAAATGCCGCGGCAGATGCCATTCTGATCGAGCACCGCCGAGAGGAACTCCCAGTGTTCCCATTTGTGGACCTTGCCCTCGGCTTCGTATCGGCGCACTTGCTCGTCAAGAGCATAGAGGAGCTGCTGGCCAGTCGTGGCTCCGGCAAAAGCCGTACGGTTATATAAGGTTCCGCCGAAACGCCGGAAATCCAGCAGTCCTTCCGGAGTACGATTGAAGGGCACTCCCATGCGGTCGAGCAGATCAATGATGCCGGGAGCAGCCTCGCACATGGCTTTCACGGGTGGCTGGTTGGCGAGAAAGTCGCCGCCATAGATGGTGTCGTCAAAGTGCTGCCAAGTGGAGTCACCCTCCCCCTTGAGGTTCTTGGCTGCATTGATCCCACCCTGGGCGCAGACCGAGTGCGACCGCTTCACGGGAACGATCGAAAACAGGTCAACCGTCCCACCCATCTCCGCAATCTTGATCACGGCGGCAAGGCCGGCGAGCCCGCCGCCAACCACGATGATTCGAGGATTGAATGCCATTGGCCTCAGATTCCAGGGGACTCAATTATTGACGCATTGCCATGGATGCCCCTGTTACGTCCAGTGGCTCGAGCGGGGTGTTCAAGAATGAATACATGGTGGCCGCACCCACCCCGACAAAGACCAGTCCAATCGCTAACGCAAGATAG
Organism: Terriglobales bacterium; assembly: GCA_035622455.1. Lineage (GTDB taxonomy): Bacteria > Acidobacteriota > Terriglobia > Terriglobales > Acidobacteriaceae > JAFAGX01. The sequence continues at coordinate 23,643 of DASPVG010000016.1, forward strand.
CCAAGCCTGCGCCGCGCTCGATCGCCCGTCACGATCCCCCATTTCACGGCAAACAACCAGAGTCCGTACGAGAAATGCCACGAGGCGCAAAGGATTCC
>DASPVG010000017.1:0-4480 GCA_035622455.1 Terriglobales bacterium
CGTTTTCTTCTGCGTTTGGCTTGAGTCGGTGCATTGCAACCTAGCGGAGTAGATAGAGCCCTTCGGGCTCGGCGTTTCGCTTACAGAAGCGACGCCGCACTTCCCCAAAGGGCCTGCGTACGCCTTCGCTGACAGGACGATGACCTCAGTGCCACCGCCCTCGCAGGGCTCTGCGCCGGGCGCCCATTTTCCCCAGTAAGCTTCGGGGATTGCACCGATCACCTTAGTGCCCCCTGCGGCCGCAGCTTGCGGCGCGAACGCGGCGATGAAGACCAGAAGAGCAACCTTGTGCACGCTCTACCTCCGGGATGCGCTCGCGCCTGTATCAAGCCGTTGCGGGTAGCGCTCTTTGATCCAGCTCAATGTCAGTATGTCGAGGTTCGCTTCGTGTCCCCTCTCAGCTTGGCTTCGAAATCAGAGTCGCCAGACCGCTCCGATGCGGCGTTCCGTGCCATAGCGACATTCGAGGGATGGACCGGCCGTGCTCCTGCCCCTAACGGCTTTCGATGGGGGCTTAGAAGCGTGAGGAGCAATCCATGTCCCTGAAGGCAGCTACTGCAATCGCTCACACGATTGGCATCGATACAGGCAAGAACACCCTGCATTTGATCGGCCTCGATGATCAGGGAGCGATCGTTTTGCGTGAGAAGGTCTCTCGCGGCCGGATTGCAGCCCGGCTCGCCAATGTGCCGCAGTGCCTGATCGGGATCGAAGCCGGCATGGCGACACACTATGTGGCACGCGAGCTGAGTGCGCTCGGTCATGACGTAAAGCAGGTACCACCAGCTTATGCCAAACCGTTCCGGCAAGGTCACAAGAACGACTTTAGAGACGCCCTCCGAAACCGTGCAGACGCTGCCGACTTTTCGTGAGGCCTATCGCAAGCGGCGTTGCATTGTTCCGGTCGATGGCTTCTTCGAGTGGGTGCGACGTGTAAGTCGCGTGCGTGATTGTCCGGCGGCGTCATTCGACCGGACCTGCCGTCCCATCGGCAGTACCCTACGAGGTAAGGCGGCTCGGCAACGAGTCGTCTAAAAGCCCTCGGACAACGTATCCCGCCGTCTCACGACGGGTACCGGAACCGTGAGGAGCAGGTATTTCTGCCAGCATCAGGCGGATAGGGCTAGGGTGGATGATACGGTCAGTGAAAGCGAACCTCTGAAAGTACCGTCAAGAATGAAGGAACCAAAGATGCTGTCAGGTTCCGAGGTGTGGTCGGTACGGGTGCTCCATTCTCTCCCGTCATGGGCATGACGACCGCCGGTATGTAGGAGGGACCTATTTCATCTCTGTCACACATGCGGAACACGGTAAGCCCGTATCGCTCCCGCAAGGGTAGTCCGGCCGCGAGGTTGGATAATGGCGGTGCGGGTAAAGGATGGAGGAGCAAGCGAAAGCCGTGTTGTAATGACACGGATACGGGTGGCGACACCCGACGCGAAAGCGGGCTGACTTCCTCCTGGTCTTCCATCACGACAGAACTTGGCCAATCGGCCTAACAGGGTCAGCAGATGACGGCGAAAGCTGGTGCAGCCCTGGACCACATCCCGACGTGGGAAACCCTTAACTGGCAAACCATTGAAGGAGAGGTTCGCCGACTCCAAGCACGTATCGTGAAGGCGGTGCAGGAAGGCAGATGGAACAAGGCAAAAGCCCTGCAACGTCTGCTAACACGCTCAGCAAGCGGCAAACTACTTGCTGTGCGCCGAGTTACTGAGAACGACGGCAAAAGGACTCCCGGCGTTGACGAGGAACTCTGGGACACCTCCCAGAAGAAACTGACAGCGGCAAAGTCGCTAACTGTTCGGGGCTACTTTCCCCAACCGTTACGGCGAGTCTACATCCCGAAAGCCAACGGCAAACTGAGACCGCTGGGGATTCCAACGATGCGGGATCGAGCCATGCAGGCATTATATCTGCTGGCCCTCGACCCGATAGCGGAGACCACAGCTGACCATGCGTCTTACGGATTCCGACAGGCACGCAGTTGTGCAGATGCTATCGAACGATGTTTTGCGTGTCTCTGCCACGGCAACCCTGCTTGGATACTGGAGGGCGACATCAAGGGCTGCTTCGACAACATTAGTCATCAATGGCTGCTCGATCGTGTCCCATTGGACAAGTCGATCCTTCGGCGATGGCTCAAGTCAGGCTACCTCGAGAAACAGATTTTCTACGACACGATCTCAGGCACGCCACAAGGTGGGATCATCTCGCCAGTTCTGGCAAACTTCGCGCTGGACGGCCTTGAGCATCGGTTGAGGAAGGCATTTCCTCGCCGGGGCAAAGGGTCCGAGCGAGGAAAGGCGGCACAGGTGCATTTGGTCCGGTATGCCGACGACTTCATCATCACCGGCAACTCATATGAGCTGCTGGCAACGAAGGTGAAGCCGATCGTTGAATCCTTTCTGCAAGAACGTGGTCTGGAACTCTCTTCTGAGAAGACCGTGATCACGCATCTGACAGATGGATTCGACTTTCTCGGCCAAAACATCCGCCGCTATCCGAACGGGAAGTTGCTTATTAAGCCGGCTCGGAAAAGCATCAGGGCGCTGCTGGCACGGGTCAGGGAGATCATCCGCGAACATCTGGGCGGTACGGCTCATCAGCTGATCACACGTCTCAACCCGCTGATCCGTGGGTGGGCCAACTATCACCGCCATGTCGTCTCCAAGCGTATCTTTGCCAGGCTCGATGACCGGATCTTTCGGCTGTTATGGCAATGGGCACGTGCTCGCCATCCCCGCAAGGGGCGCCGATGGATCAAACGCAAGTATTTCGAGCGGGTAGGAACTCGTGATTGGTGGTTCTTCGGTGAGTCGTCGGATAGAAAGGAGCGGTTCGCTCACCCGCGTCTCTTTCATGCCTCGTCAGTCAAGATAGTGAGACACGTTCTGGTGAAGTCGGACGTGAACCCTTACGACCCTCGTTGGGCCAGCTATCTGGCCCAGCGTGCTCGGCGTCGTTCAACACCGACCGTGTCCATCCCATGGGCATTTGTGAAGGCTTGAGCCGTGTGAGTTGGAAACTCTCATGCACGGTTCTTAGAGGGGGAATCACTGGCAACGGTGATTCCCTACTCGACAAGGCGATCAACGGACAAAGGGCAAAACAGCCCTACGCGATCGCCATGAAAGACGGCAAACCATTCGGCATCGCCGGCCTTTGGGAGAATTGGAAGGACCCGGCCTCCGGCGAATGGACCCGCACCTTCGTGATCATCACCACCGAGGCCAACGAACTAGGGTCAAAACTCATTAATCTTTCTTGCCCGACAATACGATACTGATTCTCCGAGGGGAAGGATTGGGATCGTGAGCAGGAACCTGTTCTGGCTGAGCGACGAGCAGTGGCAGCGCATTGAACCGCATTTGCCGAAGAAGACGCGTGGCAAGAAGCGAACGGACGATCGCCGCGTCATCAGCGGCATCATTCATGTGCTGAAAAGCGGCTGCCGATGGTCGGATTGCCCCGAAGCCTACGGGCCTCCGACGACGATCTACAATCGCTTCGCGCGCTGGGCGCGAAACGGCATTTGGGAAAATCTGTTCCGGGCGCTCGCCGAGCGAGGAAGATCAGCGGAGGAGGTGCAGATGATCGACTCGACGCACGTCAAAGCGCACCGCTCTGCAGCCGGCGGAAAAGGGGGGAGCAGAAGCAGGCGGTTGGTCGCTCAAGAGGAGGGCGCAATACGAAGATCCATGCACTTGCAGATGCTAAAGGGCGTCTCCTCACTATCCTTTTGACCGGAGGCCAAGACCACGACTGTCCTGTCGCGGATCGGCTGATCCGCAGAACAAAGCCGCCCAAGCGCTTGCTCGGCGACAAAGCTTATGACAGCGCCGAACTGCGCGACGGACTGCAACAGCGCGGAACCACGCCGGTCATCCCGAATCGCAGCTGCCGCAAACAGCCCTTCAGCTTCAATAAACGCGCCTACAAGCTGCGATGGCGCATCGAGAGCGCTTTCAACAGGCTGAAGGACTTCAGGCGCATTGCAACACGATATGACAGACTGGCGCGCAACTACCTGGCCGCTGTCTGCCTTGTTGCCGCCCTCGCATGGTGGATTTAATGAGTCTGGACCCTAGTCAAGGTCGAGGCCCGCGCATCCCTGAATTTCCTAATGCCCAAGCGGGTGGGCACGGCAGCACATCACCAATCAGCAGGGAAGCTATCCGTATTGACCTAGATCAAGGTCGCGTATCCTGCAAGTGTTAATTGACATACGAAGCGCGCACCGCCAGTTCGGACGAGAGTTCCGAGTGTTACCCACACCCGACGGCTGATGAAGGGGTGCGACATGACCGTAAGACATCTGCTTGATCAGAAGGGCCGGAACCTTTGGACGATTGATCCAGACGCCACAGTATTCGATGCTTTGGCAAAAATGGCTGAAAAAGACATTGGTTCTCTCGTTGTGATGGACGGCGAAAAATTGATCGGTATCATCACCGAGAGACACTATTCGCGGAATGTC
>DASPVG010000018.1:0-10777 GCA_035622455.1 Terriglobales bacterium
TAGTTACTCTTACCCGGGAGTTGATCGGTCCCCTTTATCTCGGTGCGGGGATTGGAATGGACCAGCTCCATCGACAGTACCGCAACGGAGTTGGCGGAACGCAGCTTGCTATCGGCCGCGTGCTCGAGGGTGAGAACCGCAGCATCCGCTGTGAGAAACAGCGCGTAGCGACTGCCGCGAGCGAGAAACATCACTCTGGGATCGCTCTGCCCCTGATTTCGCTCAAAGATGAAAGGAAGATGAGCCAAGGACGGGACAGGTCGGTTGGCCTTTGCCGGCCCCGGGGCCGGGACAACACCCTTCCTACCCTTCTCTTTGCCGGGATCTAACTTCGGCCCATACAGCAAAGCCGTGACTGCGACCGAAACCAACAGCGCCAGTGCTCCGGCAACCCGTCGGTCGAAACAAGCTACTCCCCCCCAACGGCGATTCAATCTCACGAACCTCCTCCGGATTTCCCAACCTCATGGAGAGGAAGAAGAAACGACACTTCGACTCGCGTGCCCTGCGAGCTGCGCACTGGTAAGCAGAAAATCGCCCGAAAAAGTAAGTAACTACTTAAACATCGGACCGATTGACTGTCAAGTGATGCGCGTCGCCGCAGGCCGCGGTTTTTGTCTCTTCTTGCCCAAATCCTCAGATGCGCCGGGCAGGGTCGAGAGATGCCGGGCAAAACCACACGTTCTTCGAACCTAACACTTCCGGTCGCCCTCGCCTGCAGTGGCGGATGTCCCTTCCCGGCCGCTACCGGTTCTTTAGTTCCTCAATTTCCCGGCGCAGCCGGCTGTAACGGCTCACCAGGCTTCCCAGGTAGGCAATGTGGATCACCCAAGTGGCTATATAAGCGGCGTAGAGATAACTCACCGCGAACTCCGAACTTCGAGTAACGACTCGAGCGCCTGCATTTCTTCGACTTCCTGGCGTAAGACTTCCAGCCGATAACGCGCCCAACAGACGAGCAACCCAAAACAGGTAAAGGCGATGAGGTTCACAAAGAACGCGTGCAACATGCGGGGATCAATCGAACCGCCATTGCCCATGACGGGCTGGGGATGCTGCGTGCGGAAGAACCAGATGGAGAAGTACACCAGCGGCATGTCGAGCGTGCCAAAGATTGCCAGGACGGCGGCCATGACCGGCGTCTGCCCGCTCGAGGAAAAGCGCCGCAGAAGCAGGTAGCTGACGTAGATCAGCCAAAGCACCAGGGTCAAGGTGAGGCGCATGTCCCAGGTCCACCAGATCCCCCAAACCGGACGCGCCCAAATGGGTCCGGTGACGAGTACGATGGTGCAAAACACCACGCCCACCTCGGCCGAAGCTAAAGCCAAAGCGTCAACCTTTTGCGAGCGACGCGCCAGGTACACGATGGAGGCGACAAAATTGATGAAGAACAGGAGGCCCGCTGTCCAAGCCGAAGACACATGATAGTAAAAGATTCGTTGCACATCCCCCATGGTGCGCTCGGTGGGCGCGACCACCAGCGCCTGATAGGTGGCGTAGCCGAGGAAAATCACAGTCGCAATCGCAAGGATGGGAAAGGCGCGTTTCATTCCGCGTGCAACACCAACTCGAAGAAGAAGAGGCTAGCCATAGTAAACACTAGATCGTAGGTGACAAGCAATACGATCCAGAACTTGGCGGAGAATTCCCCGGTCAGGATGGAACTGGTCGCTTCGACCATGGCCAAAAGCGCCGGAATCGATATGGGAAAAAGCAATAAGGGCAACATGATCTCGCGGCTGCGGGTGCGCAACGACAGGGCGGCAAAGAAGGTCCCGTTGACCACCAGAGCCCAGGTGCCGAGTCCGGCAACGATCCACAGCTGGTAGGCGGGTCCTAGAGCACGCAGGTTGTAAAAGATTACAAACAAAGGCGTCATAAGGATCTCGAGCACGCTGACAAAAACAAAATTCCCCAGCACTTTGGCGAGAAATAAGGAGTTTGCCGGGGCAGGGGAAACCCGGTAGGCATCGAGCACCTGATTGCGCAGTTCGCGGGCCCAAGTTTGGTTGAGGGCGACGACCGAGGCAAACAGAAATGCGACCCAGATCAGTCCGCCGGCAATCCGGCGTGATTCCTCCGCCGTAGGATCAAAGGAGAAACTGAAGATGACCACCACCAGCAGGGCAAAGAACAACATCGCGTTGGTGGCATCCTTGGAGCGCCATTCCAAGCGAAGATCTTTGAACAAGGTTGCTCGCGTGAGCCCGGCGGAGCCTGTCATCGTGCCTCCGTGGTCAGGAGCGAGGGAGTGCGATTCACGATTTGGCCTTCGGCCATCCACACAAATTCATCCGCCGCTTCCTCAAGAAAAGATGCCTGGTGAGTGACCACGAAAATCGTTCGGCCCTGGTCGCGTAATTCACCGAGGAAGCGGGCCATCTCGCGTGCAGAGCCCACATCCACATTGGAAAACGGTTCGTCGAGCAGCAAGAGTTTCGGGTCATTCAGAAGCGCACGCGCCAGGGATACGCGTTGGCGCATTCCCTGGGAGTATTGTCCAACGGGACGACTGAGGTGGGGATCAAGTTTTGCCCGACAAAGCAGATTCCGACTGCGTTCCGGATCCCGAATTCCGTAAAGCCGGGCGAAATAACACAGGTTTTCCATCGCGCTCATTTCGTCATACAAGAGCGAAGGATGGGCCATATAGCCAATCTCGGCGCACACCTCGCGCGGGTTGGTCGCGCCCAGTACGGAGATCGTGCCGCGGGTAGGCGCGCTCAGCCCGGCCAGAGAACGCAGCAGAGTGGTCTTCCCTGCCCCGTTGTCGCCAAGAATGGCGTAGAGCCTGGCGGGGGGAAAGTCGGCGGTCACGCCGCGCAGAGCGGCAAATCGTCCAAATTGCTTAACCAGATTCGTGACCGTGACCACGGGAGGGATCGAGCTGGGTGCGTTTTGAACAAGCATCAGAACACGAGGCAGCGAGACCGACCGCGGTGATTCAAAACCGGGGGTAGTGACCGTGTTGGCTGCCGCCGAACCGGGCGAAACCCAAAACAACGAGGACGCTGTCCTTCCGTTCGTTGGGCTCTTCAGCACCAGAATACAGTAAACGACAATTCTTCCGTCCAAACTCAGGAACAGGTACCCCCGCTGGTCCCCGCGGAGAGGAAGGCGACTAGAAGCGACTCAGTTGGCTGGGCCAGAGCCAACGCCTTCGACCTGAGAGACGTTCTTAGCGGGCTCAGCCGAAGGCGCAGTCGTTCCGGGTTGAGGCGCATATTTTGAGGCGCACTTGGCCTGAAGCTGTTTGGCGTGAAACACACCATCGCGGCCGAAGCTGCCGTCGGCCAAAGCCTGGGAATTGTCTTTAAAGGTGTCGGGTGGAGCTTCGGTGCCGCTGTAGTCGACCGCAAGCATCTGGTCATTCTCTACCAGTACGAATTCGACTCGGGTACCGGTTCGTTTGATCGACCCCGGCTGGACATTACCGGCCACGCGCAACCGCTTGGCGTAGGCGCTCGGCCCCATGCCCCGCAGCTCTTTGATGGTCACGTAGTAGCTCTTGCTCTGCTGAACTCCGGTGTACGCCAGGTACGCGAACGCCAGGAGAATCACAGCCATCGCGCCGCCAAATTTCAGGTATTTGCCTGTTGGATTGGACATAATTCCCCGCCGCTGTTCTCAACATTATTCCCTTGACTCCCCGCCCGGTCAAGGCGCTCGAAGCCGCAAGGCGCGCCGGACACCGGGTTGGGCTCGCTCCGGCCCTACCGGTGCCGCCGATCTCCGCTTCTAAACTTCCATAAATAACTCTCGCTGTTGGCTTTAGACCTTAGAGGGTATAGTCTCGAACCCTGGCGGTGCCAGGCCTGCAACTGTGACCTCCAGGTTACTGCGATTCACCGGTCGCGCCGGTTTTTGATTTCGATTCTCGCCGGGCTTTCGATGGCCATGCTCTCCGGCAAGCTTCGCTCGGTTAAGCCGGTTTGGAACCGCAGCACGGCTGGCTGGTTTGGCGAGTGGTGCTCGCGGGCATGAGCCGGTTGCGAAGGATGGGTAGAAATCGGTGTGCGGATTAAGCTTCCGCCGTGTTCCGAACTGAAACCCCACGGACGCTTTGCGGGAGGCGGGCCGCGCACTGCATGGCGAGCAACCGAGCTCCAGTGATGACTTCGTTCAACGAGCACGTTCGAGAAGAAGGAAAATAGCCGCATGCCTTTCCTGTGGCCGGCGAGGGAAAAACCGAAAGCATACGTCGTCACCACGGCGAAGAGCGCCGGCGACGCGGCAGATCACAATACTCAACTGGATTCGAGCGTATAATCGAAACGCACAAAACATTCCAAAAGGCGGTTCGGCATGACTTCCAGCCACGATTCTTCGCTGAGTGGTAATCGAAACGGCAGGCCTCGACCTCGGGCGGAGTGGATCGCCCGTCGCGAGTCCGAGAATAGCGACGGCAATTTCTCGCAGATGCATTATGCCCGCAAAGGCGTGCTCACCGAAGAGATGGAATACGTTGCCCGCCGCGAAAAGCTTCCGGCGGAACTGGTGCGTGACGAGGTGGCCCGCGGGCGAATGATCATTCCCGCCAACGTTCATCATCCTGAACTCGAACCGATGTGCATCGGCGTGGCCTCGCTATGTAAGATCAACGCCAATATCGGCAACTCCGCCGTGAGTTCGAACATTGACGAGGAGCTGAGGAAACTTGAAACTTCGGTCAGCTACGGTGCGGATACCGTCATGGACCTTTCGACCGGCGGCAATATCCCCGAGATCCGAGAAGCCATCCTGCGTCACTCTTCGGTGCCGATCGGTACCGTGCCAATCTACGAAGCGGTTACCCGGGTGCAACGTATCGAAGACCTCAATGCCGACCTCCTGCTCGAAGTCATTGAAGAGCAAGCCGAGCAGGGTGTCGACTACATGACCATTCACGCCGGTGTGCTGATCCAATACTTGCCCATGATTGCCAAGCGCATTACCGGGATCGTGAGCCGGGGCGGAGCGATTCTGGCGCAGTGGATGGCGCATCATCACCGGCAGAATTTCCTCTATGAACGCTTCGAGGATATCTGCAAGATCTTCGCGAAATACGACGTATCGTTCTCTCTGGGGGACGGGCTGCGCCCGGGATGTGTTGCCGATGCCAGCGATCAGGCTCAGTTTGCCGAACTGAAGACTCTGGGAGAGTTGACCAAGACAGCCTGGAAGCACGACGTGCAGGTCATGATCGAGGGTCCAGGGCACATCCCCTTGGACAAAATCCAGGAGCAGGTCGACCAGGAAAAGGAGCTTTGCTACGAGGCTCCCTTTTACACCCTAGGACCGCTCGTGACCGACATAGCTCCCGGATATGACCACATTACCTCGGCCATCGGTGCGGCCATGATTGGCTGGCACGGAGCAGCCATGCTCTGCTACGTAACACCGAAGGAGCATCTGGGGCTTCCCAACGCGAAAGACGTCAAAGACGGGATCATCGCCTACAAGATTGCCGCGCATGCGGCGGACATCGCCCGGCACCGCCCCGGCGCTCGTGACCGCGATGACGCTCTCAGTTATGCCCGGTATAAGTTTGATTGGGAGAAGCAGTTCGCGCTGTCGCTCGACCCCAATACGGCGCGCGCCATGCACGATGAAACTCTTGCCGACGACTACTACAAGGAAGCCGCCTTCTGCTCGATGTGCGGCCCCAAGTTTTGCTCGATGAATTATTCGAGCAAGGTGGACGAATACAATCGCCAGGTCCACGGACTCGAAAAGGAAGATTACTCACCGTTGGTCGACAAGCTGATCGTTCTGCCCGAGCGGGTGGAGCAGCCCTGACAATCGTCGGCTTCGGCGCTCGCCCGATTGGCGCTAATGCTGGTGGGCCAGAACTGTGGTTGCGCGGTTCAAGGCCCCGGCCAGAACGTCTACCTGCTGTCGGCAGCGGACGAGATCACGCTGGTCGATCGCCTCGTTAATTCCCGGAATCACGACCGCTGCGTACCCTGTGTATTCGCCGGGAGCGTAGATCACATGCCGAAACCAGGGGCGATTCGGCAAGCCATCGGGGATCAGTAGGGCGCGTTCTGCGTCCCGTAAAGTTTCATTGAGTTTGGTCGCGTCGCTCGGCGGGTTCTTTTGTCGCCGCAGGATTTTGGCTCCGGCCTGGGAGAAATGATTGGCCGCTCGAGCCGCCTCCTCGAAGCTGATGGCATGAACGCCGAATTGCGCTTCGGCCTTTTTCCTAGCGGCCTCGACGTAGGCTGCGACTTCCTGCCCGTATTCCTCGTAATTGTAGGGTAGGACGTCGGTGTTAGCCATGCGCAGGATCTCCAGGCCGAAGATGCGGGCCATTTCTTGTTCGTAGAGAAAGTGAGGGTCGGCAAATCTTTGAAACCAGCTGAAGTTGTCGAACGCAGAATGGTAAACCCCATAGGAACCGGTCGAGCTGATGTCGGTCGCCGGTACGCCAAGGTGCTGCAGAAAGACGGTGTAATCAGATCCACTTCCCAGATCACCTACGGGTACGTCGGACCGGCTCTCTGCCGCGGGAATGCGTCGGCTGTCCCCGATGGCCTCCGTAGGCTCCTGGGGAATTTGCGATCCAGGCCGGCTTGTGTTTTGCCATTCCGCGTACACCGTTGACCCATTCGGGCTGGCTACCACTCGCGTGATATCCCGCAGAAACTGCTTCAGGCTCGGGACGGAAGAAGCGCCGAATTTCGATCCCGACACGGCCACGTCCATGTTGAAATAGGCCACCGCGTTGGCCAGCTCCTTTTCATGCTGCTCTCCCCATTCGGTCGAGCCAATCAAGCCTTGCTCCTCCGCGTCCCAGCTGCCCAGCACGATCGTCCGCTCGGGTCTCCAGCCCGACTTCAGCAGCTGACCAATCCCGTGCACCGCTTCGAGCATGGCTGCCGTACCGCTGCTCGGATCGACCGCACCGTACACCCAGGCATCCCGGTGATTGCCAGCCACCACCCACTCGTCCGCCGAGCGAGCGCCACGGATGCGCCCGATCACGTCCCAGATCGTACGGAACTGGTAATCCTGTTTCAGATGCAGCTTTACCTTCACCGGGCCTGGTCCCACATGATAGGTAAATGGCAAGGCACCCTGCCACTCGCGCGGCGAGTCCCGTCCGCCCAAGTTTTCAAGAATCGGCCAGGCATCCGCGTACGACAGGGGTGTCGTCGGGATCGTGGGCAGCTGTGCCGAGCGGTCGGGTCGAAGTCTTTCGTCCTCGGGGAGCGAAGGCAGAGAAGCCACTCCCGGGGTAGTCGGATCGCCAGGGAACTCAAACATGTAACCGATCGATCCCCGCTGCACACCCGTCGCGGGACGCCAGGGACCGCGCGGGTAACTGTCACCACGGCGCCAGCCATCGTCGGCAGGATCGGAGTAAATGATCAGGCCCGCGGCACCATTCTCCTGAGCGAGATAAGCCTTGACACCACGAAAGTTCTCGCCGTAGCGAACCAGCACGATCTTTCCCCGTAAGTCCACTTGCATCTGTTTGAGTTTGTCGAAATCCTGGAGAGAACCGTAATTGGCGTAAACCACTTCACCCTCGGCATCGCCCGAGGGAGACATGCCGCTGTACGGCATGACCACTCTGGGATCATCGGCCAAGGGATCGCCATCGACGTGTTCGCGGGTGGGGCCGTGCATGTGCACTCCCGCCGGCGCGGTGACATCGACGCTGACCTCGCTTGGATAGTTGATCCAAACCCGGTACTCGACCTGCTCCGTTTCCAACCCGGCATCCTGAAATTTCTGGGCCACATAGTTCGCCGTCGCTTTGTCCTCGGGGGAGCCTGCAAGATGCGGGGCCTGAGTCAGAATACGCAGGTGTTCCTCGGCCAGTTTCGGATCCGGCACGGCCATGAAGCGATCTTCGACCTCGACTTCGGAGCTCGCATCGCGGAACCCAAAGATAGGAGGAGAGCCGGAGCTCGAGCTCGCTCCGAACTTCCCCTCCCCACCCTCGGTCTTGAGGGTGGCGCCTAGCAAGCCCAGGAACAGGAAAACGGCAAGAGTTTGGCTTGACAGGTTGCGGGTTGAGGTCGATCGAAGGGCCATAGGCGACTGTCCTTCCATGGTAACGCACCGCCGGTTTGGCTGCGTGTCCTCGAAGAGGCAGAAACGCTAAACTGTTGCCATGGCAGTAACGAACGCGACTTCGCGATTTTCTTCCCGCGTCGGTGATTACTTGCGCTACCGTCCGGGATATCCTCCGGAGGTCATCGGGCTGCTGCGAACCGAATGCGGCCTTACGCCGGAATCTGTCATTGCCGACGTTGCCTCAGGGACGGGCATCTTCACCCGGCTCTTGCTCGAAAACGGGAACTCGGTGTTCGGCGTCGAGCCGAATCGAGAAATGCGGGCGGCGGGAGAGCAATTCCTGCAAGGATTTGAGCGGTTCACCAGTGTTGCCGGGAGCGCCGAAGCCACCGCCCTCGAGGCTCAAAGCGTCGACATGATTACCGCGGCGCAAGCGGCGCACTGGTTCAACCGGAGCCAAGCCCGCAGGGAATTTGCTCGCATTCTGAAGCCCGGCGGCTGGCTGGTGCTGCTATGGAATGAAAGGAAGACCGACGGGACGGCGTTTCTCGGAGACTATGAGCGTCTGCTTCTAACCTACGGCACCGATTATCAGGAAGTGCGGCATGAGCGCACGACCGCCGAAATTGCGGATTTCTTTGCTCCCTCGCGGTTTCAATTGCGGACGTTCGAGACCAGCCAGGAGTGCGATTACCCGGCTCTCGAAGGGCGGCTGTTGTCTTCTTCCTATACCCCCCAGCCCGGACATCCCGCTTATGAACCGATGCTCAGGGAGTTGCGCAGGATTTTTCGAGCCCATCAGAGCGACGAACGCGTCGTGCTTCGCTATGACACCCGTGTGTTCTACGGTCGGCTTGCCTGATTTGTCGGTCTGTTCCATTGAGGCTTGCTCAAGCCGAGACAATCCCAAACAATAGGAATTGCCAGATGAGAATCTGGCAACGATTCCATCGAGCCTGGAGCCCGAATGAGGAAAGAAAAATCGTTTCACATGACTTCGGACGAATTTCGCCGCCATGGCCATGCCGTCATCGACTGGATTGCGGACTACCATGAACGGATCGAATCTTACCCTGTGCTGTCGCCGTTAGAACCGGGACAGGTGCGCGCTTCTCTACCTGCACGGGCGCCCTCGGAAGGGGAACCTTTCGCGAGGATCTTGGCTGATATCGAGAAGATTATTGTGCCCGGCATCACCCATTGGCAGTCACCGAATTTTTATGCCTTCTTCCCCTGCAACGCGTCCGGACCGGCCATTCTTGGCGACCTCGTTTCCTCAGGGTTAGGCGTGCAAGGCATGCTATGGGCCACCAGTCCGGCTTGCACCGAACTGGAGACGCAGGTTCTCGATTGGCTGGTGGAAATGCTGGCGTTACCGGAAAAATTTCGTTCTACGCAGTCGGGTGGCGGCGTAATTCAGGACACTGCTTCGAGCGCTACCTTATGCGCCCTGCTGGCGGCGCGAGAGCGGGCGACCAGCTTCGCCAGCAACCGGCAAGGCTGCGATCGAACTCTTGTGGCCTACGCTTCCACTCAAGCCCATTCTTCGATTGAAAAAGCGGTCCAGATCGCCGGACTCGGCCGCGACAACCTGCGGTTGATCGAGGTCGACGAGAACTTCGCGCTGCGCGCGGAAGCGCTGGTCGAGCAGATTGAGCGGGATCGGCGCGCTGGCCGAACTCCTTGCTTCGTATGCGCGACCGTGGGCACGACGTCTTCGAATGCGCTCGACCCGGTTCGCAGGATCGGCGAGATCTGTCGGGAAGGTGGGCTTTGGCTGCATGTGGATGCCGCGATGTCGGGTACAGCCGCACTCTGTCCGGAGTTTCGCTCCATACAGGAGGGGCTCGACCTGGCCGACAGTTATGCCTTCAATCCGCACAAATGGATGTTCACAAATTTTGACTGCGACTGCTTCTGGGTGGCCGATCGCGCCGCCCTTATCAAGACGCTCAGCGTCCTTCCGGAATATCTGAAGAATCAAGCAACCGCCTCGGGAGCGGTGTTTGATTACCGTGACTGGCAGATTCCTCTCGGCCGCCGTTTCCGCGCCTTAAAGCTCTGGTTCGTGATTCGCCATTACGGAATTGAAGGGCTGCAACACCATATTCGACGTCATGTCGAACTGGCGCAGGAGTTCGCCCATTGGGTCGGTGAGGATTCCCGTTTCGAACTGGCGGCGCCGGCACCCCTCAACCTTGTATGTTTCCGGCACCGCGGGGGCGACTCGGTCAATCAGGCTCTCATGGACCGGCTGAACCGGAGCGGCGCTCTCTATCTGACGCATACCCGTTTAAAGGAGCGCACCACCCTGCGCTTCTGTGTCGGGCAGACGACGACCGAGGCCCGCCACGTACGCCAGGCGTGGCAGAGGATTCAGCAAGCAGCCGAAGCTCTGGCCGGAAGCGAAGGTCGGGAACGGGCAGGATGAGATGGGGACGGGGGCGCCTGCTGGCAATTGTATGCCACCTCGCCGAGAGCCCATGTAAGGACAATGCTCAGAAAAGCAGTTTCAGGGCGATCACGATTGGCCGGTAATTTCTCGTAGCCTGAGCGCGAATTAGGGATACACTGAGACCATCGATCGTCGCCCGTCGTATGCGTTATCTTTCTCCGATCCTGGTTGTTTGCCTGCTCAGCCTCTCTGCGTTGGTGTTCCCCCCTGGCCTCGGTTCTCAGCCGTCCGCCAAACGGCTGATCCTCAAAGACGGCTCCTATCAGCTCGCCAACCGATGGGAAGTGAAGGGTGACCGCGTGCGTTATCTCAGCG
>DASPVG010000019.1:0-3098 GCA_035622455.1 Terriglobales bacterium
GTACGCCTCGGACAACACACGGACGTAGAGGTATGCGTACGCATTCCCATCGCTCGACAGATGTGGGTAAGCCACCGATGCGACTCCCGCCCCCGTTTCTTGCCCGAGGGTTTTCCACGGCTCCGTTTTCCCAGTGTCGATATTGACCCGAGAGATCCTCGCCACCTTCGCGTTCAGCAGGATGGGAGTTGCATATACGGATCGCCCGTCCGATGTCCAGCCAATGATGAAGGACTTCGAGTCGAGCCCCGGTAACAAGTGAAAATCGCCGCTTTCGAGCGACCAAACCCCGGGGTTCCCATCGGGTCCGCGCACGATCGTCATCTTGCCGTCGGGAGAGACCACGGTGCCGGCGATGCCCTCGGGAGTGACCGGCTTGGAGTTTCCACTGTCCAGATCGATCAGGTAGTCACGCCCTCCGTGCCCGGCTTCAATTCCTGTCGCCAACAACCGTTTGCCGTCGGGAAGAAAACGAACCGTACCATAGCTCACAGCATCGTGGGTGAGCTGCCTTGACTCGCCCGCTCCGGTCGGCACCAGGCTCAGGGGTCCGCCTTTCGCGGGTTGAGTGATCACCCACTTTTCATCCGGAGAGAGTGCACGGGCGGAACCCTCGCCAACCCGGAGCGGAGGTGACCCATCCGTATCGCGCAGAAACACAGTGTAATTCGGTCCACCACCCTCCCCTTCCTCTTCGAACAAAATCTTCCGTCCGTCCCGGCTCATATCGGCCAACTGCGACCATCCAAACCACCCCAGTTCGTATTCTTCCTTGCCGCCCGGTGGCATACCTCGGATCCCCAGACGTACATGGTTCGCCACGGCAAGAACAGTTCCGTTGCGCAGGTCCTCCAGCCATATGCCACCCGGCACGTTGGTCATGGTCCGCAACTTACCCGAGAGGGTCGCAGCTCGTGGGTTCGCGGCGTTGCCGGTGTTCGTCGATGTAAACCAGATCTCATCTCCCGCGGGAGACCAGAGAATTCCCTGGAGCGTGCTCCAGCCCGATGAAAGTTTTTTTTCGCTTCCTTTACCATCCGCGGCAATCACCGCGAGAGAACCCTCGTCATCCCCTACTGGGTTTTCGTGATCGGCGAAGGCAATCCAATTGCCGTCCGGCGAAATCTTGGGATGACTAATCCAGTTGATGCTGTCGATGAGCACTTTGCCAATGGGGTATTCCAGACGCCAGTGATTATTTTCCGGAATATAGCGAACAATCGCCATACTGTCGCCGTTCGCGGCAAAGTCGGCCTCCTGCACATTCTCCAGCACCTCTCGCGGCGTTCCACCACTCAGTGGAACTCTCGCCAGCGTGCCGGTTCGCGCGTAGCCGCCGTAATACCGGGTGTTGAGTCGAACCGCCAGTTCTCCTGCCTTGGAGATGGAAAGCAGCTCGGCATGTTTCAGGCCTAGCTCGCGCGCCCCCGGATCGTCTGCGTGTGCCAAATACAATTGCTCTTCGCCACCTTCCCAGGATGCGCTGTAAACGACGCTGCCGTCGGGGGTGAAGCGGGCATTGCCAATCGAACCGGTGCGAAACGTGATCTGCTGGTACTCGGCCTGAGGCAAGCGGACAGCGGCTCTGCCCCTCCACCAACCAAGGCTGTATAGCACACCTGCGAGAGCAATACCGGCCAGGACCCTCAACAGCATGGCGCGCCTCGGCTGGATGGTTCGAGCGCCCACACCTTGAGCAGCCGTCGCAACACTGGCCGTGCTGCCAGAAAGCCCGGAAAGATGTTCGAGATCGAACGCAATATCGCTGGCGGAATGGAAGCGAGCCTCGGGGTTTTTCTCCAAGCAGTGTTGGACGATGCGCTCAAGCGCCGGCGAGATATTGCGATTAGTCTCGGTTAAATCCGGAGGCTCTTCCTTCAGAATTGCGCTCATCGTATCCGCCGGAGTGTCGCGGTGAAATACCTGTTTGCCCGAGAGCATCTCGTAGAGAACTACGCCAAAGCTGAAAATGTCCGAGCGGGAGTCAAGAGGCAGACCGCGCACCTGTTCGGGCGACATATATCCCGCCGTTCCCATCACGATTCCCGCCTCGGTACCCTGGGTCACAGTCGGCATTGCGGTACTCGTGCCCGGCTCTGCCTGGGTTAGTTTGGCCAGCCCGAAATCCAGGATCTTGAGTCGTCCGTCCTTCGTGATGAACATATTCTCCGGCTTGAGGTCCCGATGGATGATTCCCTTCTCGTGGGCAACAGCCAGTCCACGCGCAATTTGCATCGCGTAGTCTAAACTCTTGCGCAGGGGGATGGGTCCGCTCCGTAAGCGCTCGCGCAGCGTCTCTCCCTCAAGCAGCTCGGATACCACATAGGGCGATCCCTCGCTCGTGCCAATGTCGAATACCGCAAGAATATTGGGATGATTCAGGGCAGCGGTGGCAAGAGCCTCTTGTTCAAAACGACGCAGCCGATCCGAGTCAAGGGAAAGCGCTCTGGGCAAAACCTTAATTGCGACATCCCGCTTAAGACGAGAATCACGGGCACGATACACCTCGCCCATGCCGCCTGCACCCAGCAGAGACACGATTTCGTAGGGGCCAAGTTTTGCTCCAGGGGTAAGTGCCATCCGTGGGCGCCATTATAGCGCACCGAGCAGCTGCACCCGGCCATGCTGGATGAGTTGTCCCTGGCCGGAAGTGATGCGGTGTTGCCGGACGGCCTTCGAACCCGTCAAGCGAATCGATGAGAAGGTGCGCGCTGCTTTCGAATACGCAGTGCGGGTTGGAGACTACCTGCGCACCACCGGCGCACGTTTTGCGCTGATCCTTCCTGTAATCTGTTCCCGCAGCAGGAGAATGCTACCTCCCGGCTTCTTTCCGCTTGCCCAGCGCGAGGACGGGAAGCGCCAGGACCTCCATGGAGACGGAGAAGAAAACCAGTGCCGGAATGGATTTGGCGTAGAGCAGGCCCATGACGGCGCTGCCAAGGAACCATGCGATCCCGAAACCGCTATCGAAAATGCCAAACGCGGTGCTGCGCTTCTGGGAAGGCACAACCGCGGACAGCACCGCTTTGAGACAGGAATCCTGCGCTCCCATCCCGATTCCCCACAAGATCATCCCGACCAACCCCAGCGTGGCTGCC
>DASPVG010000020.1:0-7456 GCA_035622455.1 Terriglobales bacterium
AGGTCTTCACCAAGATGTATCGCACGCTGAATACCTACGATGTTGAACGCGGAGCGTTCATCACTTGGGTCACTGCCATGACCCGCAATCTGCTGGTAGACCACTTTCGTAGGACCAAGCAGGAGAGACTGACGGATTCACTTGACGCCACGCCTTCCGAGCGTGATGATGCCATGCCATTGAGCGAACAAATTCAAGATGGGCGGCCTTCCCCGGATGCGCGAGCCGAGTCCGCGCAACTGGGTGAGGCGGTGCACCGCGCCCTCGGACGGCTTTCGCCCGACCTTCGCGAGGCTGTGATTCTAAGAGACTTACAAGAAATGGACTACAAGCAAATTGCCACAGTGTTAAAAGTACCAGAGGGTACGGTGAAATCTCGAATCAACCGCGGACGTGCGGAACTTGCACGTGTGCTGCAACGTACATATAAACAGGTGATGTAATGGCAGAGAAAGACCATAGCGATCTGCAGTGCAGCGAGTTCGATGCTCTGCTCAGCGATGCCCTGGACAAGGTTCTCACCGGTCCCAAGGCCGAAGCATTCCAGGCTCACGCGAGTACTTGCCCGATCTGCGGGCCTCTGTTGGCCGAAGCGGAAATTGGCAAGCACTGGCTCGAGCAACTGGTAGACGCCGAGCCGCCAGCCCATTTGGTGCATAACATTCTCGCGGCCACCACAGGAATGGACACCGTCGGCCAGCATCAACCGGCGGCGGCCGAAGCTTCCTGGTTGGAGCGTGCGGGGACTTGGGCAAAAGCGTTCGCGCGCCCCATCGTTGCGATCGGCAGGCAGCCGCGACTTGCCATGTCCTTCGGCATGGCATTCTTTTCGCTTTCGATTTCCCTGAGTCTGGCTGGGGTGAGACTGGCGGACCTGCATCGCGTGGATCTTCGCCCCAGCGCGATCCGCAGGAGCTATTACGAAACCTCCGGTAAGGTCGTGAAGTATTACGAGAATATCCGGTTCGTCTATGAGATCGAGTCCCGGTTGCGGGAATTTAAGCGGGTCACCGCTCCCCCCGAACCGGCACCCGCCAAACAAGAGAAGAATCCGAGGAATAACGACACCAGTGAACAACCCGAGCAAAAGCAAGAGCGCAACTATGGTCCGGGAGATAGCCAGATGATCCAGGCTGCACTTTCCGACCATCCGCCTGCAGTGCATTTGGCCTGGGTGAATCTGGCCACACTCAGGAGGAAAGCGTGACTTGTGCCAACCATCCCGGTGCAGCTGCCATCGCGTACTGCCGCACTTGTGGGAAACCCCTTTGTTCAAGCTGCACACGCGAAGTGAAGGGAGTCGTCTATTGCGAGAACTGTTTGGCCGAGCGCCTGGCGAGTGTGCAGCCAGCCTTGCCGTCTCCACCACCGCCAGTGGGATTCGCTGCTCCCGGACCTGTGCCCCCAGCCTCGGGCGGAGGACCGAATCCGGCCGTAGCTGGGATTCTTGCCGGTTTCTTTCCCTTCGGCGTAGGCGCAGTCTATACCGGCCAATACGCCAAAGGCTTGGCTCACCTACTCATTTTCGTCGGACTGATTATTGGCATGGACCAAGGCAGTCCACTCGACACCTTCTGTGCCTTCGCCTTCGCCTTCTTCTATGTGTGGCAAATCATCGATTCCGTACGTACGGCGAAAGCGATCGAATTGGGACAACCTGCGCCCGACCCCTTGGGTCTTGGCCAAGCCTTTGGCATGGGGGAAAAGGTTGATACCTCGAAGATTCCCATCTTCGCAATCGTGCTGATCGGACTGGGCGTGCTGTTCCTGCTCGAAACCCTGGGCGTTTTCACCTACAGCGTAGGAAATCTGTGGCCGATCTTTCTGATCCTGCTCGGTGTCTGGATCTTTGCCCGGCGCGAAGGGCTGGTACCGTCGACCGGTCTGCATAGCTATCCGGGGCGAAGCCGCACCGCCCCCGTGGTGCTGGTCATGGTCGGAGTTCTCTCCCTGATTGAACACATGGGTGGCCCGGGCTGGCATCGTACCTGGCCAATCTTGCTGCTGGCCATCGGAATTACCAAGCTTACGGAACGGCAGATTCCGCCCCCCCCGCCACCGGACTTGGGCACCGGGACAGGATCGATGGGCGCGGTTAGCGGAGAGAGTCAACCGCCGGTGAGCGAGGTGAAAAATGGCTAGTCCAACCCAGGCCCCGCCCCCCCCTCGCCGTCAGCTTTCCTTGTCGGGTCCGATCGTGTTGATCTCCCTCGGAATCGTGTTTCTGCTGAGCACGATGGGATATCTCAATTGGTCGAGGCTGGGCCACTGGTTTGCCCACTACTGGCCCATACTTTTGATTCTGGCGGGAGTCATAAAACTGATCGAGTATCAGATGGCGCAGCGCCAGGGGGTGCGTCCTTCCAGTCTAAGCGCGGGCGGTATTTTGCTGACCATCCTGGTGATTGTCTGCGGGCTGATCGCGACGCAGGCCTCGCGCTTTGATTGGGGCGGGGTCCGCGACCAGCTCAACCTTGACGAGGGGGACTGGTTCGGCGATAAGTACGAGTACGAAAATCAGCTGAGCGAGGATTTTCCCGCCGGCGCCAGCTTGCACGTGACCAATACGCGCGGCGCCGTCCACGTCAGCGCTTCTACCGACCCTCAGATTCACGTTTCGGTTCGCAAGCGCATTCAGGCTCAAAGCCAGTCGGAAGCCGACAAATACAACACCAAGACCACACCGCAGATCAGCGTGAACGGCAGCCGCGTCACTTTGAATGCCAACAACCAGGGCGCGGGGGATCACTGGGTAGAGGAGGATCTGGATATTTCGCTGCCCCGCAAGGCCGCGATTGACATCTCCACCCGCTTCGGAGACGTCGACGTCGTGGGCCGTGACGGCGACGTCACGGTCTCCGCGCAGCACAACGATGTGTCGGCAACCGAAATCAACGGCAAGGTGGACTTAAACCTTGATCACAGCTCAGCCCGCGTTTCCCAAGTCAGCTCCGATGTCTCCATCGAAGGTCACGCCAACGATGTTTCGCTCGAGGATGTCAAAGGCAGCGTTCATCTAGATGGAGAGTTCATGGAAAGCGTCAAGCTGGCCAACATCGCCCAGTCGGTTCTCTTCAAGTCCTCCCGCACGGAGATGCAGTTTTCGCGCCTGGATGGTGACCTGAATCTGGACTCCGGCGATCTCCAGGCGAACAACATCGTGGGACCGTTGCGGCTTGCGACCCGCGCTAAAGACATCCGCCTTGCCGGGCTCTCGGGCGACGTGCGGCTGGAGGATCAAGACGGATCCGTGGAGCTCCGGGCGAAAAAGCTGGGCAGCATGCAAGTGGACAATCGCAAGGGGGATGTCGAGATTTATCTGCCGCCGAAAGCCGGCTTCCAAGTGGATGCTCGGGCCCGCGGTGGGGATGTGGAAACAGACTTTTCCGAAATCAAAGTAGACAGTTCGGATGACCAGGCCACCGGCACCGGTACCATCGGCTCTGGCGGTCCGCGTTTGATCGTGAACGTGGACCATGGCACGATTGCAATTCGCCAAGGCTCGGCGGAGGCAGGCACGGAGCAGGTCGAGCCACCCAAAAAAGCCGGGAAAACGGTACCCGCACCTTCGCCCACCATCACCGAAAATTGATGGCTCCCTGAGCCAGGGGCGGTCGCAGCCTGGCTCCCAAGCGGCATCTTCCTGGGACCCAATACGGATCCGTCAGGCCGGCGCAGGAAGGCTTCGAGGGTCGCAGGCGAAGGCCGCCACACCCGGATTCGGTTTTCAGCGTGCCTCGAGCCGTGTTATGTTCAAAGTTCTCCTCGAGGCAAAGAGACCCTGAGAAATGATCCGCTCCTATAAGGGTGTGACGCCGACCGTCCCGCCTTCCTGTTATGTGGATGAATCCGCGCAGCTGATCGGCGACGTCGTATTGGCGGAGCACGTCAGTATCTGGATGAATGCCGTGCTTCGCGGTGATGTGCATTCCATACGCATCGGCCCGCATTCGAATGTCCAGGATTGCTGCGTGCTGCATGGTATGAAAGAACAGTACGGCGTATTCGTCGGAGAGTATGTCACCGTCGGACATTCGGTGACGCTGCACGGCTGCGTCATCGAAGACCGCTGCCTTATCGGCATGGGATCGATCATCTTGAATGGCGCTCGCATTGGTACGGGCTCGATCATCGCGGCCGGCACCTTAATACCCGAGAAAACCATCGTGGAGGCAGGCTCGCTCTGGATGGGCTCTCCCGGAAAATTCCGCCGCAGGTTGGAGAAAAAGGATCAGGAAACTATTCTGCGCTATGCCAACAATTACTTGGGGTATAAGGAGTCCTATTTGGGAGAACTCTGACAAGGTGTCGAAGTCCGCGCGATCCTTCTTTCTGCCGGAGATTCCGTTCACGGCATGGGAGGTTGCCAGCCTTCGCTCGAAACCATCAATGCTGGCTGGGATTTGAAACAGAGACGTCGTGATCAAAGCCATTCGTGGAACTCGTGACCTCCTGCCACCGGAAACGGCATTGTGGAATTTTGTCGAAGCGGCGGTGCGTGAGGTCTTCCGCGCCTACAACTTCCAGGAGATTCGTACGCCCATCTTCGAGGAAACCCAACTGTTTGCCCGCAGTGTAGGAGAAGAGACCGACATTGTGGCCAAGGAAATGTATACCTGGCAAGATCGCACCCGACGGGAAGGTGAGCAGGCACAGTCGCTCACCCTCCGCCCCGAGAACACGGCCGGCGTCGTACGGGCCTACATCGAGCACAAACTCTGGGAACGTGGCCTCAACAAGCTTTACTATATCGGGCCGCAGTTCCGCCGAGAGCGGCCACAGAAGGGACGCTACCGCCAGTTCTACCAAATCGGTGCCGAAGTGATCGGTCCGGCGAGCGCTGGAAGTGAATCGCCGGCGCGGGATGCCGAAATTCTGGAACTGCTGGCTACCCTGCTCAACCGCCTCGGGATCAAACACTGGCATTTGCAATTGAATTCCATCGGTTGCCCTGCGGATCGCGCGCGCTATGCCGAAGCGCTGAGAGAAGCGCTGGCACCGCTGGCCATGAAGATGTGCGCGGACTGCCAGCGCCGCGCGGTTCGCAATCCTCTGCGGGTGTTCGACTGCAAAGTTCCGGAAGATCAGCCCCTGATCGAAACCCTGCCGCGGATCAGCCAATACCTGGACGAGCCTTGCCGCAAGCACTTCGAGCAAGTACAGGAGATTTTGCGCGCCGTGGGCGTTCCGTTCGCGCTCAATGACCGCCTGGTGCGAGGCCTTGACTACTACACCCGCACCGCATTCGAGTTCACCCATGGGGCGCTCGGCGCACAGAACGCGATTCTCGGAGGAGGCCGCTACGATGGCCTATCAGAATCGCTGGGCGGACCGAAAGCGCCGGGCATCGGATTTGCGATCGGGGAGGATCGACTGGTGCTCGCCCTGGAGCGGGCGGCTGAAGCCGTCGTAGGTAAGCCGGACGTCTACATCGCCCCACTCGGGACGGGCATGGATCGCGAGGCCGCCAGGCTGGCAAGCGAACTGCGCAGCCATCCGATCGTCGCCGAGTTGGGAGACGAATCGTTTCGTCTGAAAAAGTCGTTTGAGATCGCCACCAAGCTTGGGGCACGCTACATCCTGATCGTGGGCGAGAACGAAGTGAAATCAGGAGCCTTCACCCTCAAGAACCTGGCGAGCGGCGAACAGGTCTTGGTTCCCCGTTCCGAGCTGCCTGCGAAACTAACGTAAATCTCATCCACTACGGTTTGGACGACCGCGCGAACGGAATCGTGCTCCTCGGGCTGTGGTCGTCTTATGAGCATGTCGATCATCGACTTACCAAGATAGGCCTTAACCATCGGCATGCTCTTTAAACCCAGATGCTCCCCTTCCTTATTGGCGAGCAATCGCCACTAAACTCCTAACCAATGGGTTACAAGTGTAAATGCCTTGATTGCAAGACTTGAGACGAGGTCGATTTCCCTAAAAGTCGCAGTGCAACCGTAATCGTTGAGTATTGCATCGCACGATACGCTCAGCTCAGTGCAGCGGTCCGCCGCGATGGTGCAGCTCCTTCAACTTTTCTTCTTCGCCGGCATCAGCTCCTTATCGAAGAACTCGGCGGCCATGTGGCCGACCTGGTCGTGAACAGCTTCACGGTCGATGCCGGGGCCATCCACGAAAAGCTGTGGAAGCTGCTTCCTCCCGGCCTCGGTGCCGACATCGAGGAACGTGTAGTGGCCGACACCGCCCGGAAGGATGGTGAGTTTCGCGTTCCTGATGTTTGTGGCAAAGAACTGCGCATTATCTGCAGGAGGAGCAATAGGGTCGCCGTCTCCCGCGACGATCGCCACGGGAATCGTGATCCTCTGCAAGCTTTCCGGGGTAAACGCGCGGGCCACTGCCGGAGCTATCGCAAACACGGCCCGGATGCGCGGATCGCGATAGGAATCCCCGGCGTGCTGCAAAGCCTGTTGCACGTCGGGCTGCTGCTTGATGGCCTTAAACTTCTCCGTTAAGTTCGGCATCTCGGGAGGATCACAAGCGGTTTTCTGTTGATCGCACCAAGTCAGAATCCGATTCCAGTCTGTAGTCCCGCCGGCAAGTTCCATCATAGTGTATCCCCCATACGAGAAGCCGGCTGCGCCAATGCGATCCAGGTCGATTTTGCTGCCGAATCGCGGATCGGCGAGCAGGTCAGTAATCGCCGTGCTGATGTCCCTCGCTCGCTCCCAACCCTCAATGAAGCCTTGGGTTGTGTATCCGGTCACTGCGTTGTTGCCCGGGTGGTTGACCGCAAGAACAATGTAACCACGAGCGGCGAGGTAGGTGCCCAGCCATGCCATCTGCATAGCGCTGCCACCGGTACCGTGGGAGAGTGCAATCAGTGGGAACCTTACAAACGCTGGGGCGAGTGTAGCGTCCTGGGCGGCACGACCCGCATAGAACAAAGGTGCATCGGGAGGGCCGATGTATTGCTCCTTCTGCTCTGCGGGGTTAATGTCCGCGGGATACCACACAATTCCGCTCAGCGTCCGATCGTCGGAGCCACGCCAGTTGTAGTCCGCGGGCGCTGCTAGTTGACGGAGACTGAAACCGACAGGCTGCAGGGTGGATTGTCTTTCTTTTTTCTTCGGCGCAAACGAAAATGCCGTGCAAGCCAGCAGGACAAGGATGACGATCGGTCGATTCAACATATTGGCAGCCTGAGTATGCAGCCCCGGCGATCAAAGGGCAAGCTGCTGCCCGCGACACCAGACAACCTCAACTAGCTGACGAAAAACCCGATAGCCCGAAATGAGGGCCCGGCGAGGGGCTGGAGAACTGGCGACACACATGCCCAAGTTTGCGAGAAGGTCTCGTCCATTAACTGGCAAACCGCGCAGCCATGAAAGTTGCATGGCAGGGGAAAATACGAGTGAAGTGGAAGTAAGCATGCTTGACTACGATTCGCCCCAAGAGAAGGAACCTACAGACTACACAGGCCTCAAAACTGGGGCCATATTGGTGCCCG
>DASPVG010000021.1:0-14948 GCA_035622455.1 Terriglobales bacterium
ACGGCGAAGTCCCGATCGGCCTCGAGCTCGCGATCCACCCCGGCAATCAAATCCTGGTTTTGCCGCGCCGTTAACCATCCCTTCTGGTGCAGGTAAGCTTCGAGTCGCGCTATCGGGTCGCGCTTACGCCAATACTCCATCAACGACCGGGGAACATAGTCGGCTGCATCGTGAATGGCATGGCCTTTCATGCGCATCATCTTCGCCTCGATCAAGGTCGGACCTTCGCCACGGCGGGCGCGCTCACAAGCCTCATGGGCAGCGTCATAAACCTGGCAAGCATCCGTGCCATCCACAATCACACCGGGAATCCCGTAGGCAATGGCCCGCTCCGCCAGATCCTTGACCAGAAATTGCATGTCCGCCGGCGTCGAATATCCCCAAAGATTGTTTTCCACGACCAGCACCAGGCCCAGACGCTGCACGGCGGCGAAGTTGAGGCCTTCGTAGGTAACGCCGGTCGATTGTCCTCCATCACCGATGTAGGTCATGACCGCGATCTTCCGCCCTTGCAACCGCGCCCCCAGGGCCACGCCTGCCAGTACGGGAATCAAGTCTCCCAGGGTCGAAATGGGCGCGACCACATTGCGCTGTTGAATGTCTCCAAAATGTGAGGAAGCATCACGCCCGCGGGTGGGGGAACCGGCCTTGGCCATGTACTGCATCATGATGTCGCGAGCGGAGAAGCCGCGAACCAGCAGCGATCCCTGATTGCGGATCATCGGCCCCAACCATTCGTCCGGCTTCAGGGCGTATGCCGAAGCACAGGAACAAGCCTCCTGCCCCAAGCCGAAATACACCCCACCTACGACCTTGCCCTGCTTGTACAGGTTCTCGAGCGCTGTTTCCATCTTGCGATTAAGAAGCATCCAGCGATAGATCTCGAGGCATTGTTGCTGATCGAGGTATTCGGAATCCCGAATCGGTGGAACCGCTCCGCCCAGATCGCCTTCCACTTCGTAGCGCATCTCCTCTCCGACTCGCACCTGGCGAACCGTGAACGTCGGCTTCTCCAGGCGATAATCGACGACTGTGTAAGTGCGCTCGGAAGCGGCAGGGGACAAGCGAACGGGAGCGCGGGCGCCTCGGCCGTTCGATTTCGGATCGATCATCCGCTTGTGCGAAGTGTTGCGCTTCTTCTTTTTGGCCATCGGTGTCAAACCCCGGCCTTTCTCAGAATGCTAACCCGGCCAGCCCGATTTAACCAAATAGAGCGGACAACCCGACAACTAGACCGAAAAAGGATCTTCTTCGTGGTGGATTTGACGCAGTTCGCGGGGAACCCTCATCGGTACTCCGACGGACGTCCTCATCAGGGAATCGAGATCCTCGAGCCAGAGCATTTGGGAGTGGAAAACCAGGCCAAAATTCCGTGATACGGCATGCGCGACTTCCTGGAGCGAAAGCTGGCGGCCGAGTTCCCTTTCCATTGAGGTCACCGATCTCGAGACGATTCCGCAGGGAATAATCAGTTCGAAGTACTCGAGGTTGGCATTCACATTCAAAGCGAAGCCGTGCGAGGTTACCGCGCGGGAGATGTGGACACCGAGGGCGGCGATCTTGGCTTCGACCGGCGGGCTCGAATGGCGCTTGTCCTCGACGGCCGTGGGTGGTTTTTCTCCTACCGCCCGCGATTCGGCCCACACACCGGTGAGGCCAGGTATGCGTTTGGTGGGAATCCCGAAGTCGGCGCACGTGCGGATCAAGACTTCCTCCAGTCGCCGAACGTATTCTACGGCGCCCATGGACCTCCTTCCCCCGTCATCGGAGTTCATTTCGCGCAAATCGAAGATGGGATAAGCCACCAGTTGCCCGGGACCATGGAAGGTTACGTCCCCGCCGCGGTCACACTCCCGTACCTCCACGCCGCGTTCGGCCAGCAGTTCGGGAGAAGCCACGATGTTGGTCGCTTTGGCATTGCGCCCCAGGGTGATGACGGGTGGGTGCTCGAGCAGTAACACGACATCCCCGATTCGAGCCTCTTTCCGGAGTTCTACCAGCCGCTCTTGCAGGCGCAAGCCGGTTTGATAATCGATGGTCCCGAGTTGGACGACAGAGATCAAAATCTTAGCTAAGCGTTAATGGCCATTCCATACACGCTACTCGAGGCATCGAGCATCGCTTCGGCCAAAGTCGGATGGGCATGGATCGTCCACATGAGGTCTTCGACCGTGGCTTCGAGTTCCATGGCGGTCACCGCCTCGGCGATCAGCTCAGTGGCCTGGGGTCCAATGATATGCACCCCCAGAATCTCTCCGAATTCTCCATCGGAGACGATTTTGATGAAACCTTCATGCGCGCCCACAATCGAGGCCCGGGAGTTGGCGGTAAAGGGAAATTTCCCCACCTTTACATCGTAGCCTGCTTGCTTGGCTTTCGCCTCGGTCAGACCAACGCTGCCGATCTCGGGATGGCAATAGGTGGCGTTGGGGATGTGCTCGGGATTGATCGGCTTTGCCGGCTTCCCCGCCAGATGGGTTACCGCAACGATTCCCTCCATCGCTCCCACGTGTGCCAATTGGGGTGTCCCGAGGACAATGTCGCCGATGGCGAAAATGCCAGGTTCCGAGGTTTCCATCCAGCCATCGGTTACGATGAACCCCCGATCCAATTTGATTCGAGTCCGCTCAAGCCCCAGGTTCTCGGTGCGGGGTTTCCGGCCTACGGCAATCAGAATCTTCTCCGCTTCGATTTTCTGCGGCTTGCGGTCGACGGAGAATGTCACGGTAACTCCGGACTTGCTGTTTTCAACCTTCTCCACCCTCGCCCCGGTGTGAAAATGGATGCCCCGCTTGCGATAGGCCCGCGCCAGCTCCTGGGAGATATCTTCGTCCTCGAGCGGAACCAGGCGGGGCAACATTTCGAGAATCGTCACCTCGGTATGAAAGGAAGCGAAGATGGAAGCGAACTCTACCCCCACGGCCCCTGCTCCCACGATGACCAGCGACTTGGGAACCGCAGGCAAGTCAAGGATCTCGACATTCGTGAGTACCCGGGAGCCGGGTTCGAGGCCGGGGAGCATGCGTGCTTCTGAACCGGTAGCTAGGATTACGTGTTTGGCTTCGATCTGGCTGCTCTGGCCGGCGCTCGAGACTTCGATCCTGAACCCCCCTGCCTGTCCCCGTCCGCTGAGTCTGCCAAAGCCCTTCACGGTCTCAACCTTGTTCTTGCGCATCAGGAATTCGAGTCCTTTGGCATGCTTGGCTACGATCTTGGCCTTGCGCTCCTGCACGGCAGCCCAGTTCAGCTTGCGCCCGTCCACCCCCTCGATCCCAAACTCCTTGGCGGCGTTCAAGTAGTCCCAAAGCTCGGCATTGAACAACAGTGCCTTAGTCGGAATGCAACCGACATGCAGGCAGGTTCCGCCGAGAGCTCGATCCTTCTCGACCAGCGCCGTCTTCAGACCGTACTGTCCGGCACGGATGGCCGCGGTGTAGCCAGCGGGACCGCCGCCAATAATTGCGATGTCATACATAGGTTCGGGCAAAGTGACGCTCCCTGACGATTTTCTAAGTAGTGGATTCTACGCCATGGGTAAAAGATTCGGGAACCAGCTCCGGCGGAGCAGCGTATCAGAAACTGTCTCTTCCCCGATGCTACACTGGGGCCAGAGGTGCCACTATGCAGATGCACGTTTTGGGGTTCCTCTTCTTCCCGATCTTCGGATTCGGCTTCGTGATGTATTTTCTGCCTTCGATCATTGCCTTCGCGCGAAGCAAACGAGACAGCACTTCCATCCTGGTTCTCAACCTGCTGCTCGGCTGGACGGCAATCGGGTGGGTCATTGCGCTGGTCTGGGCGGTCAAGACCGATGCGCCGGTGATCGCGCGCTAGTTCCGTTGCTGCGGGGAATTTGTCTTCAGCCCAGCAACTGGGCTGCTTGTTTCGCGTAATAGGTCAGAATGATGCTAGCGCCGGCGCGGCGAATAGAGACCAGCGCTTCCATGAGAACGCGTTCCCGATCGATCCAGTGATTGCGGGCGGCGGCTTCGATCATCGCATATTCGCCGGACACCTGGTAGGCGGCCAAGGGCAAATCGAAGCGCTCGCGAGCGGCAGCGATCACGTCCAGGTATGGCATCGCGGGCTTGATCATGATGATATCCGCACCTTCTTCAATGTCGAGCGCGATCTCCCGCATCGCCTCGTGCAGATTCGCACCATCCATCTGATAGGAACGGCGATCGCCAAACTGGGGGGCAGAATCCGCGGCCTCTCGAAAAGGTCCATAGAAGCCAGAAGCAAACTTCGCCGCGTAGGAAAGAATCGGCGTGTGGCTGAAGCCCGCCTCATCGAGTGCTTTGCGAATGGCTCCCACCCGGCCATCCATCATGTCTGAAGGCGCGATCACATCCACACCCGCGCGCACCAGCGAGACTGCGGTGCGGGCCAGAAGCTCGAGAGAGGCGTCATTGACAATCTCGTACCGGTTCGCCGGAGGAGCGGCGACGGCGGCTCCGAGCGATTGTGGACCGCTGGCGCGAACCACGCCGCAGTGCCCATGCGACATATATTCGCAGAGGCAGACATCCCCCACGATCACCAGGTCGGGCAGCTCGCGTTTGATGGCGCGCGAGGCACGCTGCACGATGCCATCCTCTGCCCAGGCGCCGGTGGCCGCTTCGTCCTTCTTGTCCGGCAGACCGAAAAGAATGACCGACAGTATTCCTAGCGAGTGTGCCTGACGGGCCTCTTGGACTGCCTCATCGACGGACAGGTTGAAGACACCCGGCATCGAGCGAACTTCCTTTCGCACCCCTTGACCCGGGCAGACAAACATCGGATAGACCAGCGAAGCGGGCGAAAGACGTGTCTCGCGCACCAGAGAGCGCAATGCTTCGTTCTGCCGCAGACGTCGTAGGCGGATGGTAGGAAAGCCCATAGCACCAGTCTCGGTCGGAGGCGCCGATAGCTTGATTCTAGCAGAGCCCCGACGGCCAGCCTCGTGGCAGAGGCCAGAAAGAAGCCGGTCGGCGAGTGACTCAAGTCACCGAGGCGGGTTGGCCAAAATCGCGTTCCCGCCCGGTGTCCTGTGGCGGTTAGAAGCAGCCGGTGACGACTGCCAACTGCTCCGGCTTCCTGTAACATCGTTGCTGATGGTGCCTCAGCCGATCCTCCAAAGCAGTGCCCGAGTCCTCGAATTCGATCTCCTCCGAGACTGGTTGCGAGGTTACGCTACCTCGCCGTTAGGGCAGCGGCTGATTGGCGAGCTCGCCCCTTCGGGCGACCGTGCCTGGATCGAGCAGCAACAGCAGCTCACGATCGAGATCTCGGAATTCCGTCGTGTCGGTGGCAGCTTTGATTTCTCAGGCTTGCAAGATATCCGCGGCGAGGTAGAGCAATCCCGCATTGCCGGGGCGGCGCTTGAAACTGCAGGCATTCGCAACGTGCTCTTGGTGGTGGACCGGGCCGCGGAATGGCGCGAGATCACCCTGCGTCCGCCCCAAGCCATGAGGTCAGACTGGCGCAGCGTCACGGCGCTTTCCGCCCAGATCGCGGATTTTACCGCTTGGCTGCGGACATTCCGCAACAAGATTCTTCCCGACGGCACCCTCGACGATCGGGCCTCTCCCGAACTGGCCCGCATTCGTCGCGACATGGACAAGCAGCGGCGGTTCATTCAGGACTCGTTGCGAACCTATTTGCGGAGGCTAACCGAAGATGGGGCAGCCCAGGACGAACTGGTCACCATTCGCGGCGAGCGCTTCGTGATTCCCATCAAAACCGAACAGAAGCGGAGAGTCCAAGGGGTAGTGCATGGCGCCAGCTCGAGCGGTCAGACGGTGTTCGTGGAACCTTTAGAAACCATCGAGCAAAACAACGAGCTGGTGCGATTGCTCGAGGAAGAACAGGCCGAGGTCCAGCGCATTCTGGTGGAGATGACAGGGCGCATCGCCGAACATGCGGAGGCCATCCTTCAAGCCTTTGCTGTCCTTAGCGAACTCGAGTTCCAGTTCGCGAAGGCCCGTTTTGCCGGGGACTACCACTGTGTCCCGGTGGCGTTTTCGGCCGACGCCACGGTTCGACTCAGCCTCCAGAAGGCCCGTCACCCCCTCCTCGAACGGCGCCTCAGGCTTCATGGGGACGCCATCATCCCGATTACGATCGAGCTCGATCGAAACCGCCGAGAGCTGGTCATCACCGGGCCGAACACCGGCGGAAAGACGGTCGCCCTGAAGACGATCGGGCTGTTGGTGCTCATGGCCCAATCGGGCATGCTGATTCCGGCGGACAGGGCAGAATTGCCGATCTTCGACGCGGTGCTTGCCGATATCGGCGACTACCAGTCCATCGAGCAAAATCTGTCCACCTTTTCTGCCCACGTCACCAATATTGATTCGATCGCGCGCACCGCGACCGCCCAATCGCTCGTGCTGCTCGACGAACTCGGTTCTTCGACTGATCCCGAGGAAGGTGCAGCCCTGGCGGTGGCCATCGCAGAATATTTTCGCTGCGTCGGCTCGATCACCGTACTGTCCGCGCATCACACCTCGCTCAAGGTCTTCGCCGCCAACACCGAAGGCGTGCTCAATGCCGCGGTGGGGTTCGACGAGGCCACTCTCGAGCCTACCTATGAGCTGAAAATGGGTGTTCCCGGGGCTTCGGCGGGGATCAATATCGCGCAGAGGCTAGGCCTGCATCCATCCATCATTGAAGCGGCGCGGCTGCGGCTCGGATCGCAAGCCCGTGACGTCGGTCAGCTTCTCAGTCGCCTGCATGCCGAATTACGGGAAGCGGAGGCGGAACGCTTGCGTCTGGATGGTCAGAGAGAGGAACTGGCGCGCGAGAAGGCTCATTTGGCGGCCGAGGGCAAGCGCGACCAGCAGGCGAAAGTCAAAGAGATGGAGAGAAAGCTCGAGCATGTGTTGCGGGATTTTGAATATCACGCCCGCGAGGCGGTTCAGGCGATCCAGGATCGATCGGCCGCGCAGAAGCTGTCACGAGACGCGGAGAGGCGGATTGCCAAACTGCGCCGCGAGTTTCGCGATGCCTTCGACGCAACCGTCGTCGCGCATACCACGGGTGCGGACCAAGGGGATCCCCACGCTCAGGATCGGGTAGTGCATGCGTCGGAGGGGGATACGGTCAAGCTGAAATCGGTGGGCCGGCCCGCGCGCATCCTGCGGCGCGTCGATGACCGTCATTTTGAGGTCGAAATCGGGCAGATGAAGATGAAAATCGCCGGCGACGACATTGCCGAAGTGTTAGCCCGCGCAAAAGACTCTCCCCTAGCCGCAGCTCGGGCCCGTGGAATCTCGGTGACGCTCGAGAAGGACAGCCAGAATGTCCCCGCCGAGATCAACGTCATGGGACGGACCGTCGAAGACGCAACCCGGGAGGTGGAACGGTTTGTGGACCGCGCCTTTCTGGCGGGCCTCCCGAGGATTCGCGTCGTGCACGGCACCGGCATGGGGATCTTGCGCAAGGCCCTTCGCCAGTTCTTGGAGAAGCACCCGCACGTCGAGTCCATTGCCGAACCTCCGCAGAACCAGGGGGGAGGAGGGGCTACGGTGGTGGATCTGAGAATTTGAGACCGCTCGATGCGATGGTTTGCCCAGGTCCAGCTTGGCCATCTTGCGTGCCTCGGCAAGGCACGTTCCCGACAATTTGGGTGGGGTTTTCCTCGGGCATTAACCGCTTTCGGCTAAAATCTCACAACTTCTCCACAGGCCTCTCATCCCCCTATATTCCCTTTGGCGGCGGTTTGCCCGACAATTGCACAACCCGTGGCAACGGTCCCCCGTCATGACGGAAGCCGATGATTTCAAAGAATTCGTCAAGCAGCAGGCGGACATCGTTCGCCTCGTGGGCGAGTACGTCAAGCTGAAGAAAGCCGGGGCACAGAATTATTCCGGGCTGTGTCCGTTTCACAAGGAAAAGACACCTTCGTTTTCCGTCCATGCCACTCGCCAGTTCTTTCATTGCTTCGGATGCGGTGCCTCGGGCGACGTTTTCAGTTTCGTCCAAAAGATCGAGAACATCAGCTTTCCCGAGGCTCTCCGGGCGGTAGCGCAAAAGCTCAACATCCCTCTCCCCAAAACCAGCTATGGCAGTCCGGCGGAGGCGCGCGAGGCCAGCCGGCGAGCGGTTCTCGTCGAGGTTCATGGGCGAGCCTCTAGTTTCTTCGAGGAGTACCTGAGAAGGCCCGAAGGCGCCCGCGCGCGGGAATATCTGGCGGGCCGGGGCCTGGATGAGGACACGATCAGGGTTTTTCACATCGGCTACGCGCCCGATTCGGGCTTCTTGCTTCGCGACCGGCTGCGCGGCGAGTTCGAAGAAGAGGTGCTTCGGGACAGCGGACTGTTTTCCTGGAAGGAGGCCGCTGGCAGGTCCTTAACCTCTACGGGCGAGGATCGGGAGGACTCCGGTTCCCTCCGGGATGATCGGGCTGATCAGGCGCGGTCGAGTGCTGCCATGTACTCCCGGTTCCGCAACCGGGTGATGTTTCCCATCACCAACGAAGCCGGACGAGTGATTGCCTTCACCGGGCGCGCGCTGTCGAGCGATGACAAAGCCGGGCCCAAGTACCTGAATTCCCCCGAGACCGCGATTTACTCCAAGTCGCGGGTCCTGTTCAATCTGGATCGGGCGAAGGACGCCATCCGCAAACTCGATTACGCCATCCTGGTGGAAGGGCAGATGGATTGTATTTCGGTCTATGCCGCAGGCTTCCATAATGTGATCGCCAGCTCGGGCACCGCGTTCACCGAGCTGCAGGCCAAACTGCTCGGCCGCTTCAGCAAGAACGTAGTGGTCAATTTTGACCCCGATACGGCGGGCGCCAAGGCAACCGAGCGCACTCTCGGTCTGCTGGTCGAAGAGGAATTCCAGCTCAAGGTCGTCAGCCTAGATCCAGGGTTTGATCCTGACTTGTTCGTGCGCCGCAAGGGAAGGAATGCCTACGCCGAGGCGCTCAAAGATTCCAGGCGGTATTTCGACTATCTCATCGAGCGTGCCCGGACCCAGTTTCCCACCCGCAGTGCGGAAGGCAAGGCGAAGGCGGTGAACTACCTGTTACCGCATATCCAGCGAGTCCCGAGCCGAATCATTCGCGATGAACTGGCGGGCGAGATAGCCCAGAAATTGAGCGTCGATTCGGCCGTGCTGCGGCAGGAGCTGAAACATGTGGCTGCCTCCCGGGCGTCGACCTCGCTCAAGGCTTCCTTTGACGTGCAGGTCTCCGATGCGGAGAAGATCGTGATTCGCGCCTTGAGTTCAGGACAGGAGGTTAAAGCGGACACCACCCTTCCCTCTGGACGTGACGGGGCGGACGAGGAATTCAATCCCGCCCGCCAGGCGCGCTTTGCCTTTACCGGGGAACGCCTCCACCTGGGATTGGCCACCGAGTCGATCATCGAAGCCTTGCTGAATAGCCCGGAATCGACTGACGTTATGTCTCTGGCGGTGAGCGAAGCCGAGCGCAACCTGCTGGCTTCGATTCTCATGAAAGAGGATGAGGAGCTGACGGCGGAGAGGCTGGAGGGAGCAGTGCGCGCCCTGCGCCGGATTCAGCTGCGGCGAAGACTCGAGGAAATTCAGTATGCGTTGCAGGCTTTGGGAAATCAGGAGCCCGGCCGTCGCCAGGCTCTGCTCGAGGAGAAAGTCCGGCTCAAGCGGACGCTCATGGATCCCGGGTTACAGGAACAGGGCTCAAATCCAGGGGCAGCTTAGTCGTCAAAGGCGAAACTTAGACGCTTCTCTCGGCATCTAACTGGTTAACGGCGTGGAACATAAAACAGCCCGGAAGCGGCCAAAGCAGCGGGACGATCGCTTGACACAATCGGTAACTAGGGTGACGGAGAGGGCTTGTGATAGACTCTCAAGGGTTGCTGATGTATACTGGACGTTTGTGTCGGCGCTTGCGTCCGCTACCTTAGGTTCCCACCAATTTTCAAAAACGTTCGCCGTCCTCCCAAGGACGAGTTAAGGGTAATCTGTCTTGGCTCTTGATGATAAGTACGACGATATTAAAAAGCTGATCGACACGGGAAAAGAGAAGGGATATCTCACCTACGATCAGGTCAACGATCTGATCCCGCACGATGTGCACTCTCCCGAAGACCTGGACGATCTGCTTACCACCATTGGCACGCAAGGTATCGATGTGCTCGAGGGACCGAAGCTGCCCTCGGCGGCGCTCGAGAAGAAGTTCGAGGAAGACGAGCTCGGTGAGGATGTCGAGCTCGATCTGACCCCCGGCGCCTTGGAGAAGACCAACGACCCTGTCCGCATGTATCTGCGGGAGATGGGGACGGTTCCCCTGCTGACTCGCGAAGGTGAAGTGGAGATCGCCAAGCGGATCGAGCGTGGGCAGCTGCGGGTTTTGAAGGCCCTCTCGCGTTCGCCCATTGTGATCGCAGAGTTGTTGGCGATGGGCGAAGATCTGAAGAAAGGCGTGCGCTCGATCAAGGAAGTGGTGACCTTCGATGAAGAAGAAATCACCGATGAGATCCTGCAAAATCGCCTGAAGGAATTTACCGGAAAGATCGACGAGCTGGCCAAAGCCTACAAAAAGGCCAATCTGTTGATCGAGAAGTTCGCCACCGTGAACCAGAAGAAGCGGCCGAAGGATTATCGCCGCTATCGCCTGGCGCTGGCACGCTCCATCGTCAACGTCTCTTGCTGTGTTCGCAATCTCGGCTTCACCAACACCGAGCGCAAGCGGCTGATCGACCGCGTCAACAAAGCGGTGGACGGCATGCGTTCTCTCGATCGCCAGTCCCAGAACCTCGATAAGAAGGCGGACGCCACCCGCAGCGAGGATCAACGCAAGGAATACAGGCGTCAGGCGCGGGCCATTCACGGAGAACTGGAAAAGCTCGAGGCCGAAGTCGGAGTGGCCTTCCAGGAACTCAAGCGCACCCAGCGCGAGATCATCCAGGGGGACATGGATGCCGAGCAGGCCAAGCGCGAGCTGATCGAGGCCAACCTGCGTTTGGTGGTCTCGATCGCGAAGAAGTATACCAACCGCGGCTTGCAATTCTTGGATCTGATTCAGGAAGGTAACATCGGTTTGATGAAGGCCGTCGATAAGTTCGAATACCGCCGGGGCTACAAGTTTTCGACCTACGCCACCTGGTGGATCCGGCAGGCGATTACCCGCGCCATCGCCGATCAGGCCCGTACCATCCGCATTCCCGTGCACATGATCGAAACCATCAACAAGCTGATCCGAACCTCGCGGCAATTGGTGCAGGAGCTGGGACGGGAGCCTACGTCGGAGGAGATCGCCAAGCGGATGGACATTCCCGTGGCCAAGGTCCGCAAGGTCCTCAAGATCGCGCAGGAGCCGATTTCGCTCGAAACTCCGATCGGGGAAGAAGAGGATTCGCACCTAGGAGACTTTATCGAGGACCGCGCCGTGGTCTCACCGGCCGAGGCCGTGATCAACGTGAACCTGAAAGACCAGACGTCGCAGGTGTTGCGTACCCTGACCCCGCGCGAGGAAAAGGTCATCAAGATGCGCTTTGGGCTGGAAGACGGCAGCGAGCACACCCTCGAAGAAGTCGGCCAGTCGTTTGCGGTGACGCGCGAGCGTATCCGCCAGATCGAAGCCAAGGCCCTCCGCAAGCTGCGGCATCCCTCGCGCTCCAGGAAATTGCGGGCGTTCATGGACGGAGTGAGGGACTAAACCCCGTCGGGGAGTTTCCGCTCCTTCAGGGCACGAGTTGAGTCGTTAGAACTTGTGCCCTTTGGCTCCGATCGATCAGGGTCATCCTCAAGCAGGTTTTGTTCCCCGGTTTTCCTTGTCTTTCCACAAGGAAGTTTGATCCTCCACAGGTTCTGCACAACCCGGAAGCAAATTTCTGTTGCCCTGCCCGGGGGGTTCAAGCAAAGTACCCGTCAGTGCACGCGCGAGATGTCTTTGAAGCGCTGCCACGACTGGCTGAACGGCTGCGGTTTCCGGGAGTTCTCGAGGCGAACTGTCGGAGGGTATTCGACGGCAGGTGATGGCGTTGCTCAGGAACCCGGGGTTGCGGCCTTTTAGGCGTCCTGCTCACCGGAAGGACTGCGCCGTTGGCGGAAGCAGGCTCTGCAATCTTGAGCGGCGGGATTGGCCCAAAGATTCAACCTTGCAGAGCGCGTGGCGAAACCGGCGTCACCGAACGCGGTTTCGAAACGATCAGCTTGCCGTCTAGGCGGTGACCTGGCAAGCCGGGACATCTTGCGACCATACGGCCCGGGTGGCTGGACCCGGGCCGTAGGTGTGCGAAACGGCTCCGACCTGAACCAGTACGTACCCAACCCCATCAGCGACCCTGCCTGCTATTGGGCGTTCCTCTCTTGCCCATTCGCTTTTTGTTCCCCTAAACTGTGAGCAGCATGTAGACCACCATGAAAATGTGTTTTGCGACTGTCTTTTCCAAAGTAGCTGCTGCCCATTCACAACCAGGTTGTGCGTAGGATCGGGTTCGCGCTGCTAGGCAATGCTAGAGGCAATTAGGACCTTGGCCACCAACGACTACAGTCTTGCGCACAATCTGCCGGCAAATGTCGAAGCCGAGCGCTCCATTCTCGGCGCCATCTTGCTCGACAATCACGCTTATAACCAAGCCGCGGAACATCTGAAGCCGGAAGACTTCTCTCTCGACTCGCATCGCCGCATTTACTCTCGCATGGTTGACCTCGCCGAGTCTTCCCGGCCGATCGACATGATTACATTGGTGGAGGAGCTCGAGCGACGGAAAGAACTGGAAGTCGTGGGCGATGTCGGGTATCTCTCGAGACTTCTGGACGGGGTTCCGGATCGGCCGAGCATTGAGCATTACCTCAGAATCGTCCGTGACAAAGCCCTTCTGCGCGGCCTCATGCATGCGGCTAATGCCGCCATCGCCAGGGCTGCAGAGCAGAGCGACCCGGCCGAAGACATCCTGAACGACGCCGAAGCAGCCATCTTCCAGCTTTCTGAAAAGCGGATTGGGCGCGGCTTCATGGGCGTCCAGGAGATCGTGAAGGAATCGTTCGGCTCGATTGATGCCCTGCTGCAAAGAGGGCAGCGCATCACCGGGCTCGAAACCCACTATGGCGATCTCGACGAAATGACCAGCGGGCTGCAGAAATCGGATCTGATCATCATCGCGGCTCGCCCTTCGATGGGCAAGACGGCCTTCGCTTTGAATATCGCGGAAAACTCCGCTCTCGAAGACCAAAAAGTCGTGGGTATCTTCTCGCTCGAGATGTCGCGCGAAGCTTTGCTGCTGCGTCTGCTGTGTTCCCGGGCGCGCGTCGATTCGCATAAAATGCGCACCGGCTCGTTGTGGAAAGACGACATGAACAAAGTGGTGCGCGCCATGGGCGATCTTGCGCAAGCCTCGATTTTCATCGACGATACCCCTGGCATAGGTTTAGGCGAAATGCGCGCCAAAGCGCGTCGGCTGATGCAAATGCAAGGCCAGCTCGATCTGATCATCGTCGATTACATGCAGCTCATGTCGGGTGGTGGGAAACGCTACGAAAACCGCACTCAGGAGGTCTCCGCCATCTCGCGAGGACTCAAGGCGCTGGCCAAAGAACTGACCGTTCCCTTGATTGCTCTTTCGCAGTTGAGCCGTGCTCCGGAGAGCCGGGGAGGCGATCATCGCCCGCAACTGGCCGATCTGCGGGAATCGGGCTGCTTAACCGGCGACACCCCGATCCCGGTTCCTTCAAGCGGCCGGGACGTTCCCATTCGCGAGCTGGTTGGCCGCTCGGGTTTCGAGGTCTGGGCGCTCAACCGGAGGACGTTGCAGCTGGAACGTGCACTGGTCAGCCGGGCTTTCGCGACGGGCTTCAAACCGGTTTTTTGGTTGCGCACTCGGCAGGGACAGGCGATTCGTGCGACCGCGAATCACCCCTTCTGTTCACCGGGCGGCTGGCAACGGCTCGATCGATTCTGTCCGGGCGATCCTATCGCACTGCCCCTGGGAGTTTCAGCGGCATCGGCCCAGACCAGGGGCGAGGGTGGATGGGCGCCGTTCCATTCTCGTAGGGGCGACGGATGCGTCCTCCCCGATCGCATCCTCCAGTTCGGCGGACGGCAAGAGACGGCCGAGGGGCCAACCCTTGCTCGCGGTCAGGCGGAACCGAACCAAGAGGCGGTGGGCAAAACTGCATTGGCCATTGCTAGTTCCCAACCAGGCAGAGACCGAGCGAGAGAAACCCTTGAGCGCGGCGAGGAAAGTATGGATGGCGGGCTGAGGTTGGCGGCCGAGCTGTTTTGGGACCGGGTGGAGAGCATTACGCCGGCCGGCGTGGACGAGGTTTTCGATCTTACCGTGCCCGGAGCTCATAACTTCGTTGCCGGCGATTTCATCGTTCACAACTCCATCGAGCAGGACGCCGATGTCGTGGCTTTCATCTTCCGCGAAGAGATCTACAAACCGGATGATCCCCAGCTACAGGGCAAGGCCGAACTCATCATTGCCAAGCAGAGGAATGGCCCAACCGGAAAAGTGAACCTTGCGTTTCTCAAGAACCTAACCCGGTTCGAGTCGATGCTCGACGACGCCGCGAGCCTAGACGATTAGACTGCCCTGGGAACGAGTGAAACTTAAGCAATTCAGCCACATTCCCTCCTGTGGAAAATGCTGTGGAAGCATTCATTGCGCCGGAGCAAGGATCCGAGCCCGACCGTCCGGTCGGTTTGGTGCTCGATGAATCGAGCAGCATAACTGCCATTATTTCCTTTTAGTTATGGCTCTATTTACTGGGCGATCGCGATTTCTACGTGCTCGGCACGGGTTTTTTGATGTATTTGAGATTTGCACATTCGGGAGGGCAGGAGGGATGGATTTATTGGCCTATTTTGATAACAGGCCGAAAGCGGTGACGTTCGTGGTGGTTCCGACGTAAACCTTGCCATTCACGATCATGGGAGTACCGAAATGGCTGCCAGATCGAGCCCTCGGAGCCATTCGGAGTCACATTCAGCACACTGGTTTGGGCCAGCGTGCTTTGGTTGTAGCCGA
>DASPVG010000022.1:0-13346 GCA_035622455.1 Terriglobales bacterium
CGTTCCACGCTCGGCGGTCTTTCCTCTCGAACATCGCTTTTTGCGGCTTCGAATCCGTCGTGAAAACCTTGCTGGGCGATCTCGCGAAATTCTTGGGGCGGCGGGGGCGGTGGCGGAGGAGCCGGCGGCGGCTCGTAATAAACCGGCTGGGGATGAGCGCACCCGGCTAGAGCAAGCGCCAGCAGTAAGGTTGGTAAAGCAAACCATTTCTTCATACTCATCCTCCCATCGTCGCTCTGTTATCCCGCCAATTACGCCACGAAAATACAAACACCGGTCGGCCGCGAGTGTTGCGGGACGCACCGCACCGGCTGCCGACAACGGGCACTAGATCCTTGCGAGATAAACGAGATAAGAGGGATTTTAGCGACTTAGCGCTTCTTCGATGGGGAGTTGAAGGGTGCAGGAGAAACTAACGTAACTCCCAGACGGTATCGAGAACCGTGCCGTCGACCCACTTCACGACTGCGACCGGGCGGTTGCTCTTTTTTCCGCGTGCGGGTTCGCCGCCGCAAATGCGCTCAACTTCTTTCTTGATGTCCTCAATCGGCCGGATGGGTAAATCCGATCCTTTCACGCTCTCCAGAAGATCCTGGCGGCGAGGGTTAATGGCAATTCCCCGCTCCGTGACCACCACATCGATCAGCTCGCCCGGCCCGGTGAGGGTGGTGACTTCGTTTACGATCACGGGAATGCGGTCACGAAACGAAGGCACCGCCAGAACCGTGCATCCTGCTGCCAGGCAGTTCTGCCATCCTCCGATGCCGTGCAAGAGGCGGCCGTCGGAATGAGTCACCACGTTGGCATTGAAGTGGATGTCGACTTCCGTCGCCCCGAGAACGACCGCGTCCACCATCGAGGCAAAATTGCCTTTCCCGTGGTAGTTGTAAGAGGTGAAGGGCGAGGTGGCCACGTGGCGGGGATCGCTGGCCAGCGATTTCACGCCATCCAGGTCGAAGGTCTGACCATCGAGGATGTAATCGGTCAATCCCTCTTGCAACAACTCCACCAGATACCGAGTGGAACCGCCGCGAACAAAACGCGCTTTGACTCCATCTTCCTTCATCAGGCGTCGCAGGTAATCGACGAAAGCGAGAGCGATTCCTCCCGCTCCCGCCTGGAACGAGAAGCCGTTGCGCATGATGCCGGTCTCGCGAAGAAAATGGGCTACCAGTTCAGCGATGCGTAAGCGATCCGGAGAGCGCGTGATCTCAGTGGTTCCGGAGACGATTTTTGAGGGATCTCCGATGGAATCCACCACCACCACAGAATCCACGTTATTTCCCTGAATTTGCCATGGGATGCAGGGAAAGGGAACGAGATTATCCGTGACCACGATGACGCGATCGGCATAGATCGAATCCGCCAGCGCGAATCCGAGCGAACCGCAGGCCGACTTGCCGTGGGAACCGTCGGCATTGCCAAAGGCATCGGCGGTTGGGGCCGCGATGATCGCAATGTCGATGTGCACCTCACCGTCCTGGATCGCCTGCCAGCGGCCGCCATGCGAACGCAACACGCCCAGGCCGCGCATCTTGCCTTGCGTGCAATAGTCGCCCAGCGGACCGTTCAGGCTGCCCTCGATGTGGTGAATGACGCCGCTAGCCATCAAGTCGATGGCCCCCTTTTGCGAAGGGAAAGAGGCGCTAGGAAACCAAGTCAAGTTCTTGGCACCCAGGCGGGACGCCGCCTCGAGCGCCAGCAAGGCAACCCGGTCGCCGTCGCGAAGGTGATGATGGCTGGAGATCACCATGCCGTCTTCGAGGCCGCAATTGCGCAACGCGGTTTCGAGATCCGCCACCTGTTTGTCGCCGCTTTCCGGATATGCGCTACTGGAGCGGACCGGGGGTCCGGCTTTCTTGCCGTGCGGGCGGTATTGCCCGACCCCCAAATACGGAACCTGGGGCTTGCTGTTGACCATGGTGGGTACCATGCGTCCAAGGGCATTCTGCGCGAAATCGGAGCGAGCCGTGACTTGTTTCCCTGGCACTGAATCACCTTTCCAAAGCAGCCGAACCAGACCCCAACCTCATGCCTCTGCCTTCTTCTTGGCTCGCGCCACCAGCTTGCGCGCTCGTTCGACGACCGGAGCATCGACCATCTTTGAACCCACGCTGACCACTCCCAAGCCGCGCCGCTCGGCATCGTCGAAGGCAGCGACAATCTTCGAGGCCTTCTCGATTTCCGCAGACGACGGTTGAAAGGCTTGGTGAATCACCCGAATCTGGCTGGGATGAATGCACCCCATGCCTTCAAACCCTAGGGCGCGAGACTGCTCGGCCCAGCGAGCCAGCCCGTCCAGGTCGGCCACGTCGGCAAAAATCGAATCGCTGGCCTGAATGGTGGCGGCCTTCGCGGCGTTCACCAGGCGGGCCCGCGCATAGAGCGATTCTCTGCCCTCCAAGGTCTTCGCCACCCCAAGATCGGCCGTGTAGTCTTCGAGTCCTACGGTCAGCCCCACGACATTGGGAGAGG
The DNA here is from genome assembly GCA_035622455.1 of Terriglobales bacterium. Taxonomy (GTDB): domain Bacteria; phylum Acidobacteriota; class Terriglobia; order Terriglobales; family Acidobacteriaceae; genus JAFAGX01. The sequence goes on from DASPVG010000022.1 coordinate 2,476, forward strand.
CGGTTGCAATGGCGAAGGCATTTTCGATGCCAAGCGCCGACTCCAGGATCGGCAGGATCCAGATAGGACGGCCGGGCGCATGTTCAGCCTTCAACTCGACGATCGCGCGATCCACTTCCTTGACTTGTTCGGGTCTTTCCGCTTTGGGAAGAAGAACTACATCGGGCGCTTCGGGAATCACCTCGCGCAAGTCTTCGAGCCCGAGGGGCAGGGGATTGATCCTCACCATGCGCTCGCATTGGGCAAAATCGACCGTCCGCAGGGCGTTGCGCACCAGGATGCGAGCAGCGTCTTTTTCGGCATGATGGACGGAGTCTTCAAGATCCAGAATGACGGCATCGGGCGAATGTAATCCGGCGCTAACGAAATACTTGGGTTCTGAGCCCGGCAGGTAAAGGCGGGAGCGTCGCAGGCGGTCCCGAGGCGAAGCTTCAGGAAGTGGAATCTTCTCGGGTAGAACCTTGTTGCCATCGCTCAAACCAGCCCGTTTCGCTGCGGTTTCGATGCGCGCACTGATGACGAACGGAAGGGCACCCTCGTCATGAATGGCAACCCGGGCGTGCTTTACCCCGAGAACTTCAAGCACGGTACGCGTTTGCTGCAGGATCGAATCGCCGTAGTAAGGGCCGACCCTCGATTCGAGCGCAATCTCCAAGCCGCCACGGTCGCGTGGTTCAATCGCGACGTGCACATCGGAGCGGACCTCTTTGCCCCTACGTCCCGCCGAAGCCGCGGAAACCGCCGTGATTGCGTTCGAACTGCTCATTCCACTGACACAGTACTTGCCGAACTCAGATGAGTCAAGATGCGCGCGGCGAAGCAGCCAAGAAATGATCTGGCGCTGCTTCGCAACGGTTGACGCCGCCCGACCAGCGTCGGCCACTCGGCACGCGATAACACCCTGGGGCAATCGAATCCAATCCCAAAACTCGGAATGTCAGGGCCAAGACCGTGCTACTTGAGATGGTCCCCGAGCCTCCCCGAACCGAGCGGATTGGTCATCGCCTCCACTTCTTCGAAGTCAGTCTTTCCGTCTCCGTCGGTATCGGGGTTGTTGGCGCTTGTGTTAAAGAATTCGATCTCCTCGAGATCAGTAAGGCCGTCCCCGTCCGAGTCGAGAGCATAAATGTTGAGCCCCGGGATGAAGTCATAATCCTCGATTTTCTCGAGGCACTGCTCGTGGGCATTGGGCAGCAGTTTGCTGTTCTTGATGGACTCGCAGATCTTGGGGTCCCCCATTAGCTCGACCACGTCCAACTTGCACTGCGTCTGCTGCATCTGAGTGGTGTCGGCGAAGAAGGCCTTTTGCTGTGCCGGAAGTAGGCTCCCAATGCGGTCGCACAAGCTGGCGTTCCGGCGCAGCTGAGCAAAACAGCTCCAATGAGAGTTCTCATTCATCCACTGAGACGCTTTGTCACCCGGCACTACGTTCTCCTGCGAGAAATCGCAATGGAACTGGACCCCGAGATATTTCTGTTCCCGCCAACCGTCAACCGGCTCGAGCAACGGCCGGGGATCTTTGTAAGTAAAAGACTTAATCCGATAGATCTTCCACTCTCCGCCGATTCTCTTGAACAACACCAGCTCATACTGCCGCTTCTTGATGGGCTTGTTGTTGGCCAATCGGAATCCCTGGGGCACCTGGCTCGGGTCGAGCTTCATTTCAAACAGGTCTCCCCGGCTATATCCCTGGATGGCAAGCAGCCCCCGATCTCCCACCATTTTTTCATTGACGATCTCGGCGGACTCTGGCTGAGCTTTGTCCAGCAGGTCGAGCAGCGCCCCCTGCTGCTTCTCGTCCTTCACTTCCTTCAACTTGGCAAGCTGCTGCCTACCCGTCGGGTCGGCGGACAGTGCCTCCAGTTTGTCGACTTCGTGCGCCTCGATGGCGAGCAGATATTGGCGGTAGACGGAGAAGAGAACGCTTTCCCGCAACGGCCGAGACTGCGCCATCAGGTGGGGAACAGTCGCAACCAAAAAAAGAGGAAACCACCAGCAATGAATCAAGCCTGTCTTGCGGCCGGGCCCACTCGAAAACCTGGCCTTCGAGAGCCGAAACTCTCCCCTCTGATCGCCGGGGAGAACGCCCTTCGGCAGCAATGGAATAGAGGCCATAGGCGGATGGTAGGTGAGCCGCGGGAGGGTCACAAGTTACCGTCGTTTTCTGCCGCCACCGATCGGATGATGCCGCGGCTCGATCGCAAGGCAGGCGGTTGTCTCCGGTGCCAAACCTCGCCAGGCTCGAGCGCTCGGGAGTTAAATTCGCACAGCCGGCTGTAAAATTTTGATGTTGACAAAAGGAACGTTTTGTGAGGGACTGCGAGATGGGCTCGGAGGGCGCGACCAAATGGCGAATTGGGTGATTTACGGCAGGGTGAGCAGGACCAAGCAGGACAACGAGAATCAGCTGGCGGACCTGCGGGAATTCGCGCAAAAACAGGGCTGGACACTCAAGCATGAGTACGTGGACACGATCCGCGGCTCCGGCAAGAAAGCTCGGCTGCAGTTTGACGCGATGATGGCCGCAGCATTTCGAAAGGAGTTCGACGGCATTCTGTTCTGGAAGTTGGATCGATTCAGCCGCGAAGGCGTCAGAAAGACTCTTTTCTATTTGAGTCAGCTGGATGGTTACAAGGTGGCCTGGAGATCGTACCAAGAACCCTGGTTTGATTCCTGTGGTCCCTTCAAAGAGACGGTAATTTCGATCATGGCGACCTTGGCCGAACAGGAGCGTATTTCGATCAGCGAGCGCACCAAAGCTGGCTTGCGGAGTGCGCTGCGGAAGGGAAAGAAGCTGGGACGCCCGATGGCCGATCTCGACATGCACAAGGTTCATAAATTACGCGAGCAGGGTTTAAGCCTTAGAGCCATCGGTAACAAGTTGGGATGGTCCGCGGCACTGATTGCGAAGAGACTCGTAGGTGCACAATGACTAGGGAACAGCTCTTGAAACGATTGGCCGACATCGCGGCGAAGGAAAAGCGCGATCGACTGTCACCAGCAGAAGTATTGGAAGCGCAGCTGAAGCTGATTCTTCGCAACTACGAAGAGAACGTCCGCGCGAATCAATCTTTAGGCATAAACGGTGGCGGGCATCGCGCCCTGAACCACTGTGACTAGAGAAACTTCGTCGGGATAGCCCCGGGATTCTCTCTGCCCTGGCGTCCAATCGCTGCGCTACCGCGTGTCGGAATCGCCGGCCATTGCGAACCGATGGAGTTGGGTTCATCTCATGGCTGTCGGGAGCCCGTGCAATCACGCTTTACTAATCCAACCAGGATTCCAAGCGCCCAAATCGAGGTCGCGGTTTAGGAAGGCGACGGCCTTCGCCAGGCATTGATTTCGCGCCTTCCCTCACCCCATGCCCTAAGGTCCTTTTTTAGTTTAACTTCTCGAGAATCGCGTCGGTCATCTCATGGGTCGAGGCTGCGCCTTGGCTGAGCGCCTTTGGCCCTCCCGCGAGTCGAAGCATGTCATAAGTACGAACTTTGCCTTCTCGCACCACAGCGGCTATGGCCTTGCGGATCGACTCGGCCCTGGTGCTTTCGCCAATATGGTCGAGCATCATGGCCGCCGACAAAATCATGGCGATCGGATTCACGATCGGCGGGTCCAGGGCGGCATATTTCGGAGCCGAACCGTGGGTAGGTTCAAAGACCGCCACTTCCTCACCGATATTTCCCGAAGCCGCAAAGCCTAAGCCGCCCACCAAACCGGCGAAAGCATCGGACAGAATATCTCCAAACAGATTGGAGGCCACAATCACGTTGTAGTCCTCGGGATTCTTGTTCAGCCACATCAGCTGCGCGTCGATGTTGGTCGACCATAGGGCAATGCCGGGATAATCCTTGGCCACATCCTTGGCCGTCTCCTCCATCATGCCGGAGGTTTCGCGCAGCACGTTTGGCTTCTCGCAGATGGTAACCCCGGGAAATCCCCGCTTCTTGGCGTATTGGAAGGCTGCGTTGACAATGCGGCGGGCGGCGCTGCGAGTGATGAGGCGTACACTCACCGCGAGATCGGCACCCGGTACCTGGGCAAACGCTTTGAACTTGGCATGGCTCCGAAGCGCGGCGCGGACATTTTCCGGAGGATTCGTCCATTCGATTCCGGCATACATGCCTTCGGTATTCTGTCGAAAAATCGTGCTGTCGATCGACGGTTCTTCGAAACCTGCGGCGCCTGGGTTTTTTCGAATGTAGTTGAGCGGATTGCCCGGGAAACCGACGCACGGACGCATGCAGACGTCCAAATTGAAGCGCTGCCGCATGGTGACAATCGGGCTGTAATAAACGTGGCCCTTCCCCCGCAGCTCGGGCTTGAGTTCAGCCTGCGCCTCCCGGTTGGGCTTCGAGGTAATGGCACCAAACAGTCCCAGCTTGTGTTTGGCCAGCAGATCGATGGTGCGCTCCGGCAGGGCATTGCCTTCGTTGCGCCAGCACTCCCAACCAATATCGGCAGGGAGGTAATTGGCCTCGAAGCCAACCGCTTTCAGAACCCGCAACGCCTGGGGCAAAACCTGATTGCCAATACCATCGCCGGGCATGGTGACCACGGTGTGTTTCGCCATGAATGCCAAGCCTCCTTGCCAAGCTCAAACTTTGCGGGAGGCGCATCGCCGCCGCGTAGCCCTCCCCAGTTCCAGCGGTTGCTTCCGCGCCCGTCTTCCCCCAGCCATGCTATCGAGACAACCCCAATCGCTTTGCCACCAGATTCTCCACCCCTTGCGCGATCACTAACGACTGCGGAACGCTGCCCAATGCCGGGAACGGGAACTTTTCGCCCCCCCACTCGCTGATTCCGGAAGTGAAATCGATCGTGATGGGTTGCCCGGGGATGATGGTCTTCTCCTTGGCTGCGATCGGCGCTGCCAGCTGTTCGCGCAGACGTTTCACCAGATGCGGAATTTCGACGCACAGAAAGCCATTGTTGTAGGCATTGCGCAAGTAGGTTTGGGAGAAGCTGGCGGCAATTACCAAGGGCAGGCCCTTGGCTTTGAGGCAGGTAACGGCTTGCTCCCGGCTCGACCCGGTGCCAAAGTTGAAGCCGCCGACGATTACGTCGCCCTGCTCGGTACGGAGAGCAAACTGCGGGTCGTAGTTTTCCATCACGACTTTGGCCATCATTTCTGGCGTCATGTCATCGCGATAGGTGTAATCTTTGCCATAGATTGCGTCGGTGTTGATATTGTCTTGGGGCAGGAACACCAATCTTCCGCGGACGCGCTCGGGAAAACCCGGGAGTATCTCTACCCGCTCGGCCGAGGCTGTCGCGGGAAACTCCTTATAAGACCGGGCTGGCTTGCGGCCGCTCATCAGATGGGGGCCGCGTATATACCCCGCCACGGCGGACGCGGCAACGACTTCGGGGCTGGCGAGATAGCATTGGGCGTCGCGCGATCCCATGCGGCCTTTGAAGTTGCGGTTGGTAGCCGAAATGCCCACCTCGCCCGGTTCGAGCAGTCCTGTACCCAGGCCAATGCACGGCCCGCAACCGGGAGGCAGAGCCTGAGCCCCCGCTTCTACGAGCGTCTGCCAAATCCCGCGTCGCTCGGCTTCTTCTTGTACCCATTGGCTGGCTGCGCTGAGGTAGAACTTCACGCTCGACGCAATCTTCTTGCCCTCTAAGACCGCCGCCGCGGCCTCGAGATCGGCCACTCGCGAGTTCACGCAGGAAACCAGATATGCCTTCTGGATGGAAATCCTCTTGTTTTCAATTTCGGCGAGCGAGGACGCGACCTGCACCGTGTCAGGGCCAGAAATGTGAGGCGTGACCTCGGCAAGATCGAGCACGATCGAGGCGGCATAAGGAGCTCCCGGGTCGGGGCGTGGCGGATTGTTCGCCCAGGCCGCAAGCTCTTTCTCGGAGAACCGCTCGACACCAATCGCCTTGAGACGCCGGTGGACCCCTTCGAAGTAAGCGATGGTGACCTCATCGACCGGAAACCAGCCGACCAAAGGTCCCCATTCCGTACTCATGTTGGCGATCGACAGGCGGGCATCCATCGACAGGCTGCTCAAGCCGGGGCCGCTGAATTCGACGGCGGCATTGAGAACCTCGTCGTGGTTGTAAAGCCCGCATAAGGTGATGATTACATCCTTCCCGGTGGTGCCCGGAGGGAGCTGGCCTTCGAGGATGATCTGGATGCTGCGGGGAATCTGCCACCAGAATTCCCCCGTGGCCCAAACCGAGGCTGCGTCGGTCCGGACGATTGGAGTGCCCAGGGCTCCAAGGGCACCATACATGTTGGAGTGAGAATCGGAAGCGACCACGAAGGAGGCCGGAACAACGTATCCCCTCTCGACCATGATTTGGTGTCCTATCCCCGAACCTGCGGGATAAAAGTCGATGCCCTGGTCCTTCGCAAAAGCCTCAATGGACCGGTATTTCTTCAGGTTGGCTTCGTCGTGATTCTGTATGTCATGGTCGAGCGCGAACACGAGCTGACCGGGATTGTGGATCTTCTTTGCCCCAATCCCCTTGAATTTGCTCATCACGGCTGACGTGTTGTCGTGGGTCATGACCCGGTGCGGACGAATGGAGACGAAGTCGCCGGCCCGGAGCGGCCGCTTCGGACCTTCGGCAAGGTGGGTTTGGGCGATTTTTTCGACCATGGTTTGGGACATAGAGACCCCCTCGCTGGTCTAGCCGAACGTCCTGCTGAATCACGCCTCCCTGGCTCGATTCCCGGACCAGCTTCCTGCCGCAAGCCAATTGCCTAGCCCCGCTTCTTGCCTTTTGCCGGGACGCGCTTCGGCGCCAGCTTCTTCGCCTTGACATCGGCTTTCATCAGGGCCATGAGCTGGCCCACGGAACTGACCTTTTCCAGATTCCAGATGGCTTGCTTCAATTTCTTCTGCGCGCTCGACGATAGTACACCTTCGGCCAGCGCGGAGAATTTTTCCTCCACCTCGGCATCGGTTAACGGATTGCGCGGATCGCCCTTCGGATAATCGAGTTGCTGAGTAAGCTGGCGGCCGTCGGTGGTGGTAATCTCGACGACCACCCGCTGCAATGCCGGGAATACTTTCTCGATCTCCGGGTCGGCTATCACTTTCACCTTCTCTAGCTGGGCCCGGATGGTGGGGTCCAGGATCTTCTCCGGGGTGAATTGCGCGGGCGTGACTTGCCGTTCGACCAGCGCTGCCGCGATCACATACGGCAAGGAGTGGTCAGCCGTTTCTTTCGTCCGCGGATCGTACTTGCTGGCATCGGAAAGAATGTCGGCGGCACGAGCCAAGGAGCGGATCTCGATTTTGCGGACTTGTTCAGGCCTCAAGTCGTTGGTCTTGACCAAATCGAGCACGGCGGAGATCGGGGTGTGGGTAAGAGCTTCGGTGGGAAAGGCCTTCATGCCGCATTGCGTGATGCGCCAGGATTCGCCAAGACCGTCGGTCAGAACGCTTAGCTTCCATTCCGGACCAAGAACGTGCGTCAGTCCTTCTTTCCCGTCCACCACGTGCTCAGGGCCAGTGTATCCCTTCTCTGCCATGAGGGCGGCGAGCACACCACTCTGCGTGGCCAGAGGATCGACGGTATTCTTCATCATGGTCAATTTGCCGGCCGTGACTGCGCCCAGAGTGGCATGGCGGCTGGCAGAGATGCCTGCCGCGTGCTGCATCTGCTCCCAGCCGAGATGCAGGGCCCGCCCAGCTACAAACGGGGAGACAAACGCCGTCAGGGTGGCGTGATGCCAACCCCGCTCGCGGATTCCGGGAAAGGCAGCTTCGCAGAAACGCATCTCCAACTCGTGGCCAAGCACCAAACCGACGATCAACTCTTTGCCCTGGCTCCTGACCCGCTCACAACAAGCCATTGCCGCAGGAAAAATATCGGAAGGGTGGGAGGGATCCTGCTTCCAATAAATGTCGTTGTAATCCATGACACGGATCATCAGGGCATTCGCCAGCGAGGCCGAAACGGGATCGATCCCTTGCCCCGTACCGACAACCGTGGAGGGGCCGCGGGCAGCAATCTCGGCCAGGACCTGGAGCAGGATCTTGACATCGTGCTGCTGGTAGCCTCCCAGGGCGCAGCCCACCGAATCCAGCAGGAAACGCTTGGCTTGATAAACCGCCTCGGGCGAGAGATCCCGGTATTCCAGGGTGGCGGCCCAGCGCGCCAGCTGGGCGGTAAGGGTCGGTTTGGGTCGAATCGCTTCTTTGGCAGACACAGAGTCTTGCGGCATCAGCCCTTCTTCCAGTTGCTGTCGTTGCCTTTCGCTGGCCACTTCATCGCAGCTTCACGTTCCTCGGGTTTTTGAACGGCAAGAAAGCCATAAAATCCGAGTGGTGAACAATGAAGGCTTCGGTCGTGCGCTTGACCAAGTCACCTTCGGCAGCATGGGCAGCGATGATGTGGCAAACATCGTCTGGCACACCGCATTCCAGGGCCAGGGCCACGCCGGTGAAGGGATGGCGCAAGGCTTCGCCGCGCTCGCTTTGCCGGCTTTTTCCGTCGGGGCCGAGCTCGTATTCGAGCAGCTTGCCTACGTCGGCCAAAATCGCCCCGGCGATCACCGTATCCATATCGATCGGCAGCGCCCGTCCCATAAATTGCTGCATAGCCTCGGCACTCTGGCGCGCGATGTGCACCACACAACGCTTGTGCTCCATGAAGGTGACCGGGCAATTGGGTACCAGCAGCGTGAAGGGGATCTTATTCAGATCCTCCGGTTTGAGGGGGCTGCGTTCGAGTGCCTTGACCCAAGTTTGGGTGACCTGCTCGCGCAACTTGGGCTTTTCGATCCACTGAATCTCCGGCCACAGCTTGGAGATGATCTCTCGCATCGCTTTCAAGCCTTCCTTGGGAAAGCATCTAGCTTAGCGCGGAGAACCGAGAAACGTCGAGGGCCGAGCGCCCGGCACCAGAGGCGGGGGGATGGCGCACTCGGTGTCTCGACCGGACCCATTCCCTGGGCCGGCCCACCCGGCAACCCGGCAATTGCTGCCTGGCTCTATAATGCCGGCTGGCGAGCAACATTTCGTTTTCAACCTCGACCGCTTGCCGCGATCTGAGGAAAGGCAGACTCAGGGCGCGTTCGCGGTCCAGGCGCCGCCAAGTCCTCAATCGAATCCCTCTATGGCCGCTTCCGCTCCAGTTCGAATCGCTGTGCTGCTGGCGGTTCTTTCGAGTCACAGCCTCGCTCAACCGGCAGGGGGGACCACTGCGCCCCTGGTGGTTCAGACCGTGAGCCTGCCCCGGGCCTATTTACGGCAGCCCTTCACCATACGCCTCGAAGCGCGGGGTGGAGTTCCTCCGTACAAGTGGGAATTGAGGGAAGGCTTGTTGCCCTCGGGGATCGATCTCGCGAGCGATGGGGAACTCGCGGGCATTGCGACCGAGACCGGTGAATTCCGCTTCAGCGTAACCGCCACCGACAGCAGTAAGCCGGCGCAGCAGATTATTCAGCAACTTTCCTTGCTTGTAACCTCACCGCTTGCGGTGCGGTGGGGCCGGTATCCCAAGATCAGCGGGCAACGGCTTGAAGGATCGATCTGGGTTTCTAACCAGACGAATCGCGACTTTGATCTGACCGTGATCGTGGTGGCGGTGAATGAAATCGGTAGAGCCACGGCCATCGGATACCAGCATTTTCCTTTGCAGGCCAACAGCGATGACATGGAAATTCCCTTCGGCGACAATCTTTCCCGCGGAAGCTACCAGCTGAATGTCGATGTGGTCGCAGAGGTGGGCGCCACGAATTCCATTTACCGGGCGCGCCTGGTACCGAAGGAAAGATTCCAGATGGAACAAGGGCCGTGAAACAGGTACCAACCGAATGGGGTGGGGGAGGACAGTCGGTAAGAGACTGCCAAAACTTAAGAATCCCGAGGTAGTGTTAGGAAGATTCGTCTCAGCCAGTAGCTCACTTTAGACCCTCGCTCGACCTGCACTCATCGCTTCCTTGCGGGTTACGATGCGCGATCGTTAGCTCGGGCTCCGGGCTTACCGCCAACCGGACAAACCAACCCAACGCCTCGGGATTCTATCCTGCCTTCGACACATCTTCTTGTTCGCCTCGACCAGCACGTTGCTATAGACCCTTGCTGGCCCTCCCTCCGTCATCTTGCGATGCGAAAGGTGACCTTGCTCGAGCCCCGGACGCTGTGCCAACCGGGAAAACTTTAGAAGCTGTCAAAGAACGAGTATGTTTATTACACCTTCCATTTTTGAAGTCAATGGGAATGCTGCGTCTCGATGTGTCTAGGATTCAATCGAGTGCAAGCTGTTCACAGGTGTATGCAACAGGAAGTGTGCAAATGAAACAGCCGCCCACCAAGGCGATGTCGCCGTCGCCAGATTTTCCCTGGGGTCTTTATATCGGCTGGGCGCGAACACGGCCGGGAGTCGGCGGCGCGTTTGTGAAAATCACGGGCGAATTCGCGGCAGGCACGGCTAGTCTCGCGATGGCTCGGGAAGCAATCCGGGGACAGTCATAGAGATGTACGCAAGACAGCAGGGACAGGATGGTGGTCAGGACGAATGCTTGTATAATGCCAGCCGGCTCAGCGCCTTCCGCGGGAGCGAAAACCCGACGGCCACGGAAGCCGCAACTAGGGTTCGAGGCGGACCCAGGAGGAGGTGGGATTGGCCCGAGCTCGCCTTGTGTATGCACTCTCCCTTGGGTTGCTCACCTCATCGAGCGTTTCGCAATCGCAGCCCACGGCCGAGGAACGCACCTCCAGGTATTTCGACTCCGTACGCAAGCAGCCCGACCTGTTGCTGGCATTCCTTCGCCAGATGCCCAAGGGAGCCGATCTGCACAATCACCTGGCGGGGAGTATCTACGCCGAGAGTTGGATTGACTTCGCATTCCAGGATGGCCTTTGTGTTGACCGCACCACTTCGATCCTCGTTGCCCCTCCATG
>DASPVG010000023.1:0-18563 GCA_035622455.1 Terriglobales bacterium
ATGTTTCAGACGATCAAGATCGTGCTGTTAGGCAGGGGCGCGAGATAAAACGCGTAGCCGTCGGAGCGCGACGGGACCGCAGCCGTATTTCGGTCGTTTTCGCAGCGGCGCGCGGGGAGTTGCGGTGAGCTTCGAGGGTTCACCGTCCTCGGATGAAAGCTCTTCTGTGGCCTCGGCTCCAACTCTTCAGTTGGGCAGGGTGATCGGCGGCGCTCGGTCCTCGCGTTTCCGCGTCTGGCGCCGGCAATGCGGGTTGTTCCGTGGCCCAGTCGAGTTTCGACAAATTGGCTTAGCGCGGGCAACCCAGGTCGCGGGTTGACCCCTGGGATAGCGGCTGCGGAGTGTGACTCTCGCCCAGAGTCGTCTGACTATCTCCGGAAGCAGGCTCGGGCGACGGCGGCTTTGATTTGCTGCGGCCCAACCGGTCCATCTCGCGTCGCGACGGAATGATTTGTCGGAGGGCGATGGCGCGGTAGGCCCAGGCGAACAGCGCGCTGTTGATCATACAGAAGTAATAGGGCAGACGGAGGATGCGAGGCTTGAGCGGAAAAAGAGCACCAAGGATGGCCAAGCCGTAAAACAGAATCTGCGCCACCGCCAGCGAGCGATAGAAGGGCTGGCCCCACAGGGCCACAGTGGCCGCCGCCGCGACCAGCATTGCCACCGGTACCATGAGACGGCCTGCCTTGTGCGAGAGAAAACAGAAAAGAACCATGGGCCGCGGGGGCCAGAGCAGGCCTTTGATCGCGACCAGCTGTTCGACATTGCCGGCGGCGATACGCACGCGCCGGCCGAATCCTTCCATTTCATGTGCCTGCTCGGAGGCCACGGCGGAAGGCTCGTACGACACACGATAGCCTTGCTCGACCACCCGCAGGGGGATCAGAAAATCGTCGTTAATGGTCGACGGCGGCAACCAGGGGTATAAGGGTTTGCGGATGGCAAAAAGCGAGCCGTGGGCACCCAGCATGCAGCCGAGACGGGCCTCCTGCAGTTTGAGAAAGGTTTCGTAGCGCCAGTAGAGAGCCTCCTGCCCGCCCAGGGCAGACTGCTGCTGGTTGAGGACACGATAGACGCCGCTCACGGCTCCGACCGCGTCGTCGGCGAAATTGGCCACGAGCCGCCGCACCGAGTCCCGAGCCAGCATGCTCGAAGCGTCGGTGAACACGACGATGTCGCCCTTGAGGCGGGGCACCGCGTCGTTCAACACCGCGATCTTTCCGCGGTTGACGGGAAAATCCAGCAAACGCACTCGGCCCCGACTTTCGGCGAGCTGCCGAACGATGTCGGCCGTCCGATCGGTCGATCCATCGGAGGCAATGACGATCTCCAGCCGGTCAGCGGGATAATCGAGCGCCAGGCAGTTGTCGATTTTCTCCGCAATGATGACGGCTTCATTGTGGGCAGGAACCAGAAGGGAAACCCTCGGCAGTTCTTCCTGGTGCCGCGGTTTCCGGCGAAAGATGAGCTGCAAGATCCAGACCAGTACCGGGTATCCCGCAAACACGTAAAAGATCAGACCGGTCGCAATCCAGAAGAGGACTTTTGCCGGCATGGAATCAAACCGCCCTAGCGGCGACGCAGTAAAGCTGGCCGTAAATTTCGCAGGATTCCACCTTGAATCCGGCCTCCGCAAGCAGACCCCGCACCTCGGCCTCATTCCAGAAGTAAACCGGACAGCCGGCCAACTTGAGTCGCACCGTGCGCAAGACCATCCGCCAGGTGCCAGCGCGCGGCCAGGCGGAAAGAAAGACACCGCGGCTAATCTGGCGAATGACCTTGAGTCGAGACAATGGTTCTGCCACATAGTCCCAGAAACCGATGGCGATCACCTCGTCGAAGCTTCGGTCGGTCTTCCAGTTCAGAATGTCGGTCAGCACGAAATCGCAGCGCGCCGCCACGCCGTCTTGTTCCACCAGTTGCTTGGCCAACTGCAACATGGCAGGGGCGAAGTCCAGGCCCGTGACCGTAGCCCCGCGCTGGGCCAGCGCGCTCACGAAGCGGCCCGAACCGCAGCCCACATCGCAAACGGTGCGGCCGCGGACGTCACCGGATTTGCGCATGACCCAGTCGAAGCGCTGGTACATGTCGCGGCGAAAGACGCGATCACCCATGCGCGCGAAGTGGTTCTTCTGGCCGCTGTAGATGGCGTCGAATCGAGGAGCAATACGGTTCCAGTAGTCGGCTATCTGTCGGGTTTCGTCGGCAGTCACATGAGCCTCACGGTAGGGAATGCTCTCTCGCTGGCTGCTTTGTCCAGGCCGCTGTTACGGAAACTGGTGAAACTAAGTTCCCGCAGCATTTTATCCAGCCGCCCGTAGGTGCGCGAGAGATTCGTGTAGTGTCGAAAGCGAGAGCGGAGCCGGCCTCGCATCCGTGGCTGATCGGGATCGATTTCCCAGGGATGAACATAAACGATCACCGGCAGCCCCTCTTGTCGGGTGCGTTTAACTCCGGTTTCGGTGTACCACCAAGGCAGGATGCGAAGATACCCTCCGCCACCGACGGGCCAGTTCCGGTTTCCCCAAAACCGAAATGTGGTAATTGGGTATTCGGTCAGAACACCCCCCGCGGTGTTAATCCGGAAAGGGAAGCGGGGCGCGTCGGGAATTCCATAAGTATCATGTCGAATCGGGAAAATGCTCGAGTCATAGGTAAACTCTAGCTCAGAGAGAATCTCGAGCGCCCAGAGGGAGTCGGCAACGATCGAATAGGTGGGGGCACGGTAGCCATAAACCTGACGCCCGGCCGCTTGCTCGATCACATCCTTGGCCCGGCGGGTGTCTTCGCGAAATTCCTTTCTGTCCAGCTTGAAAATCAGACGATGCCAATAGGAATGGCACGCGATCTCATGCCCGGCATCGGCGATTTCCGAGACCAGGTGGGGAAAGCGCTCGGCCACCCAGCCCAGGATAAAGAAGGTGGCCTCGATCTGGTGCAGGGCGAACAGTTCGAGCAGCTTCTTGGTGTTGCGCTCTACACGCGAGGGGTAGGAATCCCAATTCGAGCGGGCCACGATGTCGGAGAAGGCCTCCGCATGAAAATAGTCTTCGACATCGACCGACATGATATTGGTAGGGCCAGAATGCACACTTTTAGCCTTTGCCGCCTGATCCTCATAGGCCTGCAATTTAGCTGCCTTCGGAAAAAGAACGGGAGTCGAGAATCTGCTGATTAACAAAGGCTCGACCGTAGTCCAGTGCGATGGCAGCGGTCGTTTGCATGCAATAGTTTGCACACGCCGACCGACTGCTTTGACGTCCCAGCCCTGGCCTGCCCCCGGGCCACTGAATAGAGCGACCGGCTCTGGGTTCGTGGCGCCATCTGCAACCTTCAATTCAGATTCGGCCTACTCGCGAGAGTCCCATCGACGGCGATCGAGGGATCCGTATGGCGGCGCACGCTGGCGATCATCGATTGAAGCGCGGCGTCGAACTCCGCCGCCGCAGAACGCCAGCTATAGCTTTGCTCGACCAGCCCACGCGCTGCCGCGCCCAGGCGATGCCGCTTCCCCGGCTCCCGTAGGAGCGATACTACTTCGCGCGCGAAACCCTCCGGCGAGTCGGCAAGGATGAGATGACATCCGTTGGTTAAGGGCAAACCTTCTGCCCCGACCGTTGTTGCCACGACCGCCTTGCCCATTGCCATTGCTTCAAAAATCTTCAAGCGCGTTCCCCCGCCAATCCGAAGTGGCACGACATACACTGCCCCTTGGTGGACGTAAGGACGAATGTCATCCACCCTGCCGGTTACGTGGATCCTGCTGTCGCCGCTTACCGCAGCCAGTAACTTGGGGGTGGGGTGGCGGCCGACAATGGTGAGCTCCACGTCGTCGATTTCCTGGCGAATGGGGGGCAGGATCGCACGCACGAAATGAAGCATGGCGTCTTCGTTCGGCATCCAGTCCATGGCGCCAGTGAACACCAATGACGCGGGCCGCTCAAGACCGGGGACCGGGCGGAAGTATTCCGTGTCGACGCCCGTAGGGATCACCCTTAATTTTGCGCCGTCAACGAAGCGGCTGAAAAACGTGCGGTCCGCTTCGGAAACGGTCAGCACCTGCTGAGAGCGTTCGAGGCAAAAGCGTTCAAATCGCATCATCTTCCGGTATTCGCGCCAGGAAATCAGTTTCCACAGAGGATTGCGGCTGACCTGGTAATGCCTTTGCCAGATCTGTGCCTCGACATTATGGGTGAACAAGACCTTCGGGATCGGAGTATCCCAGGGTATTACACCCGCTGCCATGGCAAAGTCACATACCAGAACGTCATAGGACTCTTTGGCCAGAAGCTCCCGCATGGCGCGGACCACCACCGGTCGGCAGTACTTGGCAACCGAGTGCGGCCATAAACGGGGGACATTTCGGGCGAAGCTGAGCAATTCTCCGAGGCCGCGGTGGGTGGCGATTGGCAACGGCCAGCACAGCACCTGGTCGAAGATCTGGTTGAGCTCGGCATGGGGATCATTGGCTTGCGCGGCATAGAACGTGAACAGCGTCACCCGATGTCTGGTCGCCAGCTCACGAAGAATGTGGTAGCTGCGAATCCGGCCTCCTCGGTCAGGAGGAACAAGACCCCCGGCCTTCACCCAAAGGATTTTCATGGTGATTCGCGGATCCCGACCTCTACTCGGCTGAAGACTGCCGGTTTTCGATGCCATGGGTCGTTGCCGGCGATGGACAAAAACTTCGTCCACGCCGGACCGATGCTTGCGTACCCGATCCAAAGAGGCCGAGGGAAACGATCGATCTCCCGCACAGCCACAGGCCTTGCAACTGGGGCACGCAAGCTACCGAAAGGGCGACGCCTCCGGGCAACTGGAGCTACTCGGTTCAACATCAATAGCTTAAGTCTACAAGGTATGGTTAAGGCAGGAGTTCAAGACAGCCGCCCTCGAGAGTGAAATCCATTGCGCATTTGTTCCCTGACGATTCCTGCCGGCGCAGCCGATGGAAAAGGGAAAACCGGGCAAAGACCTCGGGCAGGATGCCTGTAGCGTCCCGAGGCGGCGTCCAGACTTCGGCACGAAACGTGCATTGTCTCGGGGAAAAGTGTCAAGAAACTCTACCCATCCCCGATGGCTGTCGCGCCTCGAACGTGTGTCGAGTATGAGCGGGCCGGAAATTCGCACCCGCACCATGCAGGCGTTAAGTAAGCGCTGGGACGCGGCAATCTATCGCCTGCCCGGACGGAAGGAAACTGCCCTGGGTGTCGCCGGCGAGCCAGCCGTTGGCCGATTTTTCTTCTCGGCGAGCGAGGTGCCTCGCCTGCTGCAATTAATTCAGGATCGCCTGCCGGACTGCGTTCGTACCATCCTCAGTCAGGCCGAAGCTATCTGTCGGCACCAGTTTGACCTCCTGGGGTACAGTCGATTGGATTACGGAGCGGAGATTGACTGGAGTCTGGACGCGGTGCACGGAAAGCGAGCTCCCCGCCGTGCCTGGTACAAGATCCCGTTTCTCGACTTTGCCGCGGTGGGCGATGCCAAGGTTACGTGGGAACTGAATCGCCATCAACATCTGGTAACCCTGGCCAAAGCATATCGCTTCACCGGCGAGGGGCGCTTCCTGGGGGAATTGGTTGCGCAGTGGTATCACTGGCAGAGGACGAATCCATATCCTCTGGGGATCAATTGGGCGAGCACTCTCGAGGTCGCATTCCGCAGCTTATCCTGGTTGTGGGTGATGCATCTCGTAGGCGATTGCCAAGAAGTTCCGACACCCTTCCGCCCTGATCTCGAGAGAGCGCTGTTTTTCAATGCGCGTTACATCGAACGTTATCTCTCCACTTACTTCTCGCCCAACACGCATCTCCTGGGGGAAGGCGTCGCGCTGTTCTTTCTTGGTCTTCTGCTGCCAGCGAATCGCCGGACCGAGCGCTGGCAGCGCCGCGGTTGGGAGATTGTGCTCACGGCCGCCGAGCGCCAGGTGCTGGCTGACGGCATGCACTTTGAGCGCTCCACCTACTACCACGTTTACGCCTTGGATTTTTTCTTGCACGCCCGGATGCTGGCTGCCGCCAATGGCATCGCGATTCCTAGCGACTTGGACATTGCGATGCGGAAGATGCTCGACGCTCTTTACTTGCTGATGCTGAGCGGCGGTGGTTGTTGCTGGGGTGACGATGACGGTGGCCGCCTCTTCGACCGAGCCCGCAATCAGAGAGAACACCTGCTCGATCCCTTGGCCACGGGAGCCGTCTTGTTTGGTGCGGCTCACTATAAGTCGCTCGTCCGGGAACCGCCGGAGGAAACTCTCTGGCTGCTGGGGGCAGGCGGTCTCACTAGCTTCGATCGCCTCGCCGCACAATCCGAGCCTGCAGGCTCCGGTCGTTTGCCGGTCAGCGGGCTGTACTGTCTCGCCGGGCAAAGTCCGGTTCTCGAGCAACTGACGGTTGAAGCCAGTTCCGAGAGCGCAAACGGAGGGGGGCACGCCCACGCCGATGCGCTCAGTCTACAACTGACCCTTGACGGGGAACGCTTCCTGGTGGATCCCGGCACATGCGCCTACGTATCCGACGGCCCCGAGCGCAGTCGATTCCGTGGAACTGCCGCGCACAATACCTTGCGCGTTGACAATTGCGAGCAGGGCGTTGAAGGCGGGCCTTTCCCCTGGCGCTCGCTTCCCGCGGTCGAGGTCACACGGTGGGTCTCGGGCGAATGGTTCGATCTGTTCTCGGCTCGGCACACGGGTTACGAACGCCTGGCCGACCCCGTCGTGCACCACCGAACCGTGTTGTCCCGTAAGGGGCGTTTATGCTTTGTAGTCGACGTGGCCACGGGCCACGAGACCCACGAACTTGAGCTCGCATGGCATCTCGATCCGCAACTCCATGTGGCCCGACAAGAGCACGGACTCCTCGTCAAAGGCCGCTCGGCTTCGCTGGCCCTGGTTCCTCTGGCTAAAGCTGGCTGGTCCCGCACACTCGAGGAGGATTGGTACTCGCCTGTCTACGGTAGACGGGAGAGATCGGCTGTAGTGCGTCTTCGCGCTCGCACCCGCCTGCCGGCTGATTTCGCCACCGTGCTCGAGTTCATGCCAGGCAACGGGGCGCGGCTGGGATCACTGACGCAATTCGATGACAACCGACTCGAGCCCGCCGTACGCGCCTACCACTACCGGGTCGAAGATCGTTCCTATGTGTTTTTCTGGGCTCAATCGGACGCGGGCTGGGAACTCGGGGAGTTCGCGAGCGATGCGCTCTTCCTCTATTATGAAACTAGCTCCGGCGGAGAGAAGCTGCTATTCCTGTCCCATGGCAGCTACGTCAAGCTGGGAGGGTTTCCGCTTTTATCATGCGCGGAGACTGTCGAGCGCTGTGAGGTCCGGGACGGCCCGGCGGGCGTCGAAGTACACGCGACGGGCAAGGTAGCTTGTGCGGAACGGCTGCCAGATTTAGATCATGCCGGAAGCATCAGTTCAGCGAGTCCGAATGTGAGCTGACCCATGTGCGGAATTTGTGGTCTCGTCAATTTCGATCGTGGCTGGCCGGCGGAGCGTTCCGTGCTCGAGTCCATGAGTCGGACGCTCGTGCACCGCGGGCCGGACGAGGCCGGGTCTTACCTCTCGGAGAACGTCGGCCTGGCCATGCGGCGACTCCGTATCATTGACATCAAGACCGGTCATCAGCCGGTCACCAACGAGGACGAAAGCCTCTGGCTGGTCTACAACGGAGAGATCTACAACTACCGCGAACTCCGCGACAGCCTATTCGAACGCGGCCATCGCTTTCGTACGCACAGCGACACCGAGACGATTATCCACCTCTATGAGGAATATGGCCGAGCATGCGTCGAGCACCTGCGTGGCATGTTCGCGTTCGCGCTCTGGGACAAAAAGCGGCGGTGCCTGCTGCTGGCGCGCGACCGATTGGGAATCAAGCCTCTGTATTTCTGCCGTTCGGGACAGCAGTTTTTGTTCGCCTCCGAGATCAAATCGCTCTTTGCCACGGGTCGAATCAAGCCCGCCTTAAACCAGCGCTCCCTGCCGGTATATCTGGCGTTCGGATATATCGCGGGTTCAGAAACGCTCTTCGCCGGTGTCCACAAGCTTCTCCCGGGACACACTTTGGAACTGGATGAGAAGGGCACGTCCACGCTGGCATGTTATTGGGACCTGCCGCAAGGCCAGGCCGAGGATGGCCGCGACGAAGAGTACTACGTCCAGGCATATCGCGAGAAGTTGGAGCAGTGTGTTTCGTCGCACCTCATGAGCGAGGTGCCGCTCGGCATCTTTCTCTCCGGCGGTCTCGATTCGAGTGTGGTGGCGGCGCTGACCACCAAGCTTCGCGGCGAGCCAGTCAAAGCCTTCTCGGTCGGGTACGATGACCTGGAGTACAGCGAATTGCCCCACGCCCGGGAGGTTGCCAGGCACATCGGGGCGGAATACCACGAAGTCAAGGTGGGTTGGCAGGAGTTCTTCAGCTCCCTGCCCAAGCTCATCTGGCATGAAGACGAGCCCCTGGCCTGGCCCTCGAGCGTCTCCCTGTATTTTGTCGCCAAGTTGGCGCGCGAACAGGTAACGGTGGTGCTCACAGGGGAGGGGAGCGACGAGACGCTGGCCGGTTACGCTCGCTATGCCACCACGATGTGGAACTCGCGAATGCATGGATATTACCGCCGGCTGGCACCGCTCGCTTTGCGTGACTCTGTCCGGCGGCTGATCGAAGACACCTCGGTTTTGCGCGCCGACCTGCGGCGCAAATTGCAGCATACGTTTGTCGGACGCGACGGTGCTTCCTGGGCATCGATCTATTTCGACAACTTCCTATGCGCGTTTGCGGAAGCGGAGCAGATGGGCCTGCTGGCGGAGGAGCTGCGACCCGAACCTGGCATGGTGTATGACGATTCGATGAAGTTTTGGGAGCGTTACCGCGGCGGTGACCTTTTGCACCGCATGCTCTACACCGATATTAAGACCTATCTGGTCGAGCTGCTGATGAAGCAGGACCAGATGAGTATGGCGGCTTCGGTCGAAAGCCGGGTTCCTTTCTTAGACCACGTCCTGGTCGAATTTGCCGCCAACATACCCACCCGGCACCTCATGCGCGGGCGGGCTGGCAAGCAGGTGCTCAAGTCCGCGGCCCGCGACCTGCTCCCGGACGCCGTCGTGAACCGGGTGAAGATGGGATTTCCTACTCCGTGGGCGAGATGGCTGGAGCGGCATTTCGAGACGGTTCGAAATCTGATTCTGGACCAGCGCAGCTTGGCGCGTGGCTGGTTCGAAGTCGATAGCGTGCGTAGGCTGTTGGCCCAGCACCGTCAAGGAAGCTCGGATCATGCGGATCGAATCTGGCGGCTACTCAATCTCGAGCTGTGGGCGAGGGTCTGTCTGGACGAAGAGGCGATAGGCCCGGAGGCGACCGACTCCATTTGCTGCGCCACCAAATGATCGATTGGGGACGCAACGATTCGCCTTTGGTTTCCCACCCGCCCTCGACCGGTTCACCGGAGTCGAGATGTTGACCCACCTCGAATATCGCATTCTGAAAAAGATCTCTCCCGGCGAGCCCGCTTGCTGCAGCGGAAGCGCCTATCATGGCAAGTCCAAGCTCGGGGTGGTCGTGGGCGAGGAGTTTCTTAACCAGCTAGCGGGGAAAGTTGTCATTGACTTCGGTTGCGGGGAGGGAACCGAGGCCGTTGAAATGGCTTCAAAGGGGGCCCGACGGGTGATCGGCGTCGATATCCGTGAGAATGTCCTGGCCGTCGCCAGGCAGCAGGCGCTGGCTGCAGGGGTTCACAATATCTGCCATTTCGCGTCGACTACCGAGGAACTGGCGGACCTTGTCGTTTCGATCGACGCCTTCGAGCATTTTTCCGAACCTGGCAAAATACTCAGGCTCATGAGCACCCTGTTGCGGCCGGAGGGGGAGGTCGTCGCCTGCTTCGGGCCGACCTGGTATCACCCTCTGGGCGGGCATTTATTCTCCGTCTTTCCCTGGGCCCATTTAATATTTAGCGAAGCCTCCCTCATCCGCTGGCGCTCCGATTTCAAGACCGACGGTGCCACTCGATTCCGCGAAGTTGCCGGCGGCCTGAACCAAATGACCATACATCAGTTCGAGCAGTTGGTAGCGAGCAGCCCCTTGCGCTTCGCCAGTCTGGAGCTGGTACCCATTCGACGGCTCGGACGGGTTCACAACCGCCTTACCCGCGAGTTTACAACCGCCTTAGTGCGCTGCCGTTTGCTCAAACGCACATAATCACCTTCCGCTATTTAGGCCCGGAGCGCCTGCTCGAACTCATCGGAGGGCGTCTTCGAAGGGACCCGGCCCTCAACCAGA
Organism: Terriglobales bacterium; assembly: GCA_035622455.1. GTDB lineage: Bacteria > Acidobacteriota > Terriglobia > Terriglobales > Acidobacteriaceae > JAFAGX01. The sequence goes on from DASPVG010000023.1 coordinate 10,281, forward strand.
GACCATGAACTGGCCGTCAGAGCTCGCTTGTTTTTCGCTGTGTAGAGGGCCCGGGAGAATCTCGAGCCAATGATCTTTATTGGGGGTGGTTCGGATCCCGACCGCAATAGCAGGTGATGGCGGATAATGATACGATTCAAAAATATGTGTGGAATCGCCGGATTCTTGCTGCGGAGAGGGAAGGCCAATGCCGAGAGCGTCAAGGCGATGACCGACCTGATTCGCCATCGCGGACCGGACGATGAAGGCTTCTACACGGAGGGCCCTTGCGGTATCGGCATGCGACGGCTCAGCATCATCGACCTGAGCACAGGCCACCAGCCGATGGCGAATGAGGACGGTTCGGTTTGGGTGGTGTTTAACGGCGAAATTTACAACTACCAGGAGCTTCGCCAGGATCTAATCGGCCGTGGCCACCGTTTTACTACCAACAGCGACACGGAAACGCTGGTGCACTTGTACGAGGACCAAGGCCCAGCAGGTCTCGAGCGGCTGCGCGGGATGTTTGCCTTTGCCATTTGGGACGCGCGGCAGCAGAAGATGGTGTTGGCCCGCGACCGTTTCGGCAAGAAACCTCTCTACTACGCCAATACCCCCAGCGGCCTGTACTTCGCAAGCGAACTGAAATGCTTGCGCATTGCCGGTGTTCCCCTGGAACTCGACCAGGAAGCCCTGCGCCTTTATTTTCAGTTCGGCTACATTGCCGATCCCTATAGCCCGTTTCGCTCGGTACGCAAACTCATTCCCGGCTGCTGGCTGGAGTGTTCGGTCGACGGGTGCGTCCAGCACGGCCGCTACTGGAGGCTACCGCCTTTCTCCGAAGAGAACCGAACCGGCCTTTCCGAGGCGCCGGCGGAAGAGCGCCTGCGCGAGTTGTTCGATGAGTCGGTGCGCATTCGCATGATTGCCGATGTTCCACTAGGGGCCTTTCTGAGTGGTGGAATCGATTCGAGCCTGGTCGTCGCTTCCATGGCGCTGCAATCCCCCGAGCCGGTCAAGACCTTTTCCATCGGCTTTGAGGAAAACGAGTACAACGAACTGCACTACGCGGCTATGGTGGCAAGGAAATATCGGACGGAGCACCACGAGATCGTGGTGAGGCCCGACGCCATAGCGCTTGTGGCCAAGCTGGCCGACCACTATGACGAACCTTTCGCCGACTCCTCCGCCATTCCCACCTATATTGTTTCCGAGTTTGCCGCCCGGTACGTGAAGGTAGCGCTCAGCGGGGACGGGGGAGACGAGTTGTTCGCAGGGTACCGGACGATAACCCAGTTCCACAGGCTCGCGGCCTTTGACCATGTGCCAAGTATTGCCAAGAAGCTGATGCGCTTGGTCGCGGCACGTCTCCCCTATTCCGCTTACGGCAAGAACTTTCTTTATGCCATGGCTTCCTCGACCCCTTTAGAGCGCTACTTCAATGAAAGCTACCTGAACTATGATATGCGCGAGCGGATGCTTGCTCCCGAGTGGGTGCTGCCCAGCGATCCCTCGATCCTGCAACAGATGCTGCCCGACTCTTTTCCTCCCAACCGAACCGACACGGTGTCGCAGTTGACCTACTTCGAAGCCACCGCCAATCTGACCGGCGACATGTTGGTGAAGGTAGATCGTGCCTCGATGGCGGCGTCTCTCGAAGTCCGCTGCCCGCTCTTGGACCATCGACTGGCCGAGTATGCCTGTCGTATCCCGATCGGTTGGAAGTGGCAGAATGGGGTAGGCAAGCGCATCCTCCTCAAGGCACTGGGTAACCGCCTGCCTCCGGAACTGTTGACTCGGCCCAAGATGGGGTTCGGCATCCCCATTGATCGCTGGTTTCGCGGACCGCTGCGGGACCTAGTCCATGACTGCCTGCTGAGCCGGGGATTTCTCGATCGGGGGATCGTTTTTCCCCACTTCGTGCGCTATCTCCTCGACGAGCATGACAGTGGGCGCCGGAACAACCACCACCAGATCTATGCTTTGCTGATGCTGCAGTTGTGGTTCGAGTCGCTGGAGGATCGATCAAGGCCAGAAGCGGTTCCCGCCGTGCCCTCCGCCCCTGCCGCTAGAACTCCAATCTAACTTGATTGCCTTCTCCGCCTGCCGAGCCCCTCGCAGCCGTGTCGGTGCCAGGCAGGCGGGCGGGCTTGGTGCACATTTTTTCGCTTTTCCCGCAAGACGCTGGCATAGCGCACTTTTCCCCGTCGGCATGACCGCATGCCACGCAATTCATTTCCCGATTTCAGGCCAGACCTGTCTCTTGCGCCCCTGAGGTCTGATATCCGACGCCGTTCGGTCTGAAAATCCGCTGGAAGTCGGCGAGCCTAGTCAAATTGCGGGATGTAGGCTATAAATGGGATCCAGGTGGAAGGTTTTCACCCTCCGCAATGGGGCTGAGCAAGGTCAAACCTGTGCGACTTGGCATGATCGGTTGCGGTGCCATGACCGAAATTGCCCACCTTCCGGCGGCAATCCGGTCCCCGATCATAGAGGTCACTGCACTGGTGGACCGCGACCTCGACCGGGCGAATCTGCTACGACGAATGTTTGGGTGTTCGGCGAGAACCGCGGCGCGGCTGGAGGACGTGGTTGAGACCTTAGACGGCGTTGTCATTGTCACTCCCAATCACACTCATCGCATGTTGACTGAGCTCGCTTTCGAACACGGGATCTCGGCTTTTGTCCAGAAGCCTTTGAGCACAACCTATGCTGACGCTATCGCCGTATGCGAGCTGGCGCGGGCCAAGGAACTGGTGCTTACCGTCGGTTTTCAGGGTCGGCACTTCGCCTCGGTAAAGCTCATGAAGCGATTAATCGACGCCGGCTTTTTCGGGAAGGTCGAAGGGTTTCACTGTGAGTACGGCGTGCGGGGAGGATATACCTCGGTTTCGGGCTACAACTTGAGCCGCGAGCAGGCGGGTGGCGGGGTTCTGGTGACGATGGGGTCACATTATCTGGATCGAATGATTTACTGGTTTGGAGAGCCGCGCGAGGTGCGTTATGCAGATGACAGCTATGGCGGCGTCGAAGGAAATTGCAAGGGTCAGATCAGGTTCGACAACGGCATCCATGGTAGTTTCTTCTTCTCGAAGGCCATTGCTTTGAAGAACAAGTTCAGCATTGAGACGGAGCATTACGTTGTGGAATTGCCGGCGATGGAAACCGAACAGATCACGCTTTTTCCCAGGGCCTTGCCGGGGACCAAGATGCAAATGGGCGCGTCCGTGGACGGCGGCAACATTGACTATCACCGGGTGGAACTGGAAGACTTCGCGCACTCGATCCGCAGCGGTAGTTCTCCCGTGGTTGACGGTTTTGAAGGGGCTCGAAGCGTGAAACTTTCAGAACAGCTCTATCGTTGCCGCACCCAGTTAGAGGAGCCGTGGGCTTGGTATCGTAACCTGGCGATGGCCGGAAGAGGGCAATGAATCGGATCGCGGTTGTGGGTGCTTCGGGATTTGTGGGTTCCGCCTTATGCGAGAGGTTGTTCTTCGAGGGCATCAACTTTGCCCCATTCGTTCGCGGCACCGGCAATGCCGCGCGTGTCAGCCGCCTTGGCATTCCCATCCGCCGGCTGGACCTCCTCGATAGCAAAGCCGTCCTCGATGCGCTGACGGGTTTTGACGTGGTGGTCAATTGCTCTCTGGGAGATAAAGCGGCAGTAAGCAGGGGATTCCATAATCTCCTGCTGGCGATGGAGCGGCTCCGGACCAGCCGACTCATTCACTTAAGCAGTGCCTCAATCTACGGAGTGGAACCGAAGCCCGACTGCGTCAGCGAAGAGGGTTCGCCCGATCCGCAATCGAACCAATACGCCGAGATGAAGCTTCGCCAGGATGAAAGCATCTTCCGCCTGAGTCAGAAGGGCGTCGCGACTTACATCCTCTGTCCGGGTGCTATCGTAGGACCCTACTCCGTGTTTTCGATCGGCCTGGCAGAAATATTGCGGTCGGGGCCGATGCCACTGGTCGACGGTGGCGCCAATCCTAGCAATCTCGTTCACGTGGATAACCTGGTCGAAGCCATCCTGGCCGCCGCCCGCAGCTCGAGCGGAGCCGGCGAACGCTACTTTGTTAATGAAACCCGGCCGGTGAGCTGGCGAACGGTTCTGGAAGACCATGCGCGCATCCTGGGTATACAGCTGGAATTTGTGCAGGTCACGACTGACGAGGTACGCCCATTCCTTTCGAAAGGACCGCGGCGGGCGAGACTGAGGGACCAGGGCCGCGTGCTGATTTCTCCTGAATTCCGCCGTGCAGCCTCAAAGCTGGCTCCGATTGGATGGATCAATGACCTGGCAAGCGCCACCTTTGGGCACCTACCGCCTCGAACCCAGAACCGGATTCGCGAGCGCTTACAGTGGCCCATCTCGGTTAACGGTTCCCGTCCCGCTCTACCCCTGAGCAGCCGTTTTGTGACGGCGCAAGTCCGGGCTTATTATCAATCTCCCCAGAAATTGACTACCCGCCTAGGATGGACTCCGCCGTTGAGCTACGAGGCCGGGATGGAGACCATTGCCAATTGGTTCGAATTTGCTGGGATGGTGGATAGCCGCGCTCGCAGAGCGTGACTTTCCCGGGGGCTGCGGCGCGTAGTCTCCCCGGCGGCATTTTCTCGAGGCTGGCGAAGACTATGGGTTCGGCTGCTCGATGGTGAGATCTTACAGCCCAGGCAGACTCGCGAACGGATTGCGTTCAAGATTTTGGTTTGGTTGAATGAACCTCGCGAGAACCCGGGTGAGCATTCGGACCCACGGATGGGATGATGCCGACACTATGGTGGAGACATCCCACAAAACCGGGGGCTTTCTCCACAGTAACAGTCCCACATAGACTACTGCGCCTAACACGCTCGTACTGATCAGCTGGACTACGGGGTTGTGAACTCCGATCCGCCGGGAATAGAGCAACCAGGCGTGGCAAACCCCCGCCATTGCCAAGCTCATCCAGGTCGTTGGCCACAGGGCTCGGAAATAGGACTGCAGGGACAACTTCACCAGCCGGAAGGGGATGATAAGCGACGGAATCATGAGAACGGTCCAGACGATGGAGTACGCGGTCGCCACCCCCAGGATTCCCCAACGTAGGCCCACAATGAACGAAAGCACATACATGAAGCTCGCGAAGATCGTCCAGCGGAAATTAATGTCGGGCCTGCCTTGCGTGTTGTAGATCAAAAAGACGAGAGTGATGGACTGCAATGCACCGAGCGGTCCGAAAATCATCAGCATAGGGGCTACTGGCATCCAGCGTTCACCGAGGAAGACATGCACAAACGGCACCGCCGTGACGGCCACGCCGAGCATAAGCGGGAATGCAGCGGAAGCGATAACCCGGCAGGTACGCAGATAGGCTGAGCGAAAGCGCTCATGGTCATCGTGGAATTTCGATAAGGCGGGATAGACGACTTGACCAATCACGCTTGTGAAATTCTGCAGCGGGTAGGTCATTAGCGTGTAGGCCATCTGATAAAAGCCCAGCGGGGTAGCTCCCAAAAATTTTCCCACCAGCAGGTTATCCGCATTGCGGGATAGATAATTCAGAATTTGATACCCCGACAAATTCATGCCAAAGGAAAGAATGCGACGCGCCTGGCTCAGCCGAAAAACAGCTTTGAGCCGAAAGGGAGAGAAGAAGCGGATCGCTAGCATGGTAATCACGGTGTTGACCAAAGCGCCGAACACGAGACTCCACACCTTGCCACCGGCGAGCGCGATCGCCACGGCGGCAACCGTACCGCCCGTCGCACCCGCCGTCTGCGCCAATGCTATCTCGCGAAATGCCATCTCCCGGGAAAGAATTGCCCGGGGCACGATGATGAGGGCGCCCAGAAAGAACGGTATGGCAAGAACCTGCAGGATCACGGCCAATTGCGGTTGATGGAAAAATTTCGCCGTCGGCCAGGAAAGCGCCACGAGCAGCAGGGAGGTCGCCAATCCCAAAGCCAGGTTGATCCAGGTTACGGTCGCCGCCAGTTCGTCCGAAACTTCTGGTTCGCGAATGAGGGCCGTGCCGGTTCCAACCTCTCGCAGGGTTTCGAAAAAGTTCGTCAACAGGACAGCCATAGCCATCAGGCCGTAGGCCGTAGGGGGGACGCGGCGGGCTAAAACCGAGACGGAAACGACCTGCAGGACCTGCCTGGCAACTTGGAAAACCGAAATCCAAGCCACTCCCATGGCCGTCCGGTTTGTTAACGAGGGCTGCCTGCTGGACGTATTGCTGTTCTGCATCGCCTTAATTCAATTCCCTGGGATCCATGGACCGAAGAAAAGTCAACTACCCCTATTACTTTAATCACCATTCTAGATTTTGGCAGCGGGCACAACTTACGCGGTGGCCCCGTTTCCGCCTGGTAGGGGGGCAGCACCAGGCTGCTCGAGCGCTGCCCGTAACCGTGTTGCATCTTTGCGGCGCTTGCATTGACGGCAGCAAGATTCCGCTTCTCTTCATGAGTTCGGACGGCTTATCTCGAGTGTAGAGCGTCGAGCAGCAATATATCACTGTCATTTTATGCAGTCTGAGGCTATCTTTTGGCCAAAAGGCCAAAGCCGCCGTAAGCCGTGAAGATTCTCCCGAGCGCAGCAACTTAAATGATTGTCTATTGAGTATTTATAGACTAGCGCCCAACGCCAGCTAAGGGCTTGCGCTCTTATCAACCACCCCGGTTGCCCGCCAAACCTGCCCTGTGGCGTCGGCGAGATCGGCGGGGCTGGCCTTGTTGTGCCTCAGCCAGCATGGGTTATACTAATGGGCCTCCCCCCGGCTTCCGGCGGCCAGAGCCGAAGGCCACAAGGAGCGACGGGAATTGCACGATCGGATTTGCCCGCCGCTCAGAGGAGGAGACCGTGCCGATGACGCGCCGCATAATCGCGGGCTGTAGGATGGCGTTGGGATTGCATACTCAGGGCCGTAACCTGACAATTCGTCCTGATGACACCTTCGTCGTCTCTTACGGAAAATCGGGAACTACATGGACATGCTTTCTTATTGCCAACCTCGTATATCCCGACCGCAGAGTCACTTTCGCTAATATTAACCAACTGATTCTAGATCCCGATTCAATTCCGAAGCGGACTTTGGTGCGGGCCCCGAGTCCGAGGATCTTGAAAAGCCATTATTGTTTTGAGCCCCGGTACCCACGGGTCATTTACGTTGTACGCGACCCCCGGGATGTCGCGTTGTCGCAGTTTCACATGAACCGAAAGCGGAAGGTGATCGGGGATAATTATCCCATAGAGAAATGGGTCCCACGCTTTCTGGAGGGACAGACCTCGGTATATCCCGGCTCCTGGCGCGAACACGTAACCAGTTGGCTCACCGCTCGCCAAGGCCGCCCCAACCTCCTGCTGCTGCGTTACGAGGACCTAGCGTCCGATGCGGAAAGAGAATTGGCCAGAATCGCTTCTTTTCTGAAAATGAATCCGCAGCCGGAACAGATCGCGCAAGCAGTGTCTAAGAGTTCCGCCGATAAAATGCGGCAACTCGAGAAAGCTACTGCTCACCTCTGGTCTACCACCAAAGATACACGCCGGGACATCCCCTTCGTGCGCTCAGCGAAGGCCGGTGGCTGGCGTTCCGAGCTGCCCCCAGCCTCCATCGCCGCGATCGAGACTGCTTGGGGCCCACTGATGCGCTGGCTGGGGTATGAGCCTTCCTCCGGTCGAGGGGCGGCGGGGCAGGGCGACGACTTTCCGGCATCGTTACTGGGTGCAGCGAGGTAAGTGCGGCATGCCAAGACTTCTAGAGTGGGTAGAGTTCCCTCGAAGAACCGATCCCGATCGAGTCCCCGACGCTGGTTCCTGCGCAGAGCCGAGCGTCGAAAGCTTGACCATCTCTAGGCTCTAGGCGAGCACCCGGGCGCCGCGTACGTCCGCGATGCAGGCGCAGGCGATGTCAAGCAGTTCTTGTGTACGCTGCGACCAAGTGAAGCTTCGAGAGACATGGTTGTACAAGGCGGAGGCCCGAGAGGTGCGGGCATCCGGATCCCGAAGTAAGGCTACAACGCACGCCGCCATTTCCTCGGGCCTATCGGCGACCTCGACCAGCTGGCGAATCGAAGGCTCCAGGAACTCGACCGCAATACTCGTGGCAACAACGCAAGTGCGATTGGCGGCGGCCTCCACCACTTTATTCTTGAATCCTCCACCCGAGATCATCGGAGCGACAAAGAGGGTACTGCGGGCGATCTCTCGATTCAAATCCTCCACATGCCCGGTAATCACTACGTTGCCACCGGCACGCTCCCGCAAGAACTGAGGAGGATTAGCGCCAGCTACCACGAATTGCGCATCTGGCACTTGCC